>DASZFR010000100.1:0-36661 GCA_035939635.1 Solirubrobacteraceae bacterium
GCGAGGCCCTACGAGGCGGAATCCGGCTGAGTCTGGCCGAGTCAGGACACGACTGGCGCAAGACTGGCGCGCATAACCCAGCGGCCCGACCGCGAGGGCCGGGCCGCCAGGCTTCGCTTACGCGGTTGGGCCTGCTCAGGCGCCCGGGACGAAGGTCATGTACAGCGACATTTCCTCGTTGGTCGTTTTGAACGAGCCGAACGGGTTGCTCGGCCCGGAGGCGTAGCTGTTGGTGTTGTAGTCCTCGGCGTTGCGCACGCTGTCGTAGTGCTCAGCGGCGACCTTGCCGCTGCCGCCTGTGATGATCCCGATCCAGTAAGTACCTTCGGCGAGCAGCAGCCGCGAGGACAGCGGCAGGCTGTACCAGCCAGCCGAGTTCGTGCTCTTGAACGTGAGCTGTTCGGTTGAGCCGACGAGCGCCCCGGGCCTGCCTTTGGCGTCGGCGTAGATCACGCCCTTGATCAGCTCCTGCCCTTTGCTCGCGGTCGGGGACAGATACACGGTCAGTTCGGGGATCAGCGCACCGACCGGCAGGACGCAGCGGTTGACCCGCTTGAGGTTGGACAGCAGCGAGTCTGTGGCCTTGCCGACCGTGGTCTTGCCGCACGTCCGCTGGACCGTATAGGCGAGCGTCACCTTGGCGTCCCCTTCGGCTTCGCCAGCTTCGTGGCTCGTGCCCGCCTGGGCGTGCCTTTCGCACGACGCAGCGCCGTTGCCGCAGAAGTCCGAGCCGCCACCGCCACCGCCACTGGTAGCTTCGTCGGCGCCGGTACCTCCGCCACCCCCGAAGTAGCCGCCTCCGCCTCCGCCTCCCCCGAACGGATTGCCGGTAGACGAGCCGCCCGCGCCCCCGGGACCGGGCCCCAGCGCCGTGAACTTGGTGCCCTTGCTGCCGGAGCCCCCGCCGGCACCGCCTTCGGATTCCGTTCCCGCGCCGCCGCCGCCGCCGGGGATGCTGCCGTTGTCGCCTGCTTCGCCCGCGTTGCCGCCCGCGCCGAAGGTTTCGCGGCCCTCAGCACCGGCACCGCCGCCGCCGGCCGCCACGAGCACGGGGTGTTCGAAGTTGGCCGCGCGGCTCACACCCGACGCTCCGCCGCCACGACCACCGCCGTGCCCGGTTTCAGTCAAGCCGCCTTCGCCGCCCCCTTCGTCCACGCACACGAACAGGCTTTCGCCGGACGCGAGACCGGACAGCACCGCCGAGAAGGCATCGCCCTTGCCGGCGAAGGCGGACTGTATCTCCGCCGCGGAGCCCGCCGCCCCCGTCGCCTGCATAACAACACTGCCAACGCCTGTCGGGACTTCCCACCTTTCGCAGCCCGGTTTGGCGAACGTCTTCGTTTCCGCAGACGCGCCGGCGCTCAACGCCAGCGCGCTCAGCGCCGCGAAGAGCAGTGCCGCTCCGCCGCGCCGATACCTCAATGTCAGCCCTGGCACGCCCACCCCTACAGCAGCCATGAAGACGTCCTCTCCTTGTCGCGATCCATCGCGGCACGTCCGCAACGCAGGCCCCCCAAGGGTCGCGGTGGTCGGGACCGCGCTTGTGGGCGGGGATCATAAACGCGCGCTTACTTCAGCGTCGGCTGCCGGCGACCAAGCCTAAGGCCCTATTTCAGCGTCCGCGCGATCACCACGCGCTGGATCTCGTTGGTGCCCTCGTAGATCTGGGTGATCACCCGACGGCCGCATTGTAGAGCGGAGTTTGGCTTGGCATAGGCGAGGGCGCTCCGGTGGAGTCCGGCTGAATCCGGCTGAGTCAGGACACGACTGGCGCGAAACTGGCGCGAGGGCCTAGCGTGGTGCGCTTCCTAACCGGTCGCCGACTACTGCACGAACACCCAGGCCGCGCCGATGCGTTCGTTGTCGCCGGGGCCGCCGATCAGCGCGGTTTTCGCATCTGTGGAGAGCGCCACCGATTCGCCGAACCTCACGCTGTTGTATTCGCCCTCGACCTCCCCGGACCCCGTGATGGCTTCTCCCTGCTGCGTCCATGTTTCGCCCGAGCGGGCGAACTCCCAGGCTTGGCCCGGCACGCACAAAAAACCTTCGTAGCACGTGCCAGGCTCGGCAATCAGCGCCGTGTTGCCATCGGCGGATAGGCGCATGCTGGCGGCGAACCCCGGGGTATCTCCTTCGCCAAAACCTTCGACCCTGCTGGTAAAGCTTTTCCCTTGTTGTGCCCATACCGAGCCGGAGCGCGCGAACGCGTACGCGCGGCCCACGTATTGGCAATGCGGTCCCACGCAGTTGAATACGCCGCACCACGGCTGGCCGATCAAAGCCGTGTTGCCATCGCCGGAAAGCGCGACACCGCTGCCAAAGGCTCCTCGAAATCCTTCCGATCCTTGTTCGGCCTTGCAGGCGCCAGTGAGCTTGCTCCCTTGTTGGGCCCAGACCGAGCCCGTGCGCGTGAACACCCACGCCGCTCCTTCGAGGTGCCCATCGAACGGGCCTCCTATGAGCGCCGTGTTGCCGTCGGCGGACAGCGCCACGCTGAAGCCGAATTCGGCCTTGCCTTTCTCGTCGCTCGCGCTGAGCTTGCTGCCTTGTCTTGACCACGCCGTGCCTGTGCGTGTGAACACCCACGCGGCGCCACGTCCGTGGCGATCGAAGTCGCCGCCAATCAATGCCGCGTTGCCATCTTCGGAAAGCGCCACGCTCGAGCCGAACCTAGGTTTTTGGGTGGAGTTCTTCGCGCCCGGCACGAGCTTCTCTCCTTGGTCGGTCCATGTCGAACCGGTGCGCGTGAAGACCCACACAGCCCCGACGCCGTGTCTGTCTCGCGGTGCGCCGACCAGTGCCGTGTTGCCGTTCGCGGACAGCGCCACTGCCGCGCCGAATTCGCCACTTCCGATCTCCCGTGCTCCGGTGAGCTTGTTGCCTTGTTGGATCCACGTTGACCCGACGCGGGTGAAGACCCACACAGCGCCGACGCCGCACCGTTCTTGAACGGAGCTATGACCGTCGCACGGACCGCCGATCAACGCAGTGTTGCCGTCCGCCGATAGCGCCACACTCTCGCCCGCTTCTGCGGTTCCCACCTCGCCTTGCCCGGTCAGCTTTTCCCCCTGCTGGATGAACGCCCCCGACGCGCCGGGAGCGGCCACGAGCATCAGCGCGACCGCGCTGACGGGTCCGAGCAATCCCCCCAGCACGTGCGATCCCGCGGTCAGGCGTTGGCAGCGGAGCTCGATCCCCATCATGGACCTCCCAGGCCGCGAGTCGGGCTTCGGATGCTACTCCGCGCCGATAGCGATCGCAGCGGTGCCCAGGCGCAGCGCGAGGTTGGCGCTTATCTCAGCGTCCGCGCGATCACCACGCGCTGGATCTCGTTGGTGCCCTCGTAGATCTGGGTGATCTTCGCGTCGCGCATCATGCGCTCGACCGGGTACTCCTTGACGTAGCCATAGCCGCCGAGCACCTGCACGGCGTCGACGGTGACAGCCATCGCGGTGTCCGAGCAGAACACCTTTGCCATAGAGGAGTACTTGCCTTTCGCCGGCTCCCCGCGGTCGACCATCGCGCACGCCTTGTACAGCAGCTCGCGCGCCGCGGCGGTGCGCGTTTCCATGTCGGCGAGCTTGAACTGGATGCCCTGAAACTCGTTGATCGCCTGGCCGAACTGCCGGCGCTCCTTCGCGTAGGCGACCGCGTAGTCGGTGGCTCCCTGGGCGATGCCGACCGCCTGTGCAGCGGCTCCCAGCCGCGTGCGCTCGAGCGTCCCCAGCGCCACCGACAGCCCTTTGCCGGCCTCGCCGATCACGTTTGCGTCGGGCACGCGCACTTCGTCGAAGATCGGCTGTCCCGTGGGCGACGCCCTGATCCCGAGCTTGTGCTCGAGCTTGCCCACGCTGAAGCCGGGCCGGTCGGCCTCCACCACGAACGCCGTGATGCGGCGCGTGTCGCGATCGGTGACCGCGAAGCAGATGTAGAAGTCGGCGATCCCGAGGTTGGAGATCCAGTTCTTGGTTCCGTTGATCACCCACTCGTCGCCGTCGCGCACCGCCGTGGTCTTCATGCCCGCGGGATCCGATCCCGCCTCCGGCTCAGAGAGCGCGAATGCCGGCGACCATTCGCCGCTGGCGCACTTGGGCAGGAAGCGCTCCTTCAGCTCGTCCGAGCCAAACAGCTGGATCGGCAGCGTTCCGAGCTCCTGCACCATCAGGATCAGCGCGCACGACGCGTCCACCTTGGCCAGCTCCTCGACCCCCATGTTGAGCATCAGCGTGCCGGTGCCGGTGCCGCCGTACTCGGTTGGAAACGGAAGCCCGAGGATGTCCTGCTCGGCCAGCAGCTTGCGGATGTCCCACGGGTATTCGGCGCGCTCGTCGATCTCGGCCGAGCGCGGCGCGATGCGCTCGCGCGCGATTTCGCCGATCGTGGCGCAGAAGTCGAGGTGCTCCTGCGGTATCGCGTAGACGTCGCCGAGCGCCAGCACGATTCGGATCCTAGTGATGCGCAAACGCCTGGCGCGTTACGCTCAGGCTGTGAGCGCTGCACCCGACAACGGCGACTTGAACGTCGATCCCGCGCGCCTGGCGAGCTGGCTTGCCGAGCAGCAGCCGCCGCAGGTGATCGACGTGCGCGAGGACTACGAGCGCGACGCCGGTCACATCGAGGGCACGCGCCACATCGAGCTGACGCAGCTCCCCGCGCACGCCGGCGAGGTCGAGCGCGAGCGACCCGTGGTCTTCTACTGCCGCGTCGGCTCGCGCTCGCTGATGGCGGCGCAGGCCTTCCGTGCCTCGGGCTTCACCGCGTACTCACTCGACGGCGGCCTGTTGCGCTGGGTGCAGGAGGGCCGCCCGCTGGCTCCCCCAGACGGCTTCGTGGCAGAGCACTAGAGAACGCACGTGACCGACGCGCCCGGCCCGCCGTACGAGCTGAATATCGGCGCGGGGAAGACGTATATCCCCGGTTTTGTCAACGTCGATCTCTCCGACCGCGCCGACGTCACCCTCGACCTCGGCAAAGACCCGCTGCCGTTCGCAGACAACAGCGTGCGTACGGTCTTCTCCGCTGCCACCCTGGAGCACATCCCGGATTACCTGTTCGCGCTGAAGGAAATCCACCGCGTCCTGCAACACGACGGCGAGTTGCTCCTGAAACTGCCCTATGTGACCCTCACCGAGGCGCACCTCATCAACCCCTACCACCTGCACAACTTCAGCGAGCGCTCGTTCAGCTTCTTCGACCCGCTCCAGTTCAAAGGCTCCGCGGCGGAGGTCAGCTCGATCGCGTTTCGCAAAGTCTTCGTGCGCTACTCCTACATCGGCTATTTTGC
The DNA here is from genome assembly GCA_035939635.1 of Solirubrobacteraceae bacterium. Taxonomy (GTDB): domain Bacteria; phylum Actinomycetota; class Thermoleophilia; order Solirubrobacterales; family Solirubrobacteraceae; genus Palsa-744. Next base: position 5,285 of record DASZFR010000100.1, read on the forward strand.
GCTGCTCCCCAGGCCCATGCGCGTGTGGGCGCGCCGTCACCTGTTCAACGTGGTGCGCCGGTTCGACATCGGGCTCGTGGCGCTCAAGCAGCCCGGATCCGTCGACATCGGGCGAGGCCGCGCACGCGCGCTCGAAGCGCGTATGACCGAGCTCGCAGAACGTCGCACCCGCTACGGGCAGGGACGCTACGTTGCGCCGGCGAGCGGCTCGCGCGTGCGCCGCGTGGCCCAGCGCCGCTGGCAGATCCGCCACCGCTGAGCCTATGCGGCCCGCGCATCGATGCCGGCTGAGCGTGGCGGCGCACGCCACCCGCGGTACACCGGAGCGCTGAGACGGCGTGGCGGATGAGTCCGACTATCTGCGCGTCCAGAAGGGTCTTTCGATTCCGCTCGCGGAGATCAGTCTGCGTGCGAGCCGCTCGTCGGGACCGGGCGGGCAGCACGCCAACGTGACCGCCTCGCGCGTGGAAGCGAGCTTTGACGTGAGAGCCTCGCGCATCCTCAGCGAGTCCCAGCGCGAACGGCTGCTCGCGCGCGCCGGCGAGCGGGTGACCGCAGTCGCACAGGACGCGCGCTCGCAAGCGCGCAACCGCCAGCTCGCGCTCGAGCGCCTGCGCGAGCGCCTCGCGGCGGCGCTGCGCACGCCCCCTCCACGCACGCCCACCAGGCCGACGCCCGGCTCGCGGCAGCGGCGCCTGCAAGACAAGCGGCGCGCGTCTGAGCGAAAGCGAGCCCGCCAGCCACCCGAGGATGCCTGAGCGCGGTGCGGCGCGCTAGTTCAGAAGCTCCTTGATGTAACGCTGGTGCAGGCGGCCCAACGGTGTCCTCTCGGGGTGAAAGCCGATTCCCTGCCACACGAGCCCCGACGCGGGCGCCCACGAGACGATCAGGTAGGCGCCCAGCACCGCCGACGCGGTGCGCAGACGTCGCGAGCGTGACAGCGCGGCCAGAGGCAACACCCACAGCACGTACCACGGCAGCACCCAGCTCAGCGTCACCAGCAGCGCGACCGACGCCCACCCGGAGGCCGTTATCGCAGAGCGCCGGCGCCAGGCCAGCACGCAGCAAGCCAGCAGCGACACCGCGAGCGCCGCGGTCATCAGCGTATGCAGCGTTTGGGTCTCTCCGCCGGCGCCGACCGCGAGCCCGACCAGGTTGGGCACGCTCTCGTTGGTCACGAGCCGGCTCTGCGTGCTCAGGTCGGGTACGTGCAGCCCGAACGCGATCAGGCTCGCCGCGCCCGCGGCCGCGCACGCCACTGACATGCCGAACACCACCTGCGCCAGGCGCCTGCGCGAGCGCAGCAGGCTCGCGAGCACCACGGGGATCAGCACCGCCGCAGAAGCCTTGATCGCGGCGGCGGCGACGAACGCCACCCCCGCGAGCACCGCCGCGGCGGAGGCAGAGCGCAGCCAGGCCCCGGGCAACGCGAGGCCCGCCGTGTGGCCCGCCGCGGGGTCAGGGCCCGCGGGCTCCGAGCCCGCGGAGTCGGGGCCCGGCGCGGCGCGAGCGGGCGAGTCCGGCTGCGCAGAGCCGCCACACCCGGCTCGCAGCAACAGGTAGAAGCCGAGCACGATGAACAGCAGCATCAGCGAGTCGTTGTGGTCGCCGCCGAGGCCCCACACGAGCACGATTGGGTTCAGGCCAACGAATGCGACCGCCTTGACGGGATCGCGGCCGAGCAGTCGCGCGCAGCGCCAAACCAGCCCGAGCGTCGCAAGGCTGGCGGCGGCGAGCACCACCTTCAGCCCCCAGAACGACGCCGCCACCCCGAGCGGCACCACCGCGAACGTGATCAGCGTAAACAGCGGCCCGTACGGGCTGAGCAGCTGGTGCCAGTTGCTGAGCGCGTAGCTCGGGTCGCTATGCGGCTCGAGGATCGGGATGGTGGTGTACGGGTTGAGGTGGTGCACCACCTCCATGCGCGCGTAGTTGATGTAGTTGAACACGTCGGTGAGCGCCATCGGGGGCGCGAGCACCAAGATCAGATGCAACGCCACTACCGATGCGACTACCGCGCGCGCCGTCAGCCCCGCCCGGCACCACAGCGCCAGCAGATACGCGGCGTACATCCCGATCATCGTGGCGGTGAACAGCCAGCGCAGCGTCGTGGAGTCGCGCGTGAGCCCGGGCCACGCGCCGCCGAGAGGGCCGGCCATCCAGCGCGGGAAGAACTGCGCGTGCGTGGTGGGAGTGAGGGGGCCCGGGCGGTCGGCGGCCACCAGCACGAGCAGCAGGCTGCCCGCCACGATCGCAAGCAAACACGCGCGGGCCGCCCACTGCGAGCTGCGCACGCGCGCAAGCGAGCCGGCGCTGGGCCACGACAGCGAACGCCGCGCGCCAGCCCTGGCAGTTGAGTCCCTGAGCGGGAGGGCTGGAGCGTCGCTTGACATGTTGAGGGCCCGCCGCGGCGGGCCCTCGAAGGCTAAAGCAGCGAGCCTCGGCCTAGATCGCCGTCACGTTGACGGCCTTGGGTCCCTTGTCGCCCTGCTCAGGGTCGTAGGACACCTTGGCCCCCTCCTGCAGCGAGCGATAACCCTCTCCGTTTATACCGGTGTGGTGGACGAACAGGTCCTTATCACCGTCGTCAGGGGTGATGAAACCGAACCCCTTGTCGTCGCTGAACCACTTTACGGTGCCAGTTGGCATGTGGGAACTCCTCCACGGATATGTGCTTGCTGCTGCGCGGAGGATGCTTCGAGAGCTTCGACCTGCGAGCGCCTGCACCACTTTTGCCGGTTTTTGTAGGCCGGCCAGACGCCACGACCGTAGCAGGTCCAACCGCGGGAATGCAGCCACGCGCGTGCCCTTTCGCCGCAACCCCGGCGGGGCTTTTCGCCGTGCTCTAGGGTGAGCCGCGATCGATGGCAGAGCAGCGATCCACGGCCCCCAAGCCGCGGCCTGAGCCGAAGCCGGGTCCGGCGCAGCTGCAACGGCTGCTGCCGCCCGGCGGCGTCGAATCCCCGCTCGAGGTCGCGCAGTCGCTTTGGCCCGCCGGCGGGCGCGCCCGCGCGGGGACCCGGCCTTATGTGATCGTCAACATGATCTCCAGCGCCGACGGGCGCGCCACGATCGGCGGACGCGCGGGGCTGCTGGGCGACGCCGTCGACCGCGAGCTGTTTCACGCCTTGCGCACGGTCGCCGACGCCGTGCTGGTCGGTGCGGGCACCGCGCGCGAGGAGCGCTACGGCCGCCTGATCAGGGACCCCGCAAGCCGGCAGCGCAGGCGCGAGCAGGGCAAAAGCGAGGAGCCGCTGGCGTGCGTGGTGTCCGGGCGCATGGACCTGCCGCAAGAGCTGCCGCTGCTGGCCACGCCCGAGGCGCGGGTGGTGATCGTCACCAATTCACAGGCGAGCCTGGCATCGCCCGCCGCGCACGTCGAATACCTGCGCGCCGAGCGCGATGGCATGCTCGACCTGCACGCCGCGCTGTGTGAGCTGCGCGAGCGCTATGCGGTCGAGCTGCTGCTGTGCGAGGGTGGCCCGCACCTGAACGCGAACCTGCTCGCCGCAGGACTGGTCGACGAGCTGCTTGTGACGCTTGCGCCGAAGCTCGCCGGCGGTGACCCGTCCAGGGGCGAGGCGTTGCGCATCGTCGCCGGCGCGATGCTCCAGACTCCTGTGGAGCTGGCGCTGACCGGCGTGCTGCAGAGCGGCTCGGAGCTCTTTTTGCGCTACGCGGTACGGGCCTGATCGCGCTCCTGCTCGTCGCTCGAGCGCGTCTCGCGTGAGACCACGCTGAGCAGCTCGCTGGCCAGGTGGCGCCCTTCCGTGGCCACGGAAGGCGAGACCGATATCTGCACCACGACCTCGTCGCCGTCGACCTCCTCCAGCGTGATCCGGGGGGGCGACCGCAGCGGCGTTTCCAGCGACTTCTCAAGCAGTTCCTGCAGGTCGCCGGGCGTCATCCCGGGCCGCAGGCGGGCGCGCAGGTTGACCGCCTCGGGCTCGCGCACCGGCGCCACCGCTGTGTTCAGCACCACGCTGTTGGGCACCATCACCGAATCGTCGCCTTTGGCCAGCGTCGTGTAGAGCAGCCCGAGCGAGCTCACGGTTCCCTCGAGCTGGCCTGCGATCGGTCCCCCCTGCAAGCGCACCACGTCGCCGACGCGAAATGGGCGCGCGCTGAGCAGCACGGTGCCGGCGATCACGTTGCCGAGCGTCTGCTGCGCCGCGAGGCCAAAGATCACCGCCGTGAACGCCCCGCCCAGCGCGAGCGTGCGCGATTCGACCCCCGCCACGCGAAACGCCACCACGAGCGTGAGGATCACCGTGAGCAGGCGGATCAGGAACCCCACCGTGCCCGCGGTCGCCGGCTCCATGCGCCGGAACAGCGCCGGTCCGAGGCTGCGACCGACATCGCGCGCGATCGCCCAGCCCAGGATCAGCAGCGCGATCACCGTCCCGGCGCGCACGAGCGATTCCACCGGCTCTTCCAGTTCGTGGGCCGCGCTTCCGTGCTGCCCGGCGGCGCCGAGCAGAGCGACCCGGTTGTCGTACAGGATCACCACGCCGGCGAACAGCGCCACGAGCACGAGCGCCTCGACGCGCGCGCGCCTGACCACGCGGCGGTCGATCTCGCGCAGCAGACCCACTTCGCGCCAGGACTCGCTGCGCGTCTCGAACATCTTCGGCGGTGTACGCGGGATCGTCATCGCGTCCATGATGGCGACAGCGCGCGTGCAGCGCCGGCGCGGGCGGGATCGTGCTCTACCATCGGCCCCACCATGAGCCCCCAGCTACGCAGAATTCTCATCCCGGCGGCGGTGCTGCTTGGAGTCCTGCTGATTGTCGTCGCGGTGATCTACTTCGTTCAGCCGGAGCACTCGCTGCCGTCGTTCTTCCCGGGTCATGCCTCGGCGACCAGCGCCGAAGCAAACCACCATCACACCAAGCACGGCATCGCGGCGCTGGTAGTGGCGATCGCGTGTTTTGCCTTCGCGTGGTTCGCAACTGGGCCCAAAGCGCGTTCCGCGAGCTCGCAGGCCTGAACCGCACGGCGGGACACACCGAGCGCACCGCACAAAGCTCTCGCCCGTCGCCTGAGCCGCCTCAACCGCCGAACGCGAAGATGAGCAGGGTGCAGGCGCCGAAAGCTATGCAGTAGATGCCAAACGGCGTCAGCCGATTCGTCTCGAAGTACCGCAGCAAGAACTTGACTGCGAAAAACGTCGTCGCCGCCGCGCAGATTCCCGCGACCAGCGCGGGCCCGCGTACGCCGTTGCCCTCGCTGCCGAGCAGTTCGGGCAGCTTCAGCGCCGCGGCGGCGAGGATCACGGGCGTCGCCAGCAGAAACCCATAGCGCGCCGCATCCTCGTTGGAGAGTCCCACGAGCAATCCGCCGCCCATCGAGAAACCGGATCGCGAGATGCCCGGCACGAGCGCCGCGGTCTGAGAGGTCCCCACGGCGATCGCCTGACGCCAGCTGAGCTTGGCGATGCGCGCGTCGGCGTCGCCGAGGTAGTCGCCCGGCCTTGGCGGGCGCCGGCGCAACCGCTCGAACAGCAGCAGCGCTATGCCGTTGACGATCAGAAAGAACGCCGCGAGGCCCGGCGAGGCAAACAGTTTGCGAAGTGGCATCTCCAGCAGCAGACCGATGATCCCCACGGGGATGGTCCCTGCCACCAGCAGCCAGCCGAGCCGCGCATCGGTGTCCTCGGCGCGAATCTCGCGCAGCGCGAGCGAGCGGAAGATTCCCTTGACGATTCGCACCCAGTCCGAAAGGAAGAACAGCAGGAGCACGATCGCGGTGCCCAGGTGCGTGGCGACCAGGAACGTGAGAAAGAACTTGTCGTTCTGATGTATGTGCCAGCCAAACAGGCGAGGCAGGATGACGCCGTGGCCAAGGCTCGAGATCGGAAACGGCTCGGCCACTCCCTGGGTGAGGCCGAGGATTACTGCCTGAAAATAGGAGATGGGGTGCACGAGCGCCACAGCTTATGAAGCGCTTCGGACCGGGCGCGCGGGTTGGTTTCACGACCCATTCACAAAATCGTCTCCGCATCGTCACAAAAGCGCGCTCGTTGCAAGGAATCTGTACGTCATGGGCACGGATAAGCCCCCTACCGAACGGGTAGCCGCGAGCTCGGCGCCCGCGCGCCCACGGGTGCGTCCCGCGCGCGCCGCCACGCGTATCGCGGTGGCCGTGCACGACGTCGAGCCCGCCACGTTTGAGCGCTGCGCGCTGATCCGCGACTGGCTGGACGATCACGGCGTGGACCGCGTCACGCTGCTCGTGATACCCGCTCGCGACCTGCACCCTCTGGGAGAGCGCTCGCCGCAGATGGCAAGCTGGCTCAACGAGCGCGCGCGAGGCGGCGACGCGATCGCCCAGCACGGCTTCCATCACGCACGTCGCCGGCCGAGCGGATTCTCCGCGCGCGCGGCGCTGCGCCCCGAGCGCGTCCGTTGCGGAGAGTTCCTGGGCCTCGACGAACTCGAGGCCAAGCGCGCGGTCGGCGCGGGCTGGCGCGTGCTCAAGCTCGCCGGCGTCGAGCCGAGCGGCTTCGTTGCCCCCGCCTACGCCTACACGCAAGAGCTCGTGAGCGCGCTCTCGTGCCGCTTTCGCTGGTGGGCGGGTCTGTGGCGGCTGCACGACCCGCTGCCGGGCGCGCACGCGCACGCGCGCCTGGCCCCGGCCTGGGGCATGGGTTCGCACGCGCCCCTGGCGCGGGCCCTCTCGCCGCCCTTGATGCGCCTCGGCGCCGTAAGCGCGCCAGCTCAGGCGCTTGGCCGCGAGCTGGCCCGCGAGCGTGGGCACGCTCGCCGGATACACACAACCGCTCGCGCCGGCCGCCGGCGCACCGCCGGCGGCGACAGGCGCGATGTCGCTGTAGGCGGGGCAGTTCAGCGCCGTCTGCGGCGTCGGGCCCTCGCCGCTGATCAGCGCCACCTCGTTGGGCAGGTCCTGGTGGGCGACGGCGTAGTAGCGAACCAGCAGCTCGCCCTGGTGCTCGAGGCTCTTTGCCAGATACGGAGCGGCCGAGGCCGGGCCGAAGACCGCGGAATACGGTTGGTCGGAGAGCGTGATCAAGAACACGTGCTTGACCGGTGGCAGCTTGGCGGCGGGGCGGCCGGCGCTCGGGTGTGAGCTCGGCTGGGAGCTTTCGGCTTGCGCCGGCGCTTCGCTGCTCGTCGTCGTCGTGGCCGGCGCTGCGGCGGCCGCTCGTTTTGATTTGCGTGCGGCCTTCGCCGAGACCGCTTCCGGTTCGGCTACCGACGCTTCGGTGCCCCCGGCGCCGGACGTCGCTTCGCCGCCGCTTGCGCCCGTCGCAGCCGCGCCGGCGCTCGTGCCCGCGGTCGCCTGCGGCAGCACGACGCGCAGCGGCGCGCGCGACGCCGCAGCCAGCTGGTCGCGCGCTCCCGAGCTCGCGGCCGCGCCGACGATCACGCCAAAGCCCAGGAAGGCGGCGGTGAGCACGCCCCACACCGGCAGCGAGGGCGGCGAGATGCCCGCACCCTTGGCTGGCGCAGGCGCGCCCGCGCCCGCGCCCGCAGCGGGGGACCCGCCGTCCTCGTGCAGGCGGGCGAGCAGCCGCGACAGAAGCGGACTGCGCCCGCCGATCCGCGCGCCGCAGGCCACGCAGTAGCGCTGGTCGGCGCGACGAGGCGATCCGCACGCGTCGCACGTGGGCCGTGGGTGCGGCTGCGGCGCCAGCGACTACTCCTTTGTGTCGCGCGCGGGCCGCGAGCGCGTGGCGGCGGCCGAGAAGAGCGCCTCCATCACCGCGGTGCTCGCGTCGTCGGTAGCGCCAGCCGCCGCGTGGCCGTCGCCGTCGGCGTCCACGGCGCCTGGGTTGGTCAGCGTCGTGCCGCACTGCCAGCAGTACGCCGCGCCCCTGCTGTGCGGCGCGCCGCAGTTGGAGCATGCTCCGGCGGCGCCGTCCTCTTGGAGCGCCAGCAGCCGTTCCAGCTCCGCAAGCTCGGCGTCGCGCTGCTGCAACAGCGCTGCGCGGCGCACGATCACGTCGAGGCGGAAGTGGTCGCGAATGGCCATCTCGTAAGCGAGCCCGCCGAGGTCCCAGTGCAGCTCGGTCACCTCGTGGGCGAGCGCGTCGCGCCGGCGGCGAAGCTCGGCGCTCTGCTCGTCGCGCGGCTGCGACTGCACCGCCTGGTCGGGAGGCGGGCGTCCAATCGCCGCGCGTTTTCTCGACAGCGCTTCTTTGAGCCCGCTCATCGCTACCCGGTTGAAATCACGTTGGGGAGGTTCTTGGATTCTCTCTCGAAGTTCCGCCCTTTTTTGCCGTGGCTGTGCACCACCGACGGCGGCGCGGGTTTGCTCAGGGCCTGGCCGACCCCTTTGCCGGCTTCTTTGGCTTCTTCGGCGGCTTCGCCGGGCGACGTCGCACCGCTCGCGCCGCCGGCGCCCGAGATCTTGATCACGCTCGCAGCGGGGAAGCTCTTCCTCAGCGAATGCTGTGCCTTTTCGGCCTCGGCCTTCGTGTAATAGACGCCGGAATAGATGACATAGCTGCCCGCTTTCAGGGTCGAGAATTCTTCCGAGCGAAGCGTGCCGACGCCTTTGGCGCCCTTCGCGGCTGCGGCGGTCTTCGCCGCTTGGACCGCGGTCACCTTGGTGGAGGACACCGGCAACGCGTGCAGCTGCACGGTGTAGCCGCTCGTGCCCGGCGGCCAGTCGCTGCTGAACGCGGGTTCCGCCGCCGCCGGGGTGGCGGCCGGCGTGGAGGCTACCGAGACGACCTGCGCAGGCGCCGAGCTTTGCTTGCCCGCGCTCGAACGCCCGATCAGCACCCCCACGCCCATCGCCAGCAGCAACACGCCGACGCCGGCGAGCACGAGCAGCGCGTTCTGGCGCGATGCCGAGCCATCGCCGGTCGGGGACGGCGTCGGCGGTGGTTGAGCCGCCGGCGCCGCGCCGGCGGGGCCGAACGCGCCAGCCGGATGGGACGCTGCCAGCAGGCCGCTCATGGGCGGGCGGCGCTCCCCGCATTCCAGGCAGTAGCGCTGGTCCTCGGCGAGCACGGCGCCGCACGAGCTGCACGCGCGGGTGCCGCTGGCCGGCTGTGCTGATGTCGCGATCGGTTCGCTTGACACGTTACGCTCGCACGCCTCGCCGGGCGGGCGCCCTTTGGGCGCCGTACCGCAGGAAGCCACGGCGCTCCCCGCGCCATCCTCCGCGCGCGCCGGCCTGCGCTCGTGACGATCCTGTGAACGACCGCCTCAGCGCCGCGCGAGGCCGGCGACCCGGCGCGAGGCGTGCCGGCCAACGCCGTCTGGCGCGGTTCTCTTACGGCTGCAACGCAGCGGCTCTGCGCAAGGGGTCATTTCGCACGCGGGCGCACCTTTGCCATTGCTGCGGTGTTGAAATCACCAGCGCCCACACGGGAGTGCGGCGAAGCGTGCGCGGAGTCTTGTCGAAGCACCAGCTAGCCTGCGGGCGAACGGACACAGCGAAAAGGATCACATGAGACGAGCGGCAAGAGGCGGCGGGGCGACAGCAGCGTTGGTGGTGTTGGCGGCTTGCGCGCTGATTCCAGTCGGCGCGGGCGCCGCCACGCGCATGCCCGACGTCCTCACCGGCAGGGTGGGCAAGGTTCACGGCGTCACCGCGCTGCTGACGGGCACAGTCAATCCCGAGGGCGCCCCCACGACGTATTACTTTCAGTTCGGGCCCACCGCCGCATACACCTCGCGTACCGCTACGGGCAACGCGGGCAGCGGCATCAAACCGGTGAAGGTTGGGCTGTCGGCCACTCCCATGCTGCCCGGCTACCATTACCGCTTGGTCGCGACCAACGCGGGCGGCACCAGGCTGGGCAAGGACCGCGTGTTCGTCCTACCCAAAAAGACCAAGCTGAAGTTCGAAGTGCCGAAGGGCGCGGCGACCGTGTGGGGACACGTCGTCGTGATCAGCGGACGTCTCGTCGGCGCCGGAGCTCCGTTTCACAGGCTCGCGCTGGAGGCGAGCCCGTACCCGTACAAAGAAGCCTTCGAAGAGATCGGCTCCCCCACCGTCACCAGCGTCGCGGGGAGATTCACCTTCCGCGTGGGCGTGCTTCGCACCAGCACGCAGTTTCGCGTGATGACACTCGACGCGCTGCCTAAATTCAGCCATCCGTTCAAGGTGCTGATAACCCCGCGCGTGACGTTCTCGGTACACACGTCGAGCAAATTCGGCTTCGTGCGTCTGTTCGGACAAGTCACTCCAGTGGAGGTCGGCGCGCGGGTGATGTTCCAGGTCGAGAGGCAGGTCAGGCCGGGGGTCAAGGAAAAGAACGAAAACCGCACGGCCAAGTTCCAGAACACCGCCACGACGGTCGTCAAACGAGCCACGAAGAAGTTCTCCTACTACTCGCTGATCGTCGGCGTCAAGCAGGGCGGGCGCTACCGCGCCATCGTGGTCCCGCGCAGCGGCGGCCTCGGCGCCGGCGTGAGCAGAACGCTCGTCGTCCACGGTCCGGCACGCAAGCACCGCAAAAAAGCTTGAGGCGCGGCTGCCGGCCCCGGGGCCGCTGACCCCCGGCTGCCGGCCGGGAGTGGAGCTGCTAGCCGAGCAGCCGGCGCTCGCGCAGAAAAGCAAGCACGCGCTCGACCTCGTCCTCGACGCTCGCCGTGTGCGCCTCGAGCACGAGGTCCGGGTTCAGCGGCCGCTCATACGGGGCGCCCACACCCGTCAACCCCGTCAGGTGCCCGGCGCGTGCACGCGCGTACAACCCCTTCGGGTCGCGCTGCTCGCAGACCTCGAGCGGAGCGTCGACGAACACCTCGATGAACGCCAGCTCGTCGGCCTCATGCAGGGCGCACGCCGCGTCGCGGTCGACGGCGTAGGGGCTGACCAGGCTCACCAGCGCGATCGTGCCCGACTCCGCCAGCAGGCGTGCCACGTGAGCGGTGCGACGCACGTTCTCACGGCGCGCCTCCTCGTCGAAGCCGAGGTCGCCGTTGAGCCCGTGGCGCAGGTTGTCGCCGTCGAGCAGAAACGCCGGGTGCCCGGCGACGATCAGACGCTCCTCGACTCCGGCGGCAACCGTCGACTTGCCGGCGCCCGGCAGCCCCGTGAACCAGACAGTGGCTCCCGTGCGCCCCAGCGCCTCCCATCGCCGGCCGCGGGTCACGCGCGTTCCCTGCCAGCGCACGTTGGGGCTGCGCTCGGTCTTGACCTCTGCCACGGCTTCGCCGCTCTCGACCTCGGTGTCGAGAATCACGCCGGCGGCCACCGTTTCGTTGGTCGCCTCGTCGATCACGATCAGGCTGCCTGTCGGGCGGTTTCGCCGGTATGAGTCGAACACGAGCGGCGAGCTCAGTTCCATGTGCACGCGCGCGAGGTCGTTGAGCTCCAACGTGGTGGCCGTCTCGTCGCGATGCAGCGTCTCCACCTGGATCCGGTAGCGGACGTCGATCGCTCCGAGCATGACCGAGCGCGCCGTGTGCTTGACGACATAACGCCGGCGCGCGTCGAGCGGCGACTCGGACATCCAGCACAGCAGAGCCTCAAAGCTGTTGGACACGGTCGGCTGGTTGTGCGCGCGCACGATCGTCGAGCCGCGCGACACGTCCACGTCGTCCTCCAGGCGCAGCGCGACCGACATCGGCGGAAACGCCTCGTCGATCGGTCCCTCGAACGTGTCGATCGCGGCGACCCGCGTGCGCGAGCCGCCGGGCAGCACCACGACCTCGTCACCCGGCCTGATCACGCCGCCGGCAACCTGGCCCGCGTACGCGCGGTAGTCGCGCATCTTCGTGGACTGCGGGCGGATCACGCCCTGCACGGGGAAGCGCACGTCGATCAGGTTGCGATCGGAGGCGATGTGCACGTGCTCGAGGTGGTACAGGAGCGGCGGCCCTTGGTACCACGGCATCGCGTTCGAGCGCTCGACCACGTTGTCGCCCAGCAGCGCCGAGATCGGGATGAACGTCACGACGGACATCTCCAGGCGCGCGGCGAAGCGGTCGAAGTCCTCGACGATCTCGTCGAACGCCTCCTGCTTGTAGTCGACGAGGTCCATCTTGTTCACGCACACCACCACGTGTGGGATGGCGAGCAGCGAGCTGATGAACGCGTGGCGCTTTGACTGCGCCACGACCCCCTTGCGCGCGTCGATCAGGACGATCGCCAGATCGGCGGTCGAGGCGCCCGTGACCATGTTGCGCGTGTACTGCTCGTGGCCGGGCGTGTCGGCGATGATGAAACGGCGCTGCGAGGTTGCGAAGTAGCGATACGCGACGTCGATCGTGATTCCCTGCTCGCGCTCGGCGCGCAGGCCGTCGGTGAGCAGCGACAGGTCCAAAAAGTCGTGACCCATGCGGCGGCTGGTTTGCTCGATGTGCTCGAGCTGGTCGGCGAGCACCTGCTTTGAGTCGTAGAGCAGGCGCCCGATGAGCGTGCTCTTGCCGTCGTCCACCGAGCCAGCCGTGGCGAAACGCAACAGGTCGGCGGGGCGCTCGGTGAGCCGGCGAAAGACCTCGCGGCCGTCGGCGATGAGCGCGGCATCCTCGGATGCCGGCACCGACCCGCGGCCGTTGCCGGCGCGGTCGCCGTTGCCCGTTGCAATCTCGGGCGTGGAACCTGCGCGTGGACGCATCAGAAGTACCCCCTGCGCTTGCGATCCTCCATCGCCGCCTCGGTCACCCTGTCGTCGGCGCGCGTCTGCCCCCGCTCGGTCATGTCGGTCGCTGCGATCTCGGCCACGACCTCGGGCAGCGTGGCGGCGCTTGACTCGATGGCACCGGTGCAGCTCATGTCGCCCACCGTGCGGTAGCGCACGCGCGCGGTGAACGCCTCCTCGCCCTCCATCAGCGAAAGAAACGGACTCATCGCATACAGCATCCCGTCGCGTGAGAACACGTCGCGCTCGTGGGCAAAGTAGATCGAGGGCACCTCCAGCTCCTCCTCTGCGATGTACTGCCACACGTCGAGCTCGGTCCAATTGGAGATCGGAAAGACGCGCGCGTGCTCCCCCCGGCGGATACGGCCATTGTAAAGGCTCCACACCTCCGGACGCTGCCGTTGCGGCTCCCACTCTCCGTACTCGTTGCGGAACGAAAGGATGCGCTCCTTGGCCCGCGCGCGCTCCTCGTCGCGCCGCGCGCCGCCGAAGGCGGCGTCGAATTCGTGCTCTGCGATCGCGTCCAGCAGCGTCACGGTCTGCAGCGCGTTGCGCGACGCGCGGGGACCGGTCTCCTCGACCACGCGCCCGCGCGCGATGGAGTCCTCCACGGAGGCAACGATCAGCCGCTCGTCCAGTTCAGCGATGCGGCGGTCGCGAAACTCGATCGCCTCGGGGAAGTTGTGCCCGGTGTCAACGTGCATCACCGGAAACGGGAAGGACGCCGGTCGGAACGCCTTCTCGGCAAGGCGCAGCAGCACGATCGAGTCCTTGCCGCCGCTGAACAGCAGCACGGGCCGCTCGAATTCGGCGACGACCTCGCGCATCACGTGCACGGCCTCGGCCTCGAGCGTGCGCAGATGCGACAGGTAGTAGGTGCTCTTGCGGTTGGTGGCGGGCATCCTTGCTGGTCGAACCTCTCCCCGGCTGCTCTCCCCAGCGACCTGACGCCACGCGTGGCATCGTGGTGGGTGGGTCCGCTCAAGATAGGCGTCGGTGCGTGCGTTTTCAAGATTCGCAGCGCCCGCTGCGGCTCGCGCCCGGGCCTCGCGCGAGCGCGACGGCGCCGCCGCGCCGCGCAAAACCGGCGCCGCGGCGCTCAGCTGACGCCGTCGTAGCCCCAGAGGCTGACCAGATCGCGCCCCAGGTGGTCGCCGAGCGCGACCACCTCGGGCTTGAAACGGCTGCGCAGCTCCAGCGCAAACGCCTCGTCCAGCGGTGGGGGATCGCCCATCATGGCGCGCCGGCGCAGCGATCGCACGCTCTTGCGCAGCAGCTGTTCGGCGCGGCCGCTGCGCGGCGGTCCGCGCCAGGCGGCGAGCGACTCGAGCGCGTCTCTGAGCCGCGGCGAGCGCACCGCTCGCTTGGTGACGTTGGTTTTCACCGGCTGGATCGGCTGCTGCTCGTCGACGTCGAGAAAGCGCAACACCTGGCGCACCATCGCGCGGACGTCGCTCCACAGGTCGTCGTTGATCAGCACGAGCACCTGCCCCGGGGCAAACCGCTCCTCGAAACGCCGCAGCTGCTCTACGTAGCGCACGTGCTCGGAGTACTGCAGCAGCTGCGGGCGCACGCAGTGGGGCGGAATCTGCTTGCCTTCCCGCCTCGCCTGCTGCAGCGACATCGCGGTTTGCAGATCGGTCTCGCTCTCGTAGGCGATCAGCAGAAGCGTCAGGTGCAGCGAGCGCAAAAAGCTCACCGGCTCGCGCAGAATCGCGATGATGCGCGCGTGCGGCTGCAGCTCGGCGATCTTGGCCGCGGCGGTGGGCGACGAGATGTAGAACGTCGAGGACTCGCCCACGCGCTGTGCGGGCTGCGCGTCGGCAAACAGGGCTAGGTACTCGTCGAGCGTGTGGGGCCGCTTGGCCTCGCGCGGGAGCCAGTGCGCGAGCTCCGGACGGGGTGGACTGGCAAAGAACTGCGGCTCCTTCAGATCGGGCATGTAGATCTGCGGGTGCTGGCGCAGCATCGTGTACAGCGAGGTCGTCCCGCTCTTGGGCGCGCCCACGATGAAGAAGTCGGGCACCCGCCGCCCGTCTGCGTCTCGCGTTTGGTCAGGCACGGCTCAAAGACGCTTGTGGAGTGTTCGACTGCCGCTGGGCCGCGCGCGCGTATACGTCGAGCATCCTAGCCGCGTGCCTCGAGGCGGTGAAGCACTGCCGGGCGTGCGCGAGGGCGGCGCTCGCCATCGCTTTGGACAGCCCTGGATCGCTCGCCAGCGTCGCGATCGCCAGCGCCCACGCGCGCGGCTGGCGCGGCGGTGCCAGCAACCCGTCGGTTCCGTCGCTCAAGAGCTCTGCCGGACCGCCGACGTCCGTGGCGATCACCGGCACGCCAGACGCCATCGCCTCCAGCACCGAACGGCCGAACGGCTCCTCCCACGACGGGACCAGCAACACGTCGAGCGCTCGTATCAGCTGCGGCACGTCCTCGCGCTCCCCGAGAAAGCTGACGTGGTCTTGCAGGCCGTGGTCGCGCACGAGCGCGCGCAGCTGTGCGAGATACTGCTCGTTGTCAAAGCGGGTAGCGCGATCGCGGAACTTCACAGAGCCGACCAGGAGCAGGTGCGCATCCAGCCCCTGGTCGCGCACGAGCGCCAGCGCCTCGATCGCCGTACTCTGCCCCTTCCACGGCGTGACCTGAGCGACCACGCCGAGGAGCAGCGGCGATCCCGCATCCAGCGCGGCTCGGGTCGCGCTGCGGTCGTGCTCATCGGGTGCGAAGCGGTCGGTATCGATGCCGTTGTGAACGACCTCTACGCGCGCGCGGGGGGCCGTTGCAGAGACCCACTGCGCTGTGTAGCGGGAGTTGGCAACCAGCGCGCCCGAGCGCGCCGTGACCAGCTTCATCGTCAGCGACGTGACCACGCCGGGCGGAAGGCAGTCGCGCACGTGCACGACCTTCGCCACACCGCGAAGCGGCGCCAGCGCCAGCATGATTCCGGCTCGGATCGAGTTCGCGTGCGCCACCTGCGCGCCATGCTCCGCGGCGGCTTGCCTGATCTGGCCGGCGGAGGCCGCGATCTGCGCGGCGCCGCGCGCGGTGTGCAGCGGATGAAGTCGCAAGCTGCTCGCTGTTCCGGTGATCGGCGTCGTCGCCACGCCGGCGTGCGCCAACGCGCGCTCCAAGCTGCCCGGAGGCGTTGCGACCGTTACGCGCACCTCATCGGGCAGGGCCTCGATCAGCTCCAACAGCGAGCGCTCGGCGCCGCCGAGCTGGCCGGTATGGCTGACGTACAGGACGTTCACGCGACTCCGTGCGCAGACGTCTTCGCTCGGCCGGGCTCGCGGGCGTGCGCCGGAAGCTGCTCGAGCAGCAGCGCTTCGACGCGCGCAGCGATCTTCGCCCACGCGAAGTCGCGCGCGCGCAACGCGCCCGCGTCGCCCAGTGCCTGCGCGAGCTGCGGGTCGCACAGCAGCCTGGCGATGGCGTCGCCAACAGCAGCGGGGTCCTCGGGGTCCACCAGCAGCCCGGTCTCTCCGTCGAGAACAGAGTCAAGCGCACCGGCGGCGCGACCCGCGACCACCGGCTTGGCGTGCGCGCCCGCTTCGAGATACACGATGCCAAAGCCCTCGCCCGCTCGCCCCTCCCCCGAGAGCCGGCTCGGCATCGCAAACACATCGCAGCGCCGCAGCCACTCGTCGCGCTGGTCGTCGGATACCGAACCGAGAAAACTCACCGCCTCTTCGACGCCGAGCGACCGCACCAGAGCTTCGAGCTCGCCGCGCAGCGCGCCGTCGCCGATCACGACCCAGCGCGCGCCCGGCACCACGTCGCGTACGCGCACCATCGCGCGCGCGAGCACATCGTGTCCCTTGTAGCGATTCTCCAGTCGCGCGATGGTGAGCACGGTCGGCGACTCCGTGCGTTCCGCGGCCCCGGCCGGCGGCAGATCGACGCCAGGTGGAATCAGCTCGAGGCGACCCGGCGATGCCCCCGCTTGCTCGAGCAGCGCGCGTGTGTAGGCGCTTACGACAATCACCGCGTCGGCGCGCGCCGCGGCGAACACCGACAGCCTGCGTTTGTCGGGAATCTCCTTGGCGTGAAAGTACTGCACCGTCGGGATGTGCAACAGGCCGCGCAGCGCCGCGGTGGCCGGGCTCGTGACGATGTGCATGCCGAGCATCGCGTTCGGTTTGAAGCGCAGCCCTTCCTGCACGACCGCCGCGTTGAGAGCGGCAAGGCGCACGTGGCGACTTCCGTTGCGCACGCGGGCGCGCCGCACCGACACCCCGCTGGAGCGATCGAAGCTCCCGGCGTGTGCGTCGCCGGCGGCAACCACCCGCGTCTGAAACCCGCGCATGTCGCATGCGAGCCGGTGAGCCATGACCTGGATGCCGCCGGGCTGCGGGGGAAAGTCCGGCGAGATCAACAGCAGACGCGGCCTGCTCAAGACGCCGGCCGCGATCTCGCGCGACCGGCACGGTCACACGCGGTCATATCCCCACAGCGCCACAAGGTCGCGTCCCAGGTAGTCACTCAGCGCGACCACCTCGGGCTTGAAGCGCGCGCGCAGCTCGTCCATCAGCGCCTCGTCGACGGGCGGCGGCTCGCGGAGGACCACGCGCCGGCGCAGCATCTTTACCGCCGCGCGCCGCTGGCGGCGCGAGGTGACTGATTTTATGGTCGCCTTCGCGACGCGGGCCGCGGTGCTTCCCTCTCCGCGCGGAAGCCAGTAGGTCGCGTCGTCAAACAGCTGCGAGCGCACGTAGCGTCTTGTCACTTTGACTTCCGCGCCCTCGATCCGCTGCGCATCGTCGACGTCGAGAAAACGCAGCACGCCGCGCACGACACCCTCGTTGTCCTGCCTGAAATCGTCGTAGATGAGCACGAGCACGTGCTCGCGTGGAAAGCGAGCGTGGTAGCGGCGCAACTGCTCGACGTAGCGCACCTGTTCGGAATACTGCAGCAGCTGTGGCAGGTGAGACCGAAACGGAATACGTTTGCCCTCGCGCCGGGCATTCTCGAGCGCGAGCGCCTTGCTCAAATCGGTCTTGGACTCGATGTGACTCTGCAGCAGCTGAATGTGAAACGACCGCATGAACGCGGTGGGCTCGCGCAGGATCGCGATGATGCGCGCATCGGGTGACAGCGCGGCGATGTTCGACGCCGCCGTCTGCGACCACAGGTACCCCGCGGATGCCTCCCCCACCAGCTGGTTTGGGGCCGCCGGCGCGAAAAGCGACACGTACTGCTCGAGTGTCTCGGGGTAATCAGGACCACGCTTGTAGCGGTAGCTCGCGCGCATGTCGTCTGCCAGGTAGCGCGGCTCCTTTTCCTCCGGCATGAATACCTGGGGATGCGCCTTGAGCATTTCATATAGTGAACTGGTGCCGCTCTTGAAGTGTCCAACTATGAAGAAATCAGGCACCCTGGCGGGAGACGTAGTCACGCGTGATGCGTCTAACAACACGCTGATAGCCTACTAAAGTGCTTCACATTGCCACAGTGCATTTCGGCTCGCCGCGGTGGATCGAGGTGCAGACTCGATACCTCCGCGAGCACGTGCGGGTGCCGTACAAGACCTGGACGTCGCTGCAGCACATAGACCCCTCGTATTCACGTTACTTCGACGTCGTGATCGAGCAGCAGGGTTCGCACGCGGGCAAGCTCAATCACCTCGCAAACGAAATACTGCACACGGCGAGCGACGAGGACCTTTTGATGTTCCTCGACGGCGACGCCTTCCCGATCGCCGACCCGATGCCCCTGGTGGAACGCTCTCTCGCGCAGGCGTCCCTGGTGGCCGTGCGGCGTCGCGAGAATGCTGGCGACCCGCAGCCGCACCCGTGCTTTGCCACGACCACCGTGGGGTCGTGGCGCAAGCTCGCCGGCGACTGGTCCGGCGGCCACACCTGGGTGAACGAGACGGGGGAGCGCGTGAGCGACGTCGGCGGCAATTTGCTGCGCAAGCTGGAGCTAACCGGTACCCCGTGGGTCGAGGTGCTGCGTTCAAATCGCAAAGATCTCGATCCGATCTTCTTTGGGATCTATGGCGGCGTCGTGTATCACCACGGCGCGGGCTTTCGCGGCGCCCACCAGCTCAACCGGCTACACATCTCGTTGACCACGAACACGCATAGATCCACCAGCTCGGCGGTGGTGGAGCGCGCCATTGGCCCCATCGGACGCTACCGCCGGCACGCTCGCCATCAGCACGTCAGGCGACGACTTTCACGATTGTCCGCTTCGGTCTACGCGCGCATCAAGCGCGGCGACGACGCGTGGCTGGCGCAATTTGAGTGACGCTCTCGGATGACCCGACGCCTGGCGGTCCGCGTCACGCGACCTGCTCCATCCAGTCAGCCCGGTCGTCGCGGATCGACTCATAGATTCGCCGCGATTGCACTGTGTGCTCGCGTCGCAGGCGTCTTTCCCAAGAGCGCCATCGCCACCTGTTTGCGGCTCGCGCCGCCGGGCCGGCCAGCGTGACGCGTCCGAGCGACACCGGCGTTGGAGCGTTGTCGCGATCGGCCGGGCTGAGCTCGCCCTCGCGAAAGCCGGCTCCGTGGTGGTAGATCACACCTCCGTAGACGGCGAAGTAAAGAGGGTCCACCCCGAGATGGTTCGAGCGAAGCACCGGTAGCCAGGACGTCCCGCTGAGCTGCAGGCGCCGCAGCAGGTTCGCCCCCACGTCCGAGGTCGGTTTTCCCCGCGCGCCCTGCCACGTCGGTCCGGCCGTCCAATCGCCCGGCAGCTCGCGCCACAACCTCGCCGTGGTGACGCAGAAACTTGGGTGAGGCTGCGGCTCATCGACGTTCTCGGCGCGTCGCACCGCGACCAGTGGGGTGCGGGCGAGTCCATCTTCGATCAGCGGCATCGGATCCGCGATCGGAAAGGCGTCGCCGTCGAGGAACATGAGCAGATCGTCGTCGGCCGCCACCGCGAGTATCTCCATCGCCAGGTGGTTGAGCTTGCCGGCGTGCAGGCCGCGCTGCTCGAGCACGCGGTCGAAGTGCACCGCGTAGGACGCGTCGATGCCCTCCAGCGAGGTCCAGGTTTGGTGCGGAACCGCAATGTGCCGGCGCAGCTGGCGCGCCTGGATCTCAACCCAGCGAGGCGAGCGGTAGTGGACAGTCGCGATGTAGAGCATCACGGCGGCGGCGCGCCGCCGTCCGGCACCGCAATCCAGTTCACGACTTCGTCGCACTGCGCGAAGTCCGCGCGCGCATACGGCCCCGCTCCGGTGGCCGAGTAGATGTCATAGCCGAGCGCGCGCAGAAACTCCCACTCCGCGTGCGGCGCGACGCCATACAGCAGTGCGGCGCTGGCGACGTGCTCGAATATGAGCAGCGGACGAACACGCTCGAGCAGCGACCGGCCGCCTTCCAGCACGGCGAGCTCCGCCCCCTCGACATCGATCTTCACGACCGCCGGGGAAAGCTGGCCGAGCTCGCGGTCGAGCGTCGATACCTGCACGGTGATGTACTCGGGTCGTCCGTCGGCATCGCTGACGTGGGGATTGCGCCTCAGTCCGCTCCACCCGTCGAGCGTGGTGAAGTGACAGAAGCGCGCGGTGCCTGACGCGGCGCCAAGGGCCAGCGGGCGACAATCCACCTGCGGGAAGTCGCGCGAGATGCCCTGGGCGAGAGTGGGAATCGGCTCAAACGCGACGTGACGCGCCCGCGGGGCGACCCGCACCGCCTCGCGCAGCACCTGCCCCCTGTTGGCGCCCACGTCGACGTACACGCCATCGCCGCGAAGCGTGCTCGCGAGCACCGCGCTGATCCCAATCGCCTCGGCCTGATCGCGGCGCGCCACCGGGCTGACCAAGGCCAGCAGCTCTGGCCGGCCGAGCCTGCGCGACGCGGCGCCGACAGCTCTGCTCACCACGCGCATGCGACGCATTCTCGCAGTGGCAACTAGCGCGACGGGCCCGATGCGACCCGCGGCGCAAGCCGGGCGAGGACCATTCGCCACGGCAGCTGCAGCACGCCCGTGAGCCGCGAGCGGGCAGGCGCCGCAGCAGTGGCCTGCTGCAGCGAGACCTGCGGCGACTCGAGCAGGCGGTTGCCCTGGATCGGCATGCCGGTGTACAGCGAGCGGAAGTCCGGAGGCTGCGCTCGCGCGCCCGTGCGCTGCAGCACGGAACCGATCGCCGCGTCGGGATCTTGCACGAAGTCCTCGTAGCGCAGCAGCAGCCGCCGCTCGCGCGGATGGCGCAGGAACACCGCAACCGACAACGCGTGCGTGAGCCACAGGTACGCGTTTGCGGTCGGCAGGTTGAACCTGCGCTCCGGTACTCCGCGCCGGCCAAGCGAGTTGACAACCTGCTGTGAATCGCGCACGAGAAAGACCAGGTAAAGCTCGATCGCTTGCAGCCGCTGAAGCTCACGCGCGCGCAGCGGATAGTGTGAGCTGTCAACCACGTGCGTCGACAGTGCCTCGGCTGCGATGGCGCGATACAGCTCACCGGCAACCTCCTGGTAGCGCCGGCGCAGGCGACGTCGCTGACGCGCCTTGCGCAGGCTGAAAAGCGCCGAAGAGCGCTCGAGCACCCGCGTCTGATAGCCGTACAAATCGCTAGCGTGCACGTGGGCTCGCACCCGCTCCCAGAACTGCTCGCGCTCGCGGCCACCAAGCGCCGGCTTGCCGTTGCGGATTAACCACTTGTCGAGCTCGCCCGCATAGAACACTCCCTCGCAATTGCCCAGTGAAACCCCGAGGATCGTGCTGCCACTTCGCCCCGCACCCATCACGTAAATAACTCGCGGAGGCGCACCCCCGGAAGGTGACTCCTGGTTGTCAGACATTCACCTGAGTGTCGCAGATCGACTCAAACGCCCAGCCGGCACATCCGCCGGCGCGCACTTGTGCTGGGCTATCATCAAACCCCGATGAGCGGGGAGAGCGCAGGCGCGTCTGGCCGGGTTGGGCAGCCCGCGCGCGCCGGCGAGGACTCCGCTTGGACGCCGCGGCGCGTCTTGCTCTTGACGCCGCGGTGGGCGAGGGACGGCGGCGTGGGCGCCCACGTCGTTGCGAGCGCGACGGCGCTCGCCCAGCGCGGAGTCGAGGTGCTCGTGCTGGTGGCGAAAATCGACTCGGCCGAGCGCGTCGCCGGCGTCGAGGTCTGTGCGTGGCCCGGGATGTTGGACCGCGATACGCCCGCGCGGGCCCGACTCGAACCCGCGCTGGCCTGGGGCGCCGATCTCGCACACCTTCACCAGGTCGATGATCCAGAGCTGGTGCAGGCGCTCGGCCACGCCGCGCCGGTCCTGATAAGCGCCCACGGCTACACGGCGTGCACCTCCGGCGTGCACTACTTTCGCCCGGGCCATGAGTGCGCCCGCGCGCATGGCCCCGGGTGCGTCCCCCATCTCGTCTCGTGCGCGCACGTGCGCAACCCGAAACCGCTGCCGCGGCGCTACCGGCAGGCCGGCCGAGGCCGGCGAGCGCTGCGCGATGCACACCTGGCGATTTCCTACTCGAGCGCGGTCGACCGCCACCTGGCTGCAAACGGCGTCGACCATCGTGCGGTCGTCCCCTACTTTCCGACGATTCCAGCCGTCGCGCAAGCCGACCCCCCCGAGGACGTCAACCGCGTGGTCTTCGCCGGCCGCGTGATCGCGGCCAAGGGAGTCGGCGTGCTGGTCAGGGCCGCGGCGGGTATTGCGGCGCAGGTCGTCGTCTGCGGCGACGGGCATGGGCTCGAGCAGTCGCGCCGGCTCGCGCGGCGGCTGGGCGTGTCCGAGCGCGTCCGCTTCACGGGCTGGCTGTCGCCGCAGCAGCTCGGCGCCGAGCTGTCGGCGGCGTCGGTCGTGGTCTTGCCGTCGGTATGGCCCGAGCCCTTTGGCATCGTGGGTATCGAGGCCCACGCGGCAGGCAAGCCCGTGGTGGCCAGCGCCACGGGCGGGGTGGGCGACTGGTTGGAGCACGACGTGAGTGGTCTCATGGTGTCCCCCGGCGACAGCGTCGCGCTTGCGGGCGCGTTGCAGGCGCTGCTCGCCGATCCGCAGCGCCGCGCTGCGATGGGAGCGGCGGGAAAGCGCTCCGTGGCGGCCCGCTTCAGCGAGCGGCGGCACGTGCAGGCGCTGATGGAGTCCTATCGCGCCGCGCGCGAGCGCCGGGAGGCGCTGGCCCCGCTGGACGCAGAGCAGCCGCCGGCGGCGCTCGCCGGGGCCGGCGCCGGCTAGCGGCACAAGCTCACGCTGCGACCCCCCCAGCGCGCGAGGCCGCGCGGGCGACCCTAGGCGGACGGCGCCGGCGCCACGCCGTCGATGTCGGCAAGCAGCGCGAGCACCGCGGTGGCGGTGCGCTCGACGCCCATGCGCGACTGCGCAAACTCGCGCCCGCGCGCGCCCAGCGCCGCGCGCCGTGGCTCGTCGGCGAGCAGCTCGGCCAGCGCGTCGGCCAGAGCTTGCGCGGTGGGCGACACGACCTCCGCGGCTTGCGCGTCGAGCAGCTCCTGCCAGCGAAGCGGCCCGTCTACCGCCACGACCGCCGCGCCCGACGCCAGCGAGCCGGCGAGCGTGCCCTTACGAGAGGAGGGGCCGAGGCGCGCGCAGCTCACCACGACGTCGCAGCGCGCGAGCTCGTTTGAGAGCTGCTGCGCCGGCAGGGGACCGTCGAACCCAAGCAGCTGCTCCACGCCCCTGCTACGTGCGGCCGCAAGCCATTCCTCGGCAGCGCCCGAGTCCCGCCCCGGGGCGCCGAGCAGGACGAGTCGCGCGCTTGACCCACGATCTCGCAGCAGCGCAAGCGCATCGACCACCAACGACAGTTCGGCGCCCTGATAGGCGTAGCCGAACACGCCGATCAGCGGCGTGCGGTCCGATCGCTGCGACGTGGGTTGCGGCGGCGGGAGGTTGGAGAACACCGGCGCCACGAGCATCGGGCGATGCGGCAGCCAGCGGCGGGTGGCAAGCCAGTCGCGCTGAAAGTCGGCGGTGACGAGCATGGCCTTTGAGCTGCGCAGCAGCTGGACCAGCTCGAGGCGCTGGGTGACCGCCCAGGTGCGGCCGCGCACGCCGCCCCTTCCCCACGGATAGGCGAGCTCGTGCGCCACGCACAGCACCGGCAGCTTCGCCTTGCGCATTGCGCCAAGCACGGAGTGCAGGTGCAGCGCCACCCCGCGGTGGCCGTAGGCAAACGGCGAGTAGTGCAACACCGCGGCCGCGGGGCGCGTCTCGGCGAGGTCGCGTGCGAGGCGGTCGGCCCACGCGCGTATTTGGGCGCGGGAGGGTGAGAACGACTGAGTCTCGCGCGACAACCAGTGCATGGAGCAGTGCGCGCCGCGCTGCTCGAGCGCCTGCGCGAGCAGCGTCGCGTGGTCGCGCATGCCACACGTGGTCGAGATCGACATTCCCACGACCGCCAGCCCTCGGTCGAGCCGGGGCTGCGCCGCGCGCTGCGGCTGCGCGCGTTGCCCGGCCGTCGCGGCGGCAAGCGCGGCGCCGGCGTGCTCAAGCATCGAAGATCTCTCCACGGTATGCCGCCGCGATCGCTTCGCGCAGCGCAGCAAGGTCACCGGTCGCCAGCACGAGCCCCTCGCGCGCGGACCCGATCAGCTCCTTCATCCCGGTGTCCTCGCTCACGAGCACCGGCACGCCGCAGGCGAGCGCCTCCGCGGGGGCGTAGGCAAACCCGTCCTCGTAGGCAGCGTGCACGTACAGCCGCGCCTGGCGCAGACGCGGCAGCGGATCGCCCGGATGCACGCTGATGCGCGGGTCAGCCGCGATCGCGCGCTGCAGGAAACGCCTCATGCCGCGAGTTTTCCAGCCGCCGACGAGCACCAGGCGCAGGTTTGAGAACGGCAGGGGCCGGATCGCGTCGATGAGCAGGGGCACGCCCTTGTGCACGGTGAGCGCGCCCACGTAGAGCACGTCGAAGCTGCCGCCGGGGCGACTGGACGGCGTCGGTGCAAAGCGCGGCGACGGCGTGAGCGGAAACAGCGCCAGCTGCTCCTCGGAGACGCCCTCCTCGACGAACGACTGCCAGGTGTAGCGCGATGTGACGAAGATCCGATCGGCGGCGTCGTACTCGCGCAGGTTGCGCGCCTCAAGGTGTGTCGCCCACTGCGGCTCGAGCGGATAGCTGCGATGCGCGGCAGCGTGCTGGCGCAGCACGTGGCGCATGTGCGAGTTGGCCGACATCAGCGACACGGATGCATAGCGCGCCTCGCGCGCTGCGGCGAACTGCGCCAAGGCGGTTCCGTTGAAGGCGATCAGGTGCTCGGCCGGCGGGAGCCGGCGGGCGGCGGCGGCGTCAAAGCCCGCGCTGGCGCTCCACATGCGCCAGGCGTGAAACGGGCGCGCGATCGCGTCTGAAAGACGCCAACGCGCCTGGCGCTGCACGGCCGTGCAGCCGGCGGCGGGCGTGCCGCGGCCTTCGCACACGCACGCGGGCGCGCCACCAGCGGAGTCGATGGCGAGCCTGACCTCTTGCAGGTGGCGCCCAAGGCCACCCGCTGCGAACGGCGCCGGACAGGAGACGGCGACGCGCCCGCGCGGGACGGCGGCCATCTGGGCTGCTTCGGCGCGCGCGCGCCACGCCGCGTCAAGCGGCGAGGTCGCTGCGGGGCCCGACCGCGCGGCGTCACTCAACGCGGTCATAGCCCCACAGGCTTGTGAGGTCGCGCTGGAGGTAGTCGCTCAGCGCCGCGACGTCGTCCTTGAAACGGCGGCGCAGCTCGAGCATCACGGCCTGGTCGGGCGGCGCAGGGTCGCTGTAGATGAGACGGTCCGCGACGCCGCGCAGGCGCCTGCGCGCCGGCCCGCGGGGTACGAGCGCGCGCAGCGCGCCGCCGAGCGCGCGCGTGGAAGGGCCCCGTCCGGTGGAGATCGAGCTCACCACGCGCCGCAGCCGCGGCGAACGAACGCGCACGGCCGTGTTGGTCACCACGGGGGCGGCCACGCTGCGCTCGTCGACGTCCAAGAAGCGGCAAACCGCGCGCAGCGTGCGCTCGTTGTCGGCGCGGAAGTCGTCATAGATCAACACCAGCACCTGCTCGCGCGCAAAGGCCGCGTGGTAGCGGCGCAGCTGCTCGACGTAGCGCACGTGATCGGAGTAGCGCAGCACGCGCCTGCCGTCGCGCACGATCTCCTCGTGCGCGAAGGCCGTCGCGAGGTCCGCCTCGGTCTCGACCCCTTCCTTCAGCAGGTGCAGGTGAAGCGAGCGCACGAAGTCTGCGGGCTCGCGCAGCAGCGCGATTATGCGCGCGTCCGGACGCGCCCGCGCGATCAGTCGCGCGGCCACCTCCGAGCGCAGATACGACGGCGACGCCTCGCCGCGGCGCTGCCCTGCCTGCGCCGGCGCAAACAGCGCCAGGTACTCCTCCCAGCTGCGCGGAAGCGTGCCGTTGCTGTCCCCGAGCAGCGAGCGCAGATCTGGCGCAAAGAAGCGTGGCTCCTTCAGCGCGGGCATGAAGATCTGAGGGTGCGCTCTGAGCATCTCATAGAGCGCGGTGGTGCCGCTCTTGTGGTGCCCGACGACGTAGAAGTCAGGCGCGCTTCCAGGCGCCGCGGGCACGCCCGCGGGCCACTCAGTCAAGCTTGTCATAGCCCCATAGGCCAACGAGATCGCGTCCGAGATACTCGCCCAGCGCCTCGACCTCGCCCTTGAAGCGGCGGCGCAGCTCGAGCATGAACGCCTCGTCGGGGGGCGGCGCGGCGCGATACACCGCGCGACGCTGCAGCGGGTAGTAGACCGCCTCGCGCACGCGCTTGGAAGTGATCGCCTTGCCTGCGTCGCGCACGAGCGAGAGCAGCGGCCCGCGTCCGTCGCGCAGGGCCAAGCGCAGGTCGTTGAGCCTTGTGGAGCGCACGCCGATCGTGGGGTTGGCGCGGACCTGCGCGATCGGCGCGGCGTCGTCGGCGTCGAGAAAGCGCAGCACCTCGCGCACGGTGCGCTCGTTGTCCGCGAGGAAGTCGTCGTAGATGAGCACCAGCACCTGCTCGCGGGGAAACACCGCGTGGAAGCGGCGCAGCTGCTCGGCGTAGCGCACTCGATCGGAGTAGATCAGCGCCTGCGGCCAGTACGAGTGACGAGGAATGTGCCGGCCTTCGCGGCGCGCTTCGTCGAGCCCGACCGCCTTGCGGAAGTCACGCTCGCTCTCGTGGTGGTTCTGCAAGAGCTGCAGGTGCACCGACCGCAGGAAGCTCGACGGCTCGCGGAAGATCGCGATGATCCGCGCATCGGGCCGAGCTTCGGCGATGCGCCCCGCGGCGGTGCGCGACCACAGGTATGAAGTTGACGCCTCGCCTATCAGCTGCCGCGGCTCGGCATTCGCGAACAGCGCCAGATAGTCCTCGAGTGTCACGCGCCCGCGTCCGGTGAACGCGGTCGAACGCTCGCTCCCGACCTGCGGTTGCGGGTTGTCGGCCGAGAAGAACCATGGCTCCTTGCCGGCCCCGCCTTTGTAGACGGGCATGTAGATCTGCGGGTGCTGCTTGAGCATCTCGTACAGTGCCGTGGTGCCCGACTTGGCGTGCCCGACGATGAAGAAGTCCGGCAGCCTGTGTTGCGAGGACGGCGAGATCCTGCTGTGCTCAGTCGAGACTGTCATAGCCCCACAGCGTGACCAGGTCGCGCCCGAGGTAGTCGCTCAAAGCCTCGACCTCGCCCCTGAAACGCCGGCGCAGGTCCTGCATGAACTCATCGTCGGGCGGTAGTGGGTCGCCGTATATGACCCGGTTCTTGGTCGCCACCAGCGCGCGGCGGCGAAACCGCTGCGTCGTCAGCGCCTTGACGACCGTCTTGGCCCCCTGGCCCGCGGGGCCGTGGCCCACCGTGACCGCTTGCACCATGTTGTGCAGCCGCTGCGAGCGCACTCGTACGGTCGGGTTGGCGTTGACCGAGACGACCGCGGCGTCGTCGTCGACCTCCAGAAAGCGAAGGACGTCGCGCACGGTTCCCTCGTTGTCGGCGCGGAAGTCGTCGTAGACCAGCACCAGCACCTGCTCGCGCGGGAAAGCCGCGTGGTAGCGGCGCAGTTGCTCGACGTATCGCACCTGCTCGGAGTAGCGCAGCAGGTAGGGCCAGTAGGTGCGCGCGGGAACGGCGCGCCCTTCGCGCCGCAGCGGCTCCAGTTCGATCGCGTTGCGCAGCTCGGCCTCCGGCTCGACGTGGATGCGCACGAGCAGCAGGTGAAGTGAGTGCAGAAGGCTCGCCGGCTCGCGCAGCGTCGCGATTATGCGCGCCCGCGGCTGCAGCTCGGCGATGCGGGCGGCGGCGGTGCGTGACCACAGATAGAACGGCGTCGCCTCGCCCACTCGCTGCTCGGGCGCCGCGTCTTCGAACAGGCTCAGGTAGTCCTGGAACGTATCCACGTTTTTGCTCGGGCGCGGCGGTTTTCGCACGTGCAGCTCCTCCGCGAGGTAGCCGGGCTCCTTGGTGTCGGGAAGATAGATCTGCGGGTGGCGCCGCAGCATCGAGTACAGCGCGGTTGTGCCGCTCTTGGGCTGGCCGACGATGAAGAAGTCCGGCACGCGCCCCTGCGCGGCGCGCCACGGCGCCAGCCGCTCAGCCGAGGCGGTCATATCCCCAGAGCGCCACGAGGTCGCGCTGCAGGTACTCACCCAGCGCGACCACCTCGTCTGTGAAGCGCCGGCGCAGCTCGAGCATGAACGCATCGTCGGGCGGGGGCGCTGCGCGGTGCACGACGCGACGCTGCGCGAGCCCGAGCGCTTGGCGGCGCGCCGCACGCGGCGTGATCGCCTTGAGCGCCGCCTTGGCGGCCCGCGACACGGGCCCGCGCCCCACCGACACCGAATGTACGAGTTCGTCGAGGCCCTGCGAGCGCATCCCGAAAGACGGGTTCGCGCGTATCGACTCCACGGGTGTGCCATCGTCGACGTCGAGGAACCGCAGCAGCGAGCGCACGGTGCTCACGTTGTCGTCGCGAAAGTCCTCGTAGATCAACACGCGCACCTGCTCGCGTGGAAAAACCGCGTGATAGCGACGCAGCTGCTCGACGTAGCGCACATGCTGTGAGTACTGCAGCAGCTGCGGGCGGTGTGACCGGCGGGGGATGCGCCGGCCCTGCGCCCGCGCGGGCTCGAGCGCCATCGCCTTGCGCAGACTCTTGACGGACTCGACGTGGGTGCGCAGAAACTGCAGGTGAAGCGAATGCAAAAAGCTCGCGGGCTCGCGCAGGAGCGCGATGATGCGCCCCCCCGGCGCCAGCTCGGCGATGGCGCCCGCGGCGGTTGCCGACCACAGATACGAGGAGGACGCCTCGCCGATCCGCTGCTGCGGCGCGGCATCGCTGAACAGCGCCAGATAGTCGGCGAGTGTGTGCACGGGCGGCCCGGCTAGCGGCGGCTGGAAGCGGGGCAGCATGTCGCTTGCCAGAAACCACGGCTCCTTGCCCTCCGGCATGAAGATCTGCGGGTGGCGGCGCAGCATCTCATACAGCGCGCTGGTGCCGCTCTTGGCGTGCCCGACGATGAAAAAGTCGGGCACCCGCGCCGCTTTGACGCCCGCCGGCGTTGCGGCGATCGCAGCTGCAGGCTCGGGCATGGTCTGCGCCGGCCGCGACATCGGCTAGGTCTCCGGGAGCGCGCGCTCCGGCATTCCCGCGGCGATCAGCGATGCGCTGCGGTAGTAGCTGCTGTGCTCGTGCAGGAGCTCCTTGGTGTCGAACGCGACCACGCGCCCCTCTTTGATCACCATCACGCGATCGCAGATGTCCAGCGTGGACATCCGGTGAGCGATGATGAACAGCATCAGATCGTCGCTGAGCGCGCTCAGCGACTCCTGGATCAGCGTCTCTGAGTGCGGGTCAAGCGCGCTGGTGGGCTCGTCCAAGACCAGCATCTCGGGGCCCGCAGCGAGTGCGCGCGCGAGGCAGATTCGCTGCTTTTGGCCACCGGACACCGCGTCGGCGCGCGGCCCCACGATCGTGTCATAGCCGTCAGACCAGGACATCACGTCGTCGTGGATGCGCGCGAGCGTCGCCGCCCGTTCGACGGTGTCCTCGTCGAGGTCGCGAAAGAAGCGGATGTTGTCGGCGACCGACGCGTGGAGCAACCGCGGCTCCTGCGGCACGTAGGAGACGAGGCGGTGCCAGTCGGCGCGCCTGAAGCCCTCGCTGGGCAGCCCGTTGATGAGATAACGGCCGTCGATCGGCGCGCGCAGCTGCAGCAGAATCTGCACGAGCGTCGACTTGCCGGCGCCCGATGGGCCGATGATGCCGATCGTCTGCGGGCCCGACAGCTCGAAACCGATGTCGCTGAGCACGGGCACGCCCGCCCGGTAGGCGTAGGAGACGTGCTCGAACTCCAGCGTCTCGATCCTGGTGAGCTTCCGCGTCCCTTCCGGAGGCGCGCTCTCGCGGTAGCGCTCGGTGACGTCCTGGACCCGTTCGATAAACGGAGTCGCCTGGTTGAGCCCGGCGTAGGTCGAGGCCACCGACTGCCCGCTCGCGGCGGCGCGCACCAGCAGCAGC
The DNA here is from genome assembly GCA_035939635.1 of Solirubrobacteraceae bacterium. Taxonomy (GTDB): domain Bacteria; phylum Actinomycetota; class Thermoleophilia; order Solirubrobacterales; family Solirubrobacteraceae; genus Palsa-744. The sequence continues at coordinate 35,236 of DASZFR010000100.1, forward strand.
ACGATCGCGCCGAGCGCGCCGGCATGGCCGCCGCCGACCAGGTACAGGATTCCCAAAAAGCCGACGAGCAGGAGGTAGATCAGGCTCGTGTACAGGCTTGCGATCAGTTTCGAGAGGACCTGGAGGCGAAAGAAGAATTTGCGCGACGTGGCCACAAACGATGCGACCCGGCGCCGCTGCGCCGGCGCCACGCCGAACACGTGCGTCTCTTCGGCGATGTTGGTTGCCTCGGCGATCGCGCCCGCGTAGCGGATTTGAGATCCCGACAGCTCACGCGCGAGCCGCCGGCTCAACCCGCGCATCGGGCGCAGCAGCGCGAACATCGTCAGCGATAGTCCCGCCACAACAGCCGCGCCGGTGGGACTGAGCGCGAATGCGGTGCCGATCAGGACGAGAAAGGTCAGCGATCCCGTTATCAGCGAGGTGGCCTGTATCGCCCCCGCAGTCGCCTGCCCGATCTGGCTGGTCATCATCTCCTGCAGCTGTCCCTCGCGGTCGCGCGACTGCACAGACCAGGAGGCAGCGGTGAACGCGCTGAACAGGCGCATCCGAAGCGATGCCTGCACCGAAGCGAAAATCTGCGCCGGCAGGATCGCGAGCGGCACCAGCAGGGCAATCCGCAGCAGCACGGCTCCCAAGGCGATCAGGATCATTGTGCCGAGCGAGATGTGCAGCGGAATGTGCGCCACGTTGAGCGCGTTCACTTTCGTTCGCTTCACGAGGTTGACCGCGATCTGGGCAATGAGCACGAGCGTGGCCGATTCGCAGATCGCCGAAACGAACGAGAGCGCCACGAGCGCTGCGATCTTGCGCCGCCGGTGGCCGAGCACGAAGCTCACGCGCGACCACAAACTCCCGCGCGCGGCCGGCTCCGCGGCGTACACCGGCCGGCCTAGACCCTTCATGCCGAGGCCGCGACCGGATTGCCAGGAATCAACCAGCGTGGCTTGCGGCGGTTGGCCGCGTAGCCCGGGCCCAACAGCCAGTAGGCCGCTATGCCGGGTGCCAGCCACAAGAACACGCCCCCCACGCTGACGATCGCAGGACCGCCGAAGCCGGAGGCTATGTGCGCGAAGTAGGACGCAAATACCGCCACCAGATATGTGCGCAGCTCGAGGTCTGCGATGTTACGAATCCTCGTGAATGCGAGGAAGATCACGTTCAGCGTAAGCCCGATCCACAAAAACAGGCCGGGCGCGCCGAGTTCGATCGCGAGCAAGTTCAGCGTTCCCTCGGAGCTCACGCCGCGGCCTTCGATCGTGATCTTCTGTTTGCCCCCGAACCCCGCCGCCGCACCCGTCGTACCGAGCCCGCTGCCGAGCGGAGCGCCGGTGATGTCGCGCGGCAACGCCTTTATGTGCTGGACCTTCTGTTGGCCGCCGGAGTTTTCGGCGCTGCTGACGCTGGTCAGCGATTCCTGGCGCCT
>DASZFR010000101.1:0-3751 GCA_035939635.1 Solirubrobacteraceae bacterium
CTCCACGGCGGCGGTGAAGATCGCGGCGCCGAGGCCGGTCGAGAGCCCGCAGGCGAACAGGCAGGCGTGCTCGGGTCTCGCCTGCGGATCGATCTTGGCGAGCGCGATCTCGGGCATGACCGTGCACTCGGCAAACGCGGATGTGCCCATGAAGTGACGGATCGGCTCGCCGGCGCGCGACAGCCGCGTGGTGCCGTCGGGCAGGTAGCCCTTGTTCTGCTGCTCGCGGATCGCCAGGCAGAGGTTCGTGCGCGCGTCAAGGCAGTGCACACACTCGCGGCACTGCGGAGAGAAGAGCGTCACGACGTGGTCGCCCGCACGCAAGGACGACACGCCCTCTCCGACGGCCTCGACCACTCCAGCTCCCTCGTGGCCGAGCACGGTGGGGGCGTAGCCGGAGGGGTCGGCGCCGGACGCGCTGTACATGTCGGTGTGGCACACGCCGCAGGCCACGAGCCTCACGAGCACCTCGCCGGCACGCGGAGGCTCCAGGTCCAGCTCCTGAACCACGAGCGGCTTGGCGAACTCCTCCAGCACCGCGGCGCGCACCTTCACGCGCTCATCCTCCCACGCCGCCGAAGGCGCCGAGCGCGAACAGCGGCCAGCGCCCGGGCACGCCCTTGAGCTCGTGCAGCCCGCGGTCCTCGAAGGAGAACGGGCCGCCGACGACGGTGCCAAACACGGTGCCCGAGACGAGCACTTCACCGGCGGCCGCCAGCCCGTTGACGCGCGCCGCGATGTGCACCGCCATGCCCGCGACGTCGTCGCCGGTCAGCTCCACCTCGCCGGTGTGCATGCCGATGCGCACCTCCACGCCCAGCTCCTGCGCGTCGGCACTGATCGCAAGCGCGCAGCGCAGCGCGCTCGACGGCGGCCCGCCGAAGGTGGCGAGCACGCCGTCGCCGACGGTCTTTACCTCGTTGCCGCCGAAGCGCCCGAGCTGCTTGCGCAGGTCGTCGTGGTGTCGCGCGAGCAGGTCGCGCCAGCGGCCGTCGCCGATCTCGGCGGCGTGCGCGGTGGAGTCGACGATGTCGCTGAACAGCACGGTGCGCAGCGCCCGCGTGACCTCGTGCTGGCGCGCGCCGGTGAGGAACTCCTCGACCTCCTCGAGGATCGCCTCGCTGTCGCCGATGAACGGAAAGGAGTCGATTCCGTCCAGCTCGACGTAGCGCGCGCCGGGGATGTGCGCGGCGAGGTAGCGCGAGTGGCGTACGTCCCATCCGCGTTCTTCGGAGCGGGCCATCACCAGCGTGGGCACGCGGATGCGCGGAAGCGCGTCGCGCACGTCCAGGTCGATCGCGGAGGCGAGCAGCTGGCGCGCCTCGCCGGGGCTCGCGGCGAGGCGTTGCACGCGTGCCAGCCAGTTGGCCAAAGTGGGGTCTTTGCCCATCGAGGGTGCGAGCATCGCGACCGCTTCGTTGCTCGGCTCGCCCCAGGCGACGACGTTCTGCGTGACGAGCTCCTCGCGCTGCTGCACGGTGAGCGCCCAGTCGTAGTCGGGCGCCCACGCAGTGCGCGCGACCGACGCGTACATGACCAGTGCGCCGATGCGCTCGGGATGGTCGGCCGCGAGCAGCGCGCCGACGAGGCCGCCGAGCAGATAGGTAAACAGCGCGGCGCGTTCGCTGCCCGCGGCGTCGAGCACCGCAAGCGCATCGAGCACCTCCTGCTCGAGCGAGTGCGCGCCGACGACGCGGTCCGACAGCCCCGTGCCGCGGCGGTCGAACTGGATCACGCGGCCGATCGCGGCGAGCCGCTCGAAGAAGCGCCGCAGCGAGGGCAGCTCCCAGATCTGCTCTACCTGCGAGATCCAGCCGGGCAGGAACAACAGGTCGATCGGGCCCTCGCCGATGACCTGATACGCAAGGCTCGCCCCGCCGCTGTCTGCGTACTGCGTTACCGGCGCCATCGACGTGTGCGCGACATCAGAGGGACTCCAGCAGCGTGCGAAACGCATCCGCCGAGTGCACGGTGGCGCCGGTGGCGTGCACACGATCGACAAGCCAGCGGTCGGAGGTGACGACTCGCACCGTGGCAGGCTCGGCGTGTTCTTTGATGAGGCGGACGATCTCATCGTCCGCCGAATCTGGTCGCGCTCTGGGAGCGTGCGCGATCTCGATCACGGTGGAGCGGATGGGCGGCCGCGGCGGCTGCTCAAAAACGACGGTGACATGCTCGCCGTCACTGGCGGCCCACTGCTCGAGCATGTTCACGAGGCGCACCATCGCGGCGTGGCGGTCCCGCCACCACGCGTCCGGGCGGGTGCCGATCACGTTCATCCCGTCCACGATCCAGCACATCGCGGCCACAGTCAGGCGCTCGCGTCGGCGTCGCTTCCCTGCGCCGCGGCGGCCGCATCTTGCATGCGGTCATCGCCCCAGAACAGCTGCTCGGCGACGGCGAACGTGGGCACGCCGAAGATGCCACGCGCGAGCACCTGCTCGGTGGCCACACGCAGGGCGTCCTTCGTCTCGGGCGCGTGCAGTGTGCCTGCGAGCTCCGCGGGCGCGATGCCGGTTCTCCTGCCCGCCTCGAGCACGACCTCCAGTTGCGCGAGGTCCGCGGCCTCCTTGAAGGCCATACGCATCGCGCCCAGCGCGAACGGCTGCAGCAATCCGCGCGCCTGTGCCAGCAGCATCGCGCGCGCGACGACGAGGTCGTTCGTGGGCCACGGATCCGGCCAGGAGATCTCGCCCAGGCCGTACGCGCGGGCACGAGCTTCGCACTCGGCCATTCCCGCGTTGCGCTGCTTGCCGAGGCCCCATGAGCTGCGCCCATTTGACTTGAACATGCCCGCGAGGAACACGCTCTGCCACTGGGCCTGCGGTATGACCGCGCCGATTCGCTCGGCCGCCAGCCACGAGTAGGGCGACATCGCGCCGAAGAAGAAGACCACAGACACGCAGCGATCATGGCGCATCGTCGCCGTCGCGCGGGCGCCGCGGCACGCCGCCGGGGCAAAGGCGGCCGGGGGCGCCGGGGGGACCACCGCGGGCGGGCGGGATATAGGGTCTCGCGCGTGGGCGCGCGTGTGCTTGTGCTGTCGTGGGAGTACCCCCCGGTGATCGAGGGCGGCCTCGCGCGCCACGTGCGCAAGCTCGCTGAGGCGCTGGCGCGCCAGGGCACGGCGGTGGACGTGCTGACCCGCGGAGCCGGCCCTGAGACCGCGGCGGCGGATTCCTCGGCGCCGCCCGGCGTGCGCGTGCACCGGGTACCCGAGCCGAACTGGCCGCGCGACCTCGACCGCTTCGTTGGCTGGGTGGAACGCATGAACGAGGACATGCTCGCGGCGGGCGAAGCGCTGGCCGAGGACAACGGCTATGACCTGGTGCACGGCCACGACTGGCTGGTGGCCCACGCGTCGGGTGGGCTGGCGGAGCGCCTGGGGGCGCCGTATGTGACCACGATCCACGCCACCGAGCACGGCCGCCATCAGGGCTGGGTGGCCGACCCGCCGCAGTGCCACATCCACGGCGTGGAGCGCTGGATGGCCCGCCGCGCGGAGCGTGTGATCGTGTGCTCGTACTACATGCGCGGGCACGTGGCGGACATCTTCGACATCGACGAGCGGCGCATCGCTGTGATCCCGAACGGCATCGATCCCAACGAACTGCGCCCGCTGGACAACCTGCCGGCGCTGCGCGCGAAGTTTGCGGCCCCGCAGGAGAAGCTCGTGCTGCTCGTGGGCCGGCTGGTGTACGAGAAGTGCTTTCAGCTGGCGCTCGTCGCGCTCCCCGACGTGATCGCACAG
>DASZFR010000102.1:0-3686 GCA_035939635.1 Solirubrobacteraceae bacterium
CCGAGGACATTTCCTCGCTCGCCCGGGAGCCCGCCGTGCGTGAGCTAATCCAGGCCGAGCTCGACCGCGCCAACGCCAAATACGCGCAGGTCGAGCAGGTCAAGAAGTTTGCCATCCTCGACCACGACCTCAGTCAGGCCACCGGCGAGCTCACGCCCACGCTGAAGGTCAAGCGCAGCGTGGTCAACGAGAAGTACAAGGACATCTTCGACTTGCTCTACGCGGGCTAGCCGGCGCGCCGCGAGAGCGTTGCCATGCGGGCGCCGGAGCCGCCGGCCGCCCGCGCGGCGATAGCTGCGAGAATGGCTTCGGTGCGCACCGACCCAAGCGACACGGGAGGACTGTTCGTCGGTCGGCGCCCGGGCACCGCGCCCGTGCGCTTTCGCGCGCTGCCGGAGCGCGGCAGCGAGCGTCGCCAGCGCGTCGACGGCTCGATTGCGAACCTGTTGCTCGTGGCGATGGTCGCGCTAAGCCTGCTGTGCTGGGGGCCGATCCCGGTCGGCTGCCTTTGGGTTGGGTCGGAGATCGACTACGTCACAGGCAGCGTCTTTCTCGGCATCATCATCGCGTTTCTCGCGCTGTTTCCGATGCTGTTCGGCACGTTGGCGATCCTGCGCCGGCTCGACACCGCGTGGATCCTCGTGCGCCGCGCCGCGGGGCACGACCAGCGCAACGGCGTGATGGGCCGCGTATTCGCTACCACCGCCGTGATCTGCGCCGTCGCGTTCGCGTTCTGGTTCATCGTGATCCACGGCCCCGGCTCCCAGATCACGCCCGGCCAGTCGAAGTCGTGACGCCGCGCCGCGCGCCGCGCCCGTCGGCGGCGCAGCGCGCACGGTACGGCGCCCACCGCTGCTAGAACGGGCAGCCATGGGCCTGCTCGACTACTACCGCCAGTTCGAAGGGCTATCCGAGGAGGAGGTCAACACCGAGCTGCGCGAGGAGGCGGCGGAGCGGCGGCGCAAAGCGCTCACGCGCGTGCCCGCGCTCGACCTCTCGCAGACAACCTCGCCGGAGATGTCGCACAACCGGATCGTGAGCGCGATCAGCTACGTCGCGCGCCGCGGCCTCAACCGCTACCCGCACACGCGCGGCACCCAGCTGCGCGACGAGCTGGCGGCGCGGCATGAGCTCGATCCCCAGCGGGTGATCCTCGGAAACGGCGCCGCCGAGCTCCTGATGGCCGCCGCCAGCGCGCTGATCGAGCCGGGCCAGCTGCTTGTCACCTCGTGGCCCTCCTACCCGCTATATCCGATCATGGCGCGTCGCGCGCACGGGCGCGCGGTTCCGGTCACGGGCGGCATCGAGGAGATCCTCGAGGCCGCGCGCGAGCCCGACGTGCGCGTGGTGGTTCTCGCCAGCCCCAACGACCCCACGGGCGAGCTGGTGTCCACCGCGGCGCTTTCGCGTCTGCTCGCGCAGCTGCCCGGCGAGATCGCGGTGCTGCTCGACGAGGCGCTGGTCGAGTTCGCCGACGCCCAGCCCACCAACGCGTCGCTGGCGCTGGTCGAGGAGCACCCGCGCCTGTTGGTGTTTCGCACGTTCTCAAAGGCCTGGGGGCTCGCCGGCCTGCGCATCGGCTACGCGATCGGCGGACCCGGATCAGAGCCGCTGCTCGCCGAGCTCGAGCCTGACCTCGGCGTGTCCGAGCTCTCGCAGGCGGGCGCGCTGGAGGCGCTGCGCACCTGCGCTCACTTCATCATCAACCGCACGCGCGTGGTGCAGGAAGAGCGCCCCTGGCTCACCGCCGCCCTGCGCGAGCGCGGCTTTGAGGTCACCGACAGCCAGGCCAACTTCCTGTGGGCGGCGCACTCCGAGGTCGAGGGCGACGAGCTCGCGGCGCGCCTGGCGCTCGCGGGAGTGCTGATCGCCGCCGGCGCGCCGCTCGGCGAGCCCAGGCACGTGCGCATCGCGATCCGCGACCACGCCGCCTCAGAGCGCCTGCTCGCGGCGGTTGACAAAACGCTCTAGCGCGCGCGGGGCGGCGCCGGGCGAGATCGCCCTCGCGCCGCCGCGGTGCGGGCGAGACGCGCTTGCGATGCGGCGCCCGCCGCGCCGGGCTTAGCTCGCCGAGCTGGCCTGGCGCAGCAGCGCGCCCGTGGTGCCTTCCAGGATCTTGCGCCAGGCGCTTACCTGTTCGGGCTCTGTGTTGAAGTGCGCCATCACCTTGCGCACGCGCTTGGCCGAGATCTCGATGCCGTGGCGCTTGGTGACCTCCTCGTAGCGCTCGTATTCACCCGCCAAGTGGTGCGTCACCGACTCAAAGCCGTGGCGCGCGATCTCCACGCGCGAGGTGAAGTTCATCATCGAGGTCTGGAACATCAGTTCGTCGGTCGGCTCGGGCTCGATCAGCACGATGTCCACGCCCGGGTAGCGCTGCTCCCAGCCCTTGGCCAGCTCGTGCAGGCGCTGGTGCGCCACGAGCTTGAACGCCTGGTAGCCGATCTGCGGAAAGCCCATGTCTGACACGCGGCGCTGGCGCTTTCCGCGCAGCGTGCGCACGTGCGAGGAGAAGTCGTTTACGAACGGCACGATCGGGTTGATCACCACCACGAAGCGCGCCCCTGCCTCGACCGCGATGTCCAGGTTGGTGGTGGACACGATGCCGCCGTCGATCAGCTCGCGGTCCTTCACACGCACCGGCGCGTACACCATGGGCAGCGCGCCCGAGGCGCGGACGGCCTTGGAGATGGGCACGTCGTCGGTGCCCTCCACGCCGAACACCACGCGCTCGCAGGTGTCAAGGTCGGTGGCCGTGATGTAGAGCTCGCTGGCGAGGTCGCGGAAGTCATCGCTGCGTCCCGGCTCGCTAAGCACCTTGTGCAGGTAGCTCTCGATGCCCGAGCCCGTGTAAGCGCCCGACGGCAGCCCCTCGGCCAGCCCCAGCAGCACGTCCATCAGCGACGCAGCGCCCCACTGCGTGACCAGCTGGCGTCCGAGCGACGCCGCGCGCAGAGGCAGCAGCGCTCCCTTGCGCGCGAACTCGAGCAGGTTGGGGCGCAGCAGGTCATCGATGTCGATGTCCTTGAAGGCGGGTTTGCCCTGGCGCGTGACCACGCGCATCATCTCCTCGGGCGTCACGCCGTTGGCGCACAGCGAGGCGATGAACGAGCCAGCCGAAGTGCCCACGTACACGTCGAACTGGTTGATCGTGCTGTTCACCGCCAGCAGATCGAGCGCGCGCAAGGCACCGATCTCGTACACGCCCCCGGTGGAGCCGCCGCCCCCGAGCACCAGCGCAGTCTTGTCGCGCCGTGCCCGGCGCCGGCGGTCAAACGATGCCGGCCTGCCCACTCCCCTCGCGGCCAGCACGCGCTCGCGCCGCTTGGCGTCTGACTTCCCCGCCGCCTTCGGTTCCAGCTTGACAACCTTCCCCATGCGAGCTTCATTGTACGGTCAACTTGCCGGGAGACCGCATTCCTTCGCCCAGCGGGGCCCCACGCAGGGGCGCGAGGAGGCTTTGTGCAAATTTGCACATGTTCCTAGGGGCCCAGCTCGCGGCGCTTGCCGGCGCGCTGGCGCTCGCCGCCGCAGGGGCCACCGCCGCCGCCGGCAGCACGCTGTCGACCCTGCAGGGCGAACTCGGCGGCCAGGTGGCGCTCGCGGGCGCGGGCTCGAGTGCCTACGTGTATGACCTCAGCGCTCGCCAGCTGCTCTACTCGGCGCGCTCGAGCGTGCCGCGGGCG
>DASZFR010000103.1:0-28968 GCA_035939635.1 Solirubrobacteraceae bacterium
CGTGAGCCAGAAACTCATCCGGGCTCGAGCACGCCGGCGTCTCGGTCCATGTGCGCCCGATGTCGATGCCCGCGTGGTCGTCGGAGCCGCCGATGCCCGTTCCGTCCAGCGCCGCGATGTACGCCGCGGCAGGCCCGTTGAGCATTCGCGCTCGCGAGCCGTTGCGCACCTCCCAGATCGTGAACAGCTGCGCCAGGCGGCGCCGGTGGCGCGGCTGCAGCGGCGCATCGACGTGGTAGTAGGGATGCGCCAGAGCGCACACGATCTCGCGCTCGTGCAGATAGGCGGCGCACAGCTCGAGGTCCTCGCAATGGGCGGTGAGCCACTGCTGGTCTTCCGGCGTGATGCCGTAGCAGAGCACGTGCACGGCCTGCGGCTCGCCGCGAAAGCGAGCGGTGAGCTCCATCGAGATAAACACGTCCGGGAGCGCGGCGATCTGCAGCACGCCGTCGATCGTGTCGTGATCGGTGATCGTCACGAAACTCATGCCCCTGCGCTTGGCCAGCGCGTACAACTCCTCCGGGGGCGTCGCGCACTCGGGCACCCCCACGGCGCGTTGCACGCCGAGCCGCGACAGCTCCGAGGCGCTCGAGTGGCAGTGCATGTCAACCCGCGTTGGCCCGCCCGGCTGTGTGGGCGTAGCCGTGAGGTCATTCATGACTGCGAGATTCGCCCGCAAACAGCGACTTTTTGTGACCAGGCGGAGACGATCGTGTGAAGGCCTTGTGAAGATCTCTCGGCTAATCCGCGGCTCCGCCAGCAATCCTCACTGGACGTGCTTCGGCAGTAGAGTGCCCGCAGTGACGCTCGTCGTGCTCACTGGGGCGACCCGCGGGATCGGCCGCGCGGCGGCGGTGGAGCTCGCGCGACAGGGGGCCGAGGTGGCGCTCGTCGGCCGCGAGCCGCAACGCGTGAGCGAGGTGGCACGCGAAACGCGCGCAAGCGGCGGCGCACCAGTGCACGAGCACGTCGCGGACCTGACGTCCATGGCGCAGGTGCGCGCCGTCGCCGCCGAGTTGCACGAGCGCTACGAGCGCATCGACGTTCTCGCGAACAACGCGGGCGCGCTGTTCGCGTCGCGCGGGGTCACCGCCGACGGGTTTGAGCGCACGTTTGCTCTGAACCATCTCGCGCCGTTCTTATTGACCAACCTGCTGCTCGAGCGCTTGCGCGGCGGACGCGTGGTTACGACCGCGTCGGACGCGCACAAGGGCGGCCTGGTGGATCTAACCGACCTGCAGTCCGAGCGCTCCTACTCGGCGATGCGCGTGTACGGCACCACGAAGCTGTGCAACATCCTGTTTACGCGCGAGCTCGCCAGGCGGGCGCCAGAGCTGCACGCCACATGCTTTCACCCGGGGGTCGTGCGAACGGGCTTCGGCAAGAACGAAAACGGGATCTGGAAGATCTTGACCACCGTCGGCGCGCCCTTCTTTCGCTCGCCCGCGCGCGGCGCTCGCTCGCTCGTGTGGCTTGCGCTGTCAGACGACGCGGCGACGCTGGATGGGGTGTACGTGGAAGACGAGAAGGTAGTGTCTCCAAACGCGCAGGCTCACGACGACGCGCTCGCGGCAGAGCTCTGGGAGAAGAGCAGCGAGCTCGTCGGCCTGTCGGCCAGCGCACCGACCTGACGCCGCCCTCCCGGTCGCACACGGGGATCGCCGGCGCGCGCCGCCGGAGCATCTTTGATGAGATCCGGCCACTGAAGCGCAGCGCCCCGCGCCTAGATGCGTTTTCGTCGCGCTCGATGAGTTAAGGCGCGCTTCGAGTGAGTCGAGTCGACCGCCAGGTCAAGGACGCGGCGCGATCTTCATACCTTCGCTGACCCGTCTCGCAACTCCTGCTTAGGGTCCGCCGCCTGACTCATCGCCGCGCCTTTGGCGAGCCGAGAACTGCTGCAGACGGAAGTGTCCCTGCCAGTTCGTATCCGCTCTCGCTCCACGACGAAATTGCGGCTGCCCATACCCACTTTTGGCCCGCTCGGCGGTAGCCAGTCCGGCTTCACCGTGCTGGAGGTGCTCGTTGCGGCGGTCGTGTTGCTCATCGGTCTTTTGTCCGGCAGCGCCCTCCTCGACAACTCCACCCAAACGAGCGCCGCCACGAACGATCGCGAACAGGCTACGAACCTCGCGCGCCAGATCGTCGAGGACACCAATTCGATCCCCTACGCCCAGATCTCGCCAACTGCGATCGACGGCGAGCTGCAGGAAATGCAGGGACTCGCCGATGAAGCGCAGCCGCCGGCGTGGCAGATCTCGCGGCGCGGCGTTGCGTACACGGTCACTGTGAGCGAGTGCGCGATTGACGACCCGAAGGACGGCCTGGGCAAACACGTCAACGGCTTCGGCGAAAACTGGTTCTGCGAAGGGCAAAAAGAATCGACTGGCAAAGAAGCAAACGAAGACGCCACGCCGGAAGATCTCAAGCGCGTCACCGTCGACGTGAGATGGAAAGCGCTCGGTCGCAACCCCGACGTGCACGAGGTCGCCCTGTTGAGCTCCGCGGGCGCGGCGCCGGGGTTGGCTGCAGGCGAACTGCACCTGGAAGCGCCCTCGATCGGCGCTGGAGTAACGGGTACGCCAACGCAGCCGACGGTCGTAGCAGAGCCCGCTTCAGAAACGCTCACGTTCGCCGCGTCCGCTCCTGCGTCGACCAAGGCGGTGCGGTGGTCGCTGGAAGGCATCACGCAAACGCCGGACGCGACCCGAGCGGGCGCGACGACCTGGACTTTCTCCTGGCCGATCCCGCTCAATACCGTCTCCGACGGGACCTATGACATCTCGGTCCAGGCGATCGACGCGACGGGCGTCGCCGGCCCGCCTGTGTCGATCGCGATCACCCTGATCCGCACGACACCCGCCGCCGTGTCGGGGCTCAAAGGCGGCTTCAACGAACTCACGGCGCTGGGCGTCAAATTGCCGGTGGCCGAGATCGAATGGCAGGCCAACACCGAGCGCAACGTCATCGGTTATCAGGTCGAGAACCAAAGCGGCCAACTCGTCTGCCCGGAAAGCCAGGCCGTTCTCAGCACCGCGCTGTCGTGCATCGACTTCCACCCGCCCGGGCTAGGTCTGTTGAACGTCACCTACAGCGTCTTTGCGCTCTACCGCAACGCGGGCGGGGCTGTGACGTTGGGACCACCCGGCAAAGTCACGCTTCAGGGCGGTCTGCTTTCGGCACCGGGCGCACCGACAGGACTGGAACTCGAAAAGACAGCCGAAGGGTCGGTCGTCTTGAAATGGACAGCGCCGGCGAGCGGCCCGCCCGTGGCCTTCTATCGCATCTATCGCGGCTCGACGGAATACACCGGACGCTACGGCGACAGCGCCACGACAACCTTCACTGACACCGACGCCGCGACGGCGCACGGATACTGGGTGACGGCCGTCGGCGCGACGCTCAGGGAGTCAGCCTTCCTTGGCCCGGCAAGCGGATGAGCTTTGCTCGCGCACATGATGGGTTCACCGCGGTGGAGCTACTGGTGGCCATGACCCTCGGGGTGGGCCTGTTCATCGCGACGCTGACGGTGCTGGATGCGTTTCAGCGCGACAACCGCTTCAACGTGCTGCGCAACGAAACCCAGGACAACGCGCGTATCGCGATTGATCGTCTGGCGCGCGAACTGCGCAACGTCTCGGCTCCCAGCGTCAAAGAAGCAGGCGCGCTCGAACAGGCCAAACGCTACTCGCTCACGTTTCAGACGATCAACTCGACGCCGGCGCGCAAAGGAGAAATCGAAGGCAATGTCACCAACGCAATGCGCGTGCGCTACTGCCTCAACGACACAAACCCCAGTGAAGAGGTTCTGTGGCGCGAGACGATGCACTGGAAAACCGAATTGCCCCCCGCCCTCCCGACGTCCAACGCGTGTCCCGATCTCAACGTCTTCGATTGGGAACACGCCGAAGAGCTCGTGACCCACATCACTAACCGCATCGGCGGACAGACGCGCCCGCTGTTCGTTTACGGCCCAGACGGGGCGTCGCTCACGTCGCAGATCACATCGGTCGAACCGACCGTCTACACCGATCTCGATCCGGGTGGACAACGGGGCGAGCGACAGATAACCACAACGATCTATATGCGCAACCAGAACCGGGCTCCCGCCGCGGCGTTTACCGCTACCGAGCTAGGCAAACACCACGTCTATCTCAACGCCTCGGAATCGGCCGACCCGAACGGCCTCGCGCTGTCCTATCAATGGTGGGACAACGGTTCGCTTCTCAGCACGACCTCCCAGCAGTACGAAACGCCTGAACTGACGGAAGGCAGCGCCCACACGTTCAAGCTCGAAGTCAAGAATCCTGGCGGCCTCTCGAGCGTCGCGGAACAGGTGTTTGTAGTGAAATGATGCTCCGCGCGCGAGCTGAAGAGGGGATCATCATGGTAGGGGCAATCGTCGTGCTGACGGTCGTCATCGCGTTCGGCCTTGGGATGACGCTCTTGAGCGAAAACCAGCAGCGCGCAAGCGCGCGAGAGCAGGCATCAGAGGCCGCTTTCAATCTCGCCGAGGCGGCGCTCAACGCCCAGGTTGGGCAGCTGTCGAGCCACTGGCCCGCGGCGGAAGCCAAAGCGGGCGAACTCCCGTTTTCTTGCACCGAAGCAACCAGCACTGCCACCAATTACTGTCCGACCGCGGCGAGTTTGAGTCAGGCATATCCCGCAAGCCTTAGTCCAACCGCCTGCCCGGCGGGGGCACCCGGGGACGCGTGGGGCTCGTCTCTCAGCAACCGCTGGACGACCTACGTGCGAGATGACCTCGAACGCGCTCCGCTGTTCAATTCCGTCGCCGAGAAAAATGCGCCCGCCTACGACGCAAACGGGAACGAACGGCTTTGGGTGCGAGCGGTAGGCGTCGTGCAATGCACGGTGGTGTCTGTGATCACGCTTGTCGCCCGGCAGCAGGTCGCGCTGAACTTTCCGCACAACGCCGTGGCGGGGAACTGGTTCAGGACGACCAATTCGGGCAAGAAGGTGATTGTCAACACGGCCGGAGAACCGCCCGTCGGCCAACCGGGTGAAATATCGATGCGTTGCGAAGGCGTCGCGGCCGGGCACTGCGAAGAATGGAGCAAATCAAAGGAACAGGTGTCGCCAAACACAACCGGCGCGAAGCCCACGCCGCCAATGACTCTCAACGAAGAACAGCTCGCTGCGATGAAGGCCCAGGCGCAGGCGGCCGGGACGTTTCATTCCGCCGCCAACGGAACTTGCCCCACCTCGCTCGAACAGACCAGCGGGCTGCCGGCGTTCATCGAAGGCTGCGGAGAACTCAAGATGACCGGCGGGGTGGCCAACTCGCAAGCGTCCCCGGGCTTTCTGGTGCTGGCCGACGGCACGCTCACGCTCAAGGGCAACGCCGAATTCTGGGGCGTCGTGTACGCGCGGAACCCGACCAACCTCTCCGGAGCCGTGGTCAGCCTTGGCGGAAACGCGCAGGTGCGCGGAGCGATCGACGTCGACGGAAACGGCGGGATCGAATTTGGCTCGAGCAAGCAGAACTTCATCTACGAACCGAAGGCAATCTACGAACTCAAGACATACGCCGGAGCGACGCCGACGCGCGACACGTTCCGGGTGCTGCCGAGCGACCAGTGAGCGCGACAGCGACGCTCGTTGCTCGGCTCGACAGCAAGTGCTTGCCGGCGACCTTGGCCGGCATCGCTTCGAGACCGTACGCGGCCTAAACGGGTAGACAGTTCGGGTGGGTTGCCGGCCGGGGCGATGAGTACCGCGCCCCGCGGCGGTCTACACGGCAGGCGTCGACGCTGGGCCGCCGCCCAGAGAGGCGCAAACGCTCAGAGCGGCAAGAGGAGGCGAACATGCCCGACCACCAGATCGGAACCCGCGCGGAATGGCAGGCGGCTCGCGACGAGCTCGCGAAGGCCGAGGCGCAGCACGCGCAACTCGGCCAGAGCGTGTCCGAGCAGCGGCGAGCGCTGCCCTGGGTCGCAGTGGAGAAGGAATACAGCTTCGACACCGAGGACGGCAAGAAGACGCTCGCCGAGCTGTTCGATGGGCGCTCCCAGCTGCTCGCCTACAACATCATGTTCGGCCCCGACTACGAGGTCGGCGCGTGTCCGGGCTGCTCGAACCTCGGCGATGAGTTCGACGCCACGCGCGTGCATCTGAACCACCGCGACGTGACGCTCGTGTGCTTCTCGCGCGCGCCGATCGACCGGCTCGTCGCGTACAAGCGGCGGATGGGCTGGCAGTTCCCCTACGTATCGACCCACGGGACGGACTTCCCCTTCGACTTCGGGCTCGCGCTCACGCCCGAGCAGGCGCGCGAGATTCCCCAGATCCAAGAGATGGTTGAGCACCCGCCGCAATGGCTGGACGACTGGGGCCGGCAGGTGGGAGCCAAACTCGAGGATGGTCTGCGCGAGGGCCCCGGGTTCATCGCGTTCGCGCGCGAGAACGGCCGCGTGTACCACACCTACACCGTGATGGCACCCGACCCGTTTGTGGCGCCGTACCACTCGTTCTTGCTCGAGCGAACTCCGATGCCCCAGCCCGACGAGCCGCGCACATGGCGAAAGGACGAGTACCCGGACTGACCGCGAGCGCGCGCACTCTGGGCGCGCCGCTGGTGCCGTCACCGGCGCGAAGCGGCCGGAAACTACGTGCTGCGCAGCGCTGACGCCGGCGCGAGCCGCGCGGCGCGGACCGCCGGGTACAGCCCCGCGACCGCTCCGAGAACGACCGCGATCGCCACCGAGCCGCCCACGGCGAGCAGCGGCACGACCAAGATCCATCTCTGAGCCTGCGCGTAGGCCGCCGTTGCGGCCGCCCCGAGGCCGATGCCCGCCGCGCCGCCCAACAGCGACAGCAGCACGGACTCGCCGAGAAACTGCACGCCGATGTGCGCTCGGGTCGCACCCAGCGCGCGGCGCAGGCCGATCTCGGGCCGGCGCTCTAGTACCGAGATCACCATCACGTTGGCGATGCCCACGCCGCCGACGAGCAAAGCCACGGCGCCGAGACCAAGGAACAGCGCTGTCAGCGTGCTCTGCGCCGCGGCGCGAGCCTGCAGCGCGCTCGAGGGGCGGCTGATCTGGGTCTGTTCAGGGTTCTGCGGATCGGCGGTCGCGGCAAGCAGGGACGCCGCTTGGTTGACGTGTTCGGGGTCTGCCCGCACGTACAGGGTCGTGGCGTTGCGAGAGGCGCCGAACAGCGCGTGCGCGATCGGATAGCCGATCAGCGCCGCGCGGTCGATCTCCGGCGCGAGCGGGAGCGGCGCGAGCACGCCCCCAACCACGAACGAGGTGCCGCCGATGTCGACTTGGACTGGTCGCCCGTTCGCCGTCAGCGCGTCCACGCCGAGCCGTTGCGCGGCCACGGCGCCGAGCACGACGATCGGGTAGTGCTCTCGGGCCGCGTCGAGGAAGCGACCGTGTGCGACGATGCCACCGAGCGTCGCCAGCAATCCGAGGTCTGCGGCGTCGACCGTGATACCACTGGTTTCCGCCGCTTCGATGTAGCTGCTCGAGCGCACGGTCGCCGACGAGACCGTTGTCACCGCGGCAGCGTTGCGCACGCTTGCGAGGCCCAGCACGGAGCGATCGGCGGATTGCGGGAGCTGCGCGTTCTGGCCTAAGAAGTTCTGGCCGGGCTGAACGGTGAGCAGGTTGGTGCCCAGCTGGTTGAGCTCTTCCACGAGGCCCGCTTTGCTCGAGTCCGAGATCCCCAGCACAGCGACCATCGCCGCGATGCCGATCGCCACGCCGAGGGCCGACAGCGCGGCTCGCAAACGCCGGGTACGCAGTCCGACGCTTGCGACGCGCACGGCGTCAAGCGGCAGGAGGCGGCTGCTCGCCGGGGGCCGGCGCTGCAGCGCGGAGCTCGCGGGAAAGGCGCTCACGCGTGGGCCACCAGCTCGGCGTCTTGTACGACGCGTCCGTCGCGCATCTCCAAGCGGCGCGGCATCGCGGCTGCGATGTCGCGATCGTGCGTGATCACCACCACGGTCGTGCCCTGCGCGTTGAGTGTGCGCAGGAGGTCGATGATGTCGGCGCCGGTGGCCGTGTCGAGGTTGCCCGTAGGCTCGTCGGCGAGAATCGTCGCGGGGTCGCTCACGAGCGCGCGAGCGATCGCCACGCGCTGGCGCTCGCCACCGGACAGCAGCGCCGAGGTGTGGGATAGACGGTGTCCCAGCCCCACGCGGTCAAGCGCCGCGCGCGCGGCGCGGCGTCGTTCGCGCGCAGGCGTTCCGGTGTAGAGCTGGCCCGTGGCCACGTTCTCGAGCGCCGTGTGCGCCTCGAGCAGGTGGAACTGCTGAAAGACAAAGCCGATGCGTCGCGCGCGCAGCGCCGCCAGTTGAGCGTCCGAGGCGATGGCCACGTCGACGCCTGCGACCACCACGTCACCGCTCGTGGCGCGCTCGAGCGTGCCCATGATCTGAAGTAGCGTCGACTTGCCCGAGCCCGACGGTCCCACGATCGCGCACAGCTCGCCCGTGTCGACGTGCAGATCGACGCCGCGCAGTGCCTCGACGCCTCCCGGGTAGCGCTTGACCACGCCGCGCAGGGCGAGCACGGCGTCATCGCACATGGCGCTCCTCGCCGCAGCGGCGTCTTCGCACCACTACCGCCCGACTCAACGCGGCACCAACACGGTCAGCCCTTCGTGCACACCGGCGCCTTCGACCTGCACGTAGCCGTTGGCGAACATGCCCGGGGTCACCGCCAAGTCGATGCGCTGAGCGCCTTCGACGGCCTGGATCGCGTAGCCCCCGCCCGCGGCGATCAGCGCCGCAGCCGGGACGGTGAGCACGTCGCGGGTGATCGCCTTGACGAGCTGCACGCTTACCGGCGCTTTGTCGAGACGGGCGACCGGCCGGTCGAGCGAGAGCGTCACCGGGATCGTCGCGTTTTCCCCGTTGCCGTTTGCGCTTTCGGACCCGCGCCCGTTGCCGGAGCCGTGTTCGCCTTCACCGGATTCGCTCGCGACGGTGCCCACGCCGGTGATCGTTCCCTGCACCGTGCTGCCGTCAGGCAGCGTGACCGGAGCCCTCTCTCCGACGCGCGCCAGCTGTTGCTGATTGGCCTTCACTTGCAGCTGCACGATCTGCTGCGTGGAGGTCGTCCCGAGGACAAGCTCTTGAGCGCCGCTCGCGGTGCCGCCGCCTTCGTTGCCGCTGCCTTTGTTGCCGCTGCCTTTGTTGCCGCTGCCTTTGTTGCCCTCGCTCTGTTTGGAGGAGCCTTCGCTGGACGCGCCCTGCGAGCTCGGTGGGTGACCCCCAGATTCGTCGCCGTGCGAGTGCCTGGCCGGGTGGTTGTGCGACGGATGGTGCGCGGAGGGCCGTTTTGAGTGATGCGGCGACGTTTTGTGTTTGGCGGGTGGATTCGAGGACCCTTGGTTCGAGCTCGAGCCCGGCCCGCCGTCGGACGCAGACGGCGGGGCGGTGTCCGATTCGGCTGCGCCGGGCGGGTCCTGTCCGAGCGAGACGTGCACCGCGGTAACCCGGCGCGCGGCGGGAGCGAACAGAACGCGGCCGACTTCGACCTTGCCGGTCTGCGCTAGCCCGTTGGCGGCCTGCCAGCGACGCACAGCCGCCGCGGTGGCTTCCCCGAAGTGGCTGCGATCGCCGATCGCGCCGTAGGGATCGAACCCGAGCACGACGAGGTTGTCGTTGAGCTCGGCCACGTCCGGGCCGTCGCTGACGCCCTGCTCCAGCGTGCGGTACGCCGGAATCGAGCCGTACATCAGCACCACCGGCATGTTGTTCAGACGCCACAGTGTGCCGCCGCGCTTGATCACGCCGCCCACGCCTGGCAGCCAGGTGAACGTGCCCGCGATGCGGTCATAGAGTTCAAGCGCCGCGCCATAGCCGAGCGTGCCGTTCACCTGTGTGTGTTCCACCAGCGTGCGACGTTCGACTGTCGCCGTGGTGTCGCCCGCCGGGACTGCGGTGCCCGAGCCGGTGCGGCTCGATGAGCCGGCGTCGACTACCAGTGCCGCCACGGCGGTTGCCGCGGCGATCAGGGGCCCAACGGCAGCGGCGATGCGCCGACGCCGCTTGCGACGCGGCGGATCGGGTGGCCCGCCATCGTCGGCGAGGCGGGCACCCACGACGGTCGCGGGGCGGGCGCGACGCAGCCTGTCGGCGAGAGTGCCGGGCATCGGCTATTTGCCCGTTTGCAAGTTGAGCGTGGCGCCAGCGGGCGGTCCCGAGGCCGCGCCCGACGATTCCGTTGTCGGACCGCCGCCTTGGCCCGGCTTCGGGCCGCCCGCTCCTCGCGCCCGGCGGAGCTTGGGCATGAAGCCTGCACACGCTTTCTGCGCGGTCTGGAACGCGGGGCTTTCGGGGTTCACGTCTTTGAGCCGGATCCCCAAGCCGCCGCCGGAGCCGGGCGTTTGGGTCTGTACTGGGACTCCGTGTTCGCGCATGCACCTGGCGAATTTGTTGAGCTGGTCTTCGCGTTCGGCCCGTTCGGCTGGTGAGAGGTTCTCCTTGCCGCCCTTCGGCTGGTAGCGCTGGCAGGCCTTCTGCGCCGCTTCCATCGCCTGGGGATTGGTGCCTTTGACCCTGATCGGCCCGCCAGATCCGGTCGGGGTCGAGACTCCGACGCCGTGTTCGCGCATGCACCTGGCGAAGTTGACGATCTGCTGTTCGCTGTCTTGCGCGCTCGCGTTGGCGTTGGAGCCCGAGCCGCCGCACGCGGTGAGCGCGAGGCTTGCGAGAGCGCACGAAGCGAGGGGCGGGAGGGACTTGGTCGCGGAGAACATGGCGTTCCTTTCGGCCGGCGATCTGCGCCGCACTGAGGTGGGTGCGCGTATCAAGCCGGGCGCACCTGAGAGGAGCCTGAACGGCGCCGAGGAGGATCCTGAACGCGGCGCGGAGCCGGAGCAGGCGCCGGCTCAGCTGGTCGCGGCGGGCTCTGCGGCGTCGGCCGCGGACGGCTGCGTCGCGCACCGCGCGGCGTCGCACGCCGCGTCGTCGGCGGTCATCTCGAGCGCGGGAAGTTCGAGTGTCAGCCTCGCGCCCCCGGCTGGGTCATTGGACGCGTGCACGGAGCCTCCGTGTGTCTCTGCGAAATGGCGCACGATCGCGAGCCCCAGGCCCGAGCCGGGCATACCGCGCGCGTCAGGTGCGCGATAGAAGCGGTCAAAGACGCGCGATAGGTCGTGGTCGGCAATGCCCGGACCACGGTCGCGCACCGACACACGACCGGCCCCCACCGTGACCTCGACCGGGCCGCTCGTCGCGCCCCACTTGCACGCGTTGTCGAGCAGGTTTGAAATCGCGCGATCAAGCCGCGACGGCGCTGCACGCACGAGGCACGGCTCAGCTTCGAGCGCGTAGCGGCAATTGCCCATCCGCGCGCGCGCTCGCTCGATGGCGGCGCTCACCGCCAGGTCGAGGCGCACGTCCTCGAGCTCGCCGCTTTCGACTCCGGTCTTTGAGAGGTCGATGAGATCGCCGACGAGCACGGTGAGCTCGGCCAGCTGCGCGCGCGCCGCGTCGAGGACGCGTGCCCGCTCCGCCTCGCTCAGCGACGTTCCGACTGCGAGCGCGTCCAGGTTGGCACGCACGCTGGTGAGCGGCGTGCGCAGCTCGTGCGACGCGTCGGAGATCAGCTGGCGCTGCGCCAGGCGCGAGGTCTCCAGCGACGCGAGCATCGTGTTGAAGCTGGTCGCCAGGAGCCCCAGCTCGTCGCGCTCGTCTCCGTCGGCGGCGATGCGGTGGCCGAGGTCCTGCGTGCGCGCGATGCGCTCAGCAGAGCGTCGCAGGCGGCTCACCGGCCTGAGCGCGGCCCGCGAGACGAGCAACCCAAGCGCGGCGGCGAGCAGGATTCCTCCGACGCTCACGCCACCGAGCAACCAGCGCAGGTCGGCGAGAGTGCTGTCCATGCTTGTGAGCGGCAGCGCCACCTGCCACACGCCGCTGCCGGTGGGGAGGCGTGTCGTGAAAACGCGCACGTGCGTCCCGGCCACCGTGGCGTCGCTGAAGAAAGCACCGCGCCGTCCGGCAGCCACCGCGAGGGTGGCGGTGCTCACGGGCAGCCCGGGCTGGCCGAGTTCGCCGGAGCGCAGAACGTTTCCTTCCCCCGTCAGCAGCTGGGCATATCCAACGGGACCGCCGAGCTTCGCCGTCGGCAGCGCGATCTTCACGCTCGGTTCGCGTTGCGCGCCGGTCGCGTGTGCAACGTGGGAACGCGCCGGGCGAGCGCCAGATTCAGAGGTCGCGCCTTGCGCCGCGCCGGCGACGGGGCCCAGCAGGGCGCCGGGTTCCGGCACCGGCGCACCGGGCGGCGCGGGCACGGTCTTGCGCGTACTGAACGTGTGATACAGCACCGCGCCGGCCGCGCCTGAAGGGACGGCGACGGCGAAGCCGCGTCCCGTCGGGTGCTTGCCGGTCGCGTACGCCTGCGCGAGCCTCTGGGCTTCCCTCACGTCAGCCGGGTTTAGGCTCTTGGCCACGATCTGCACGGCCTGCGGCGCGCCCGGCGTCAGCTTCTGTCTCAGGCTCGCGTCGATCGCGCCGCGCAGCTCGTTGCTCGTGACCACGTACACGATCACCGACGCGATCACCACCGCTGTTGCCACCGCACCGGCGGCGAGCATGATCATGCGCCGGCGAAAGTTCACGCGACTGCGCCGTACCCGACTTCGCCGGTCATCTGACCGGCGTCTTCAGCGCGTATCCGACCCCGCGCACCGTGTGTACGAGGCGTGGCTCGCCGGCCGCCTCGGTCTTGCGGCGCAGATAGCCGATGTACACCTCGAGCGAATTCGACTCGGGGCCGAAGTCATAACCCCACACGCGGTCAAAGATCGTCGAGCGCGTCAGTACCTGGCGCGGGTGGTTCATCAGCAGCTCGAGCAAAAGGAACTCGGTGCGCGTGAGCTCGAGCAGGCGATCGCCTCGGCGCGCCTCGTGGGCGCGGGGGTCGAGCTCGAGATCCTCGAAGCGCAGGACCTCGTCTCCTCCATCCCAACCAGTGCGTCGTAACAGCGCGCGCAAGCGCGCGATCAGCTCCTCGCGCGCGAACGGCTTGGCTAGGTAGTCGTCCGCGCCCGCCTCCAGGCCAGCCACCCGCTCGCTGACCTCGGCACGGGCCGTGAGCATCAGCACCGGCGTGCGATCGCCGGCCGCGCGCATGCGCCGGCACACCTCGAGCCCATCGATCACCGGCATCAGCACGTCGAGTATCACCGCGTCGGGCTTGCGCGCGGCCAAGCTGCGAATCGCCTCGCGGCCGTCCTCGGCGGTCGTAACCTCGAAGCCGTCTACGCCGAGCACGAGAGCGAGCGCATCGCGCACGGACGCGTCGTCATCCACGACGAGCAGGCGCACGCCGCAATGATGAAACGCAAATCTGAAAGACAGCTAAGACGATCGACGCGCCAGGCGGGAGAGCTCGACCTCTCCGTCGAAGCCCTTGAGCGTCTGTCGACCGAGCGGCTCGCTGGGAATGCGCGCCGCCTGCGCCATCGGCGTCGGGACGATCACCTCCGAGGGACCCGCGAGCTTCACCGCGCGAGCTGCGAGGTTTACAACCGGGCCAAAGACATCGCCGTCACGCATCGTCACCTCGCCGCCGGCAACCCCTCCGCGTACCGCCGGTACAGCCGGGTGTCGCTCGAACACGGTCGCCAGCTGCAAGGCGATCGCGCAGGCAGATTGCGCATCCCCGCTCGTGTACAGGATCTCATCGCCGATCAGCTTGACGACGCGCCCGCCGGCGGCGTTCACCGTGTCTGAGGCGATGCGCTCGAACTCGCTCAGAACCGATCCCAGCTCGCTTGTCGTGATCTGCTGCGCCAAAGCCGTCGAACCAACGAGATCGACGAACCCCACGCACATGACACGGGCCTCGTAGCTGCTGTTCGCGGCGAGGCCGAAGCTGCTGCGACGCGCGGGCAGCAGGTGCTGGCGAAGCAGGATCTCGAGGCCCGGACCCACGGCCGGTAGCAGCGCGGAGGCCTCTGCGTTGGCGCGCGCCACCCTCAGCCTCGCCGGATCCTCCTCGGAGACACCTGGTTCGACGTTGACCAGGAACGCGGACACGATCGCGTCGGCCAGCCGCGCCATCGTCGAGCCCATCACGCGCACGAGCTGCAGAACGGCCTCCTGGCCGAACACTGTCTCCGCCGCGGCCAGTCCGGCGGCCAGATCACCAAACCGCTCGGAGAAGACCCGATCGTGGGGTCCCGGCTGCGGAAAGCCGGCGGCGCGCCAGATCGCAAGCAACTTCTCCTCCGGCACGCCCGACCGCGCGGCAGCTTCCGAGAGACTCAGAGCGCGCCCGCCACGGATCGTGACCACCGACGCAAGCCCGGCGAGTTCGTCGCGGTATGCCGCGAGGTCATCCAGGCTCGCCCCGAGCTCCACGAGGTATTGCAGTAGCTCGAGCTCCTCGTCGGCGTGGGGAGCGTTCGGGTCATAGAGGCCCATCGCCTTGAAGTCAGCGGCAGTCGGCGAAGTCTCGCTCATCGATGCTCGCCCGGAAATACAGCAAACGCGCGAGCGAGACGCGCGAGTGCGTTCGGTCGCGCGACGACCGATCGCGCGCGGCGCGAAGCTCTCCACACCCGCCGAACGCGAAGTCGCGCGAAAAATCACCTATTACGTCGAAAACGTGATAAGCAGCCGTGTGCGAGCGTGGGACGCTTCGGCGCAGAGCCAGTGACACAGGCAAGACCGGCAGCCCGGCGGCGCACTCGCGCCGCGTCAATAACAGCGGCGATCGTCGCGCTGGCGTGCGGCGGTGCGCTTTGCGGCACCCAGGCACGCGCGGCAACCGAACCGCCTACCCAGTGCTCGTGGGGGCTGCAGTCAAACCCCGACGTGGTCAACGTCGAGTACCCGGACCTCAGCGCCCACTACTGGGGGCGGCCGCTGTTCCCGCAGCTTGGCGGGCGGCTCGTGATCAGGGGCGAGTACCCGGCCGCGCGCTACTTCTCCTTCCACGTCTACGACGAAAAGCTCGTGCCGCTGGACTCTGTGCACGACTCCACGGTGGCGCCGGACCGCGGCAGCTCAAACCCGTTCGTGCACAGATCGAAGCGTGGCGCCAGCAACCACTACACCGTCTACGTCGAGTTCAAGCCCAAGCCGAGCGATCCCGCGCCCAACACCCTGTACGTGGGCGATACGCCGCAGCAAACGCCCACTCCGGAGGGCACGCTGATGTACCGCGTGTATGTGCCAGACGACCCCTCCGATCCGGCCGGCGGCGTGCCATTGCCACAAGTCACCTGGGAGACCGAAGAAGGAGCGACGGTTCAGGAATACGCCCCGTGCGCTTCCAACTCGATCGAAATCGGCGGCCAGCTCAACGAAGAAATCGCAAACTCCAACTGGCCCGAAGGCGTGCCCGCTCCGCAGGTTCCGGAAGCGACCGACCCGCCGACGTGGGCGCGCGCCTTTGGCAGTGAACTCGTCGGCGTGTGGGCCAACCAGCAGGTGGCGTACCTGAAAGCGACGATCTCGCGGCAGTACGGCGACGTCGTGGTGATCCACGGCAAGGCGCCGACATTTCCCAACACGCGTGCGGGGCAACCCGCCTATCGCAAGCGCCAGGTGCGCTACTGGTCCTTCTGCGAGAACTCCGAAACGACGCGCGTACTCGCCTGCAAGGCGGACTATCAGGCGCCGATCGACGGCGGCTATTACACCTATGTGGTGTCCGATCCCGACAAGCGCCCCGCGAACGCGACGGCGACCAACGGGGTCGCGTGGCTGCCGTGGGGCGGCACGATGGCAAGCGGGCAGGTGATCTACCGCAACATGCTGCCGGAGTCGAGCTTCAGCCAGGCGGTCCAGAACGTGCCCGAAGGCGCCTCGCCACAGGCCCTGATGGGCGCCTACTTCCCGCAGATCACCTACTGCACGAGGGCTACGTTCGAAGCGGGCGGCTTGAAGGCCTGCGAGAGCCAGTGAAGGCGCGACGCGTTCGCGCCGGGGCGGGCCCAGGCGGCTAGCGCGTCCGCCTGACGTCGGTCGGCCCGCCTCTGCGGGTGGCGGTGTCGGTGGGCGCCCGCAAGCCCGCTGGAGGCCCTAGTCGGCTAGGCCACCGCCGCGATCGGCAAGGCGAGGTCGCAGGCGTAGTGTTGGCGCATTGGCTGCCTCGGCCTCACCGATTTCGCCCGTCGCGACCTCCTCGGCGAAGCAGCTCACTCTGATCGCGACGATCCTAGGCTCGAGCATCGCGATTCTCGACAGCAGCGTGGTGAGCGTCGCGCTGCCCTCGATTCAGCGCAGCCTCGGCGGTGGCCTTGCGGGGCAGCAGTGGGTCACCAACGCCTACCTGCTCACGCTTGGCTCCCTGATCCTGCTCGGCGGGTCGCTCGGCGACATCTTCGGAGAGCGGCGGATCTTCGCGCTCGGCGTTGGCGGTTTCGGCGTCGCCTCGCTGCTGTGCGCGCTTGCGCCGTCGATCGGCCTGCTGATCGCGTTCCGCGCTGTGCAGGGCGTCGCCGGGGCCCTGCTGACGCCGAGCTCGCTCGCGGTGATCGTCGCCACCTTCCCCCAGCGCGAACGCGGCCCGGCGATCGGCACCTGGACCGCGTGGGGAACCATCGCCGGGGCGCTGGGTCCGTTGGTCTCGGGGACGATTCTCAACGTCGCCTCCTGGCGCTGGATTTTCATCATCAACCTACCCCTCGTCGTCGCCTGCCTGTGGCTGATCCAGAAGGCGATCCCGCGGGCCCGGGCCGCGCGAACGAGCCGAAAGGTGGACATCGTCGGTGCGCTGCTCTGCGTTCTCGGCCTCGGCGGGTCGGTCTTCGCGTTGATCGAGCAGCCGCGGCTCGGCTGGTCGAGCTTCGCCGTCACGGGCTCTTTGGCCATCGGCGTGGCGTTGTTTGTCGCTTTCCTGATCTACGAGTCGCGCGCCAAGGACCCGATGCTGCGACTCGACCTCTTCAAGAGCCGCAATTTCGCGGTAGGCAACATAGAGACCCTCGCCCTGTACGGTGGCTTGCAGGCTCTGTTCTTCTTCCTCGTCCTCTATCTCCAGCAGGTCGCGGGCTACACCCCTCTCCAAAGTGGGCTGGCATTGTTGCCCGAGAGCATCGTGATGTTCGCGATGTCCTCGCGTTTCGGCGCGCTCGCCGACCGCCTCGGCCCGCGTCTGTTCATGGGCGTCGGACCGGTGGTTGCCGGATGCGGAATGCTCCTGCTTCTCACGATCGGCGTTCACGTCACCTACGTGACGCACGTTCTTCCGGGCGTTCTGGTGTTCTCGCTGGGCCTCTCGATGACGGTGGCGCCGCTCACCGCCGCCGTCCTCGCCGGCGTGCGCGAGAGCGAGGCGGGAATTGGATCCGCGGTGAACAACGCCGTCGCGCGCGTGGCCGGGCTGATCGCGACGGTCACGATCGGAGCCCTTGTAGCCGCCCAGTTCAGCGCGTCGCTCGATCGCTCACTGATGCACCGACCGCTCACGACAGCCGGGCAGGCGTCGGTGGCAGAAGCCAAGCGGCTCACGCTGGGACGGCCGTCGGTGGCGGGAGTGCCGCCGCGAGAGGCCGCTGCGATCACGGCCGGCTCAAACGCAGCGTCGCTCGACGCGTTTCGAGTGGGCATCGGCGTCGCGGGCGGACTCGCGATAGTTGGCGGACTGATCGGCGGAGCCGGAATCCGCAACCCTCGGCGCGTCGTTCGTGCTCAGCACTGCGCCGGCGGGCAGCTGGCCGGAGCGCCACTGGACGCAGCCGGAGTTCACGCGCCGGCGGCGGCGTAGCGCCGTAGTCGAGCCGGCAGAGCTCCGACCGTGCTCGATGGGCGCCGCCGTCAGCTCGGTCACGCGCGGCGATACCTGCGGCGCCGACGGCCGGTGACCTGCCATGGGCCCGGCGTGAAGTCGAGCGCGAGGTTCACGACCCATACGATCAGGGTCGCCTCCACGAGCGTCCAGAAGCCGTGGATGTCGAAGCCTCCCACGATCGACTCGGTGATCACGAGCATCAGCATCGAGACGAAGAACCACGCCAGCCCGAATGTGAGGATCGCGAGCGGCAGCGTAAGCAATCTGAGAAGGGGCTTCAGTACCGTGTTGAGCACCCCGAACACGGCGGCGGCGACGAGCAGAGCTCCAGCGTCGGAGGCGTGCACGTCGCCGAGCACGGCGGTCAGGATCGCGAGCACGATCGCGTTTGTCACCCACGAGATCAGCAGTCGCACGAACAGACCCGGCGATCGGCGATGGGCATCGGCATGAGCGACCATCAGGCGTCCTATGTTGGCAGCCCGTGAGTGGGGCGTGTTCGCCGCCGCAGCCCCGTTCCACGGCTCCGCGCGCGCGTGTTTCGACAGGCCGGAGCTAGCGGGTCACGGCCTCTGACTGCTCGGCCGGAGCGCCGCAAAAGACGACATGCGTAAGAGCTTGGAGCAGCCCCCAGAGCTCGTCGGGCTCGAGCGCCTACGGAGAGGCGCCTGGGCAGGGCTGCCAGGACCCGCAAGGTCACGCAGCGGCGGCGCCTTCTCGTACGGCTCGCTCCAAGCGCTCCAGGATCTCTTCCGAGCGGCGCATGTCGTCCAGGTGCTCTGGCTCGACGTGCTCCGCGTAGAGGATCGTGCCCCTGATCCCGAGCTTCAGGTGCGTTGCGTCCGGCATCACGATGATTCGTGCCATGAGGGCTCACTCTCCTAGTTGGTCAGTCTCTGACGAGGCGACCGCGGTCAGCGTTCGCCTGGTCACGATCGTGGCTTCGTCCACGCGCGACCGAGGTCACCCACGATCAGGGCGAGCACTCGCGTCCGAGCGGTCGGTCGCGCTACCTTGCCCACGACCTCAGCCGGACGGCCTGTCGCGCGTGGGCCTGAAGGCGCGACGAGCGATACGAGGTGCGTGCAGCGGCGCTCCTTGGTCCAGAAAGCCGACGATAAAACGGACCAGAACCGCGGCGGCCAACGTGTGACCGCGAACTCGTTCCGCTGTCTGAGGCGCAATGCCACCCGCGGCCGATGACCGCGCACGTGGGATCGCTGTCACCAGAAAATACCGCACGCGCGCGCCGCCGGTGCGGCGCCGCTGTGACCCATGCTGCTCCGTCGGCCAATTTGTTCGGCCAATTTGTTGATCGCGCGCGCCTTGAACGGCCGGCGGGCCCGTACTCCGGTTTTCGGCGCGCGGCGGTTGCGCGGTTTGGCGCCCCACAGACCGGGAAGTAGGAAGGAGACGACCGACCATCCGGGCCCCGCGAGCCCCGCCGAACTAGGAGCAGCGGAAGTGGACGCGCAGCCGGTTGCAAGCAGCACGCCGCTCGCCGGCGGACATCTACTAGCAGCGATCTCGACGAGCATCGTGGGCATCCTGCGCGATCACTATGGGCGCGGTCCGATGAAGGCAAAGACCTACGCGCTAGACGACATCATCGTCGTCGTCATGCGCGGCAGCGGCTTCACGCCGCTTGAGCAGACGATCATGGACAGCGGCGAGCCCAACCGCGTGATCGCCATGCGCGAGGACTTCCAGCGCGTGATGGCCGTGCGATACAAGCAGGTAATCGAGGAGCTAACCGGCCGCAAGGTCCTTGCGTTCCTCAGCCAGGCCCACGTCGAGCCCGACATCACCATGGAGATCTTCTTCGTCGACGGGCCGCTCGAGGGCTTCGGCGCCGTCGAGATCACCGAGCCCGAGTAGCGCAACCAAACACGCGTCGTCGCCGGCAGAGTCCCTTAGCCCGGCCGCCGTTTGCTTGCCGCTTGTGTTTGGAAGCGGGTTTTACCTGCCGACCGGCGCAAGCTGGGCGTCGATCGTCGAAGAACCTGTCCGCGACGTGCCCGAAGGCACGTTGTCGGCGGGGTCTCTGCGCGAGGCAAATCGCAAACAGCGGCGTGTGGCAAGCTCCGTTGACCTCTCAACGGACAATCGGCGTCCCCCTCGAAGGAGACGCCACGCGCTCCCGCAACGGCGACTGCTTCTCCGTCCCGAGATCGGCCAGTTCCAATGCTCGCTCCTTGGTTCCGCACTCCCGATACTCGACGCACTTTCCATCCTTGAAGCGCACCAACCAGACCTCTACACCGGAGACTGGAACGCGGCTGACCCTACCGCGGGCCCTGATTCGAGCAACGACGCCACGCAGTCACCCAGATCGACGTACTCAACCGCCTCAATCGCGCGTCACCCCAAGCTTCGCGCGTTGATCTCGCACTCCTCGCGAATGCATCGCGACCGCCGAAAGCTGCCGCGTCAGGCTCCCCTTGAGCGGGAAAGCACTCGACATCGGGATCAAGAAGATCGAGGATCGGGAGATCACCGGCGTCGGCGAACGAGATCCATTGTCGAGCGGGGTCTACGTTCTCCCGCGACACGGCTCATTTTCTGCGGCGCGAACGCTCTGTATCGCTCGAGCGCACGATCCCCGCGTTCACTCGACTGGCGTGCTTAGCATCCCGCCCGCAGCCGGACTCGCGGTCGGCATTAGCTCTCCACAATCGCAACGCACCCGATCGAGATTTGGAGTCCGCGGGGCAGCAGAACCTGCATCGTCATCCGAGCTGGCGGCTCGGTTGGGAAGAACTCTGCGTAGATGTCGTTGAGTTCAGCGAAGTCCCCCGCATCTGCGACGAGAACAGTTGTGTTGACTACAAGCTCAGGACGGCTGCCACCGGCGCGAAGAACTGCGTCGAGGTTCCGCAGCGCTTGCCGCGCCTGCTCGCCGAACGCCGGGCCGACCGGCTGACCAGTCCGCGGGTCCACGCCAGGCTGTCCGGAGACGAACAGCAGGTCGCCGGCGCGCACCCCAGCTGAGTACGGGCCAATTCCGCTCGGAACATCCTGGCCGGCGATCACTTCGCGTTCGGTCATCTGGCTCTCCTCGTAGACCGCGGACAGGGCAGATCATGATGTTATGTGCGCTCCGCTGACTTGACTAGCTGTTGAAGAGCCAGCGTCGTTTGCATCGTGAGCTGGGACGGGAACCCTCGCCGGAGAAATCTCCCCCGAAACGGTTTTCGAGTACGCCGCATGCGAGACGAATCTCCCGTGTTTATTGCTGTTTTCGGGCTTCGCGCAGCCCGTGGGGTAGGGAATGGGGTAGCCAGCGGGGCTGGTGCTCGTGCTGCTAGCCCCGGCGTTCCTGCGCGCTTCGACGGGGCACGGTTGCATTGCGTGCAGCGCCCACGTTGCGCCCAACCGTCGCATGAGTCGCGCCGTACTTGGACGACACGCTCGAAAGATTCTGCTTCGCCAGGCGTCTGTGCAGCAGTGACCCTCCCGATCGACACGCGCGACTTCCAGCTTCGTGACGGACGGATCGTTCGCGTCCGGCCCATGCGCCCTACCGACCGAGCGATCTACGCGAGAGCCGTCGTAGACCTATCGCCACGGTCGCGGTACCTGCGGTTTCTCGCGCCGATAGCCAAGCCGAGCGAGAGGCTGCTCGACCAGATGACGCAGACCGACGGCCACCGACACGTGGCGTTTATTGCCCTAAGCGTGGACGAGGCGAGCGTGCTCGGCGTGGTCCGCTACGTCCGGACCCCGGGCGATCCTCAGGCCGGTGAGGTTGCGATCGCGGTTGCTGACGACTGGCAGGGGCGCGGGCTCGGTCTGCAGCTTCTGAGACACACGATTGAGCACGCCCGCTTGGCTGGGCTTGAGGCGCTTGCCGCGACAACGCTGCGCGAAAACTGGGGGGCGACCCGACTGTTACAGGCGTCCGGCTTCTCACCGACGGGAAGCGACGGACCCTACAGCGAGCATCTCATGCAACTCGGGCGGGGCCCGCTCGTCAAGCCGTTGCCACCCGACCTCCGCGAGTATGCGATGTTGCGAGAGCGACACGCCGCGAATCTAGACATTGTGCACTCGATCTTCGCGCTCTGGGAGCGCGGCGATTTCAGCGCGGTCGGCTGGGCGCACCCGGAGATCGAGTACGCCATCGTCGACGAACCCGGCACCCAGATGGCAAAGGGGGTCGCGGCGATGACTCGCACCTGGCGTGACTTCTTGAGCGCCTGGGAGAGCTACCGCGTGGAAGCCCACGAGTACCGCGCGCTCGACGAGGAGCGCGTCCTGGTCACGCTCAGGGCGCTAGGGCGAGGTAAGGCAAGCGGCCTCGACATCGGGCAAACAACAGCCGGGCCGCGAAGCGCAAACATCTTTCATGTCCGTGGCGGCGAGGTGATAAGGCTCACCTCGTACTTCAACCGCGATCGAGCCCTCGCAGACCTCGGCCTGTTACCAACAGTCTCCTAGACCACGAGACCGAACCCGGCTCTGCAAAAACGGAGGGGGAGGGATTCGAACCGTCGTCGGAGGAATCTCCCCCGAAACGGTTTTCGAGACCGCTCTCGTTGAGATCGACGTCCGACCGAAATTGGCTCCACCATCCTGATCTCATTCGGTGGCTAGGATCGTCGACAAGGTCGGGGGAACGGCTGGGGGAACGAAACCGTTGTGAAGTTGTGGCGTGCGTTGACGGCCGTGGACGCGCCGCGGACGCTCGAGAGTCCGCCGCACACGCCTCGGGCGTGATCTCGGTTGTGCTGAGCGGCGTCCGCCGTACAGAGAAGGCGCGTCTGCTCGGCTCGGGGTTTACCGGCGGCAGCCGCGCGCTTCCTTCGAGAAAATGTGCCGCATGACGGTCGAGCGCCCCGCGCTCATTTGCTCCTTCGATCGAGGAGCAAGAGCGCGACCCGCCGCTGGGTCGCGTCTGCCCTTCGTCCAGACCAGCGGCCGGAGCGGCATCGGCTGGGACGCCGGCTGCGCTCATGCTCGCTTCAGGAACCTCAAATGGGCTCGGCTGCCCACGAGCCTGGGACTTCTCAGGCATCACTCCTCCAGCCCAACGGCTTTACCGGCTTCCGAGCGGTCGGGGTATGTCCGCAGTCGCCAGTGCTTACGGCCACGCAAAATCCACACACGCAACTCGTGTCCTCGAACCGTGCTCGGCTCGTCTTCCCCCGGCCCCAGATGCGCATAACGACGATCACGTGATCCCAGCGGCGTATCGCCGCGACCCTCTCTCTATGCGTACATGTCCGCCGAGATGCGGTCGACCTCGACCACCGCGTCGACCGGAATGCCGGCCCGCTCGGCCGCGCTCATGATCGCCTCGGGAGAGGCCGCCTCGTACAGACAGTAGGAGCGGCGACGGTCGGCGCTCAGGAACGAGAACAGCCAGCGGACACCCTCATCCGCATTGACCTCCTCGATCAGCCTTACGGCGTCACCGGTGAGCTCGAGCTGCTCGGCGAACGTCCGCTCGATCACATACATCGGCATGGCTCGATGGTAGGCGATCGATCAGCCGCCCGCCAGTCCATGCTCGTAGGCATAAGCGGTCGCCTCGGCACGGTTCGCGCATGATGTCTTGCGCAGGATGCTGCGCATGTGATTCGCAGCTGTGTGCTCGCTGATAAACAGCGAGGAACCGATCTCCCTGTTGGAGAGGCCGCGTGCCGCCCGCCGCAGAACCTCGACCTCACGCGGCGAGAGCCCGTCCGGGAGGGTCGGCAGCGGCGCGGCGAGCAGTCCGCGGACCCTCGAGAGCAGAGCCGCCATTCCGAGCGCTTCCGCCAGCTGGGCCGACTCAGCGAGCAGCGCCTGGGCCCTCTCCTGCTCGCTATCAATTGCTAGCAGCCCGCGCCCGTACTGGTAGGCGGTGTGGGCGAGCCAAGTTCTCGCGCCCATCCGGCGGTTCATCTCGAGGGCCCGCTCGAAGTGCCGGCTTGCGCTATCCCAGTCGCCGAGCGCCGCCGCGAGCATTCCCAGGTAGCGGTCGGCCGAGCCGTAGCAGGCGACGCCGTGGCCGATCATCAGGTTGGTCCGCGCGTGGGCCGCCAGCGCCGGGTAGACGATGGCTGCGACCCCCTGGTGAGACACCGCCGAGGCGGCGTCGGCGAGGTACGTCAGGGAAGCCAGCCACAGCGTTCGCCGGAACGGCTCGAGGCCGCTGGCCTGGATGCGGTCGAGCTGCTCGCGGAGCTGGACCTCCATGCCGAGCTCGGCGAGCGTCGCGGCCAGGGCGGGCTGCCACGCGCCGCTGCCGTGGTTATCCGCAGCGAGCACACGGATGACCGGCGCGAGCTCGGCGAGCCGGCCCTGCTCGCGCCGCACGCCGAACATCTGAATCCCGTAAACGCCTGAGGCATCGCGGCCGACGAGCAGCCGGCCCCACCCGCGTGAGCGCTCGGCGGCCGCCTCGGCCTCGACGAGCTCTCCCCGCAGTAGCGCGAGCATCGACTGGTATTGCTCCGCCACATGCAGGATGAACGGCTGGCGCGTGTCTAGCGCCATCTCCTGCGTAGCGGCCAGCTCCGTCATCGCCGCTGGAATCTCGCCGAGCGCGGTCAGCGCGGCGACCCTCCACTCCATCGCCTCCGCCTGACTAGCGATGTCGCCGAGCCCCTTCGCCAGGTCCCGCGCCTCGGCGAGCGCGTCGAGGATCTCCGGCAGGCCCCGCGTCGAGCGTGCCCAGTAGATGCCCATCAGGACCGTGACGAGGCCGCGGCGATCACCGATGCGACGAGCCATCGCGATCGCCTCCTGGCGAACGAGGTCGGCCGCACTCGGTTCCCCTTCGAGCTCGAGCGCGCGGGCGAGCCCCGAGAGCACTTCGACGCGCAGCGGCGAGTCCTGCGGGTCCAGCGATGAGGACGCCTCGACCAGCAGCTCGCGGGCGCCCTGATCCCATAGCCCGGGTCGCCAGCAGGTCGCCTCGTAGCCAACGGCGGCCCGACTCAGAAAGACGCCGTCGCATAGGCTCCGCGCAATCTCGCTCGCGCGCCTGAAGGCCTGCAGCGCATCCAGTGACCGGCCGGCCCGGAAGCGGGCGGTGCCGAGCGCGATCAGCGTGTCGGCGCGTCGGCGGTCATCCTCTATCCCGATCTCCAGCGCCGTCCCGTAGCGACCCTCGGCCTCGTCGTAGTCCAGCGCCGCCGAGGCGGCCTGCGCGGCGAGCAGGCTGTACTCGATGGCTCGCTCGGTGCCGGCGAGCGGCGCGGCCGCAGCGAAGTGATGCGCGAGGTCGGCAAGCGCGCGTGACCGGTCGTTCCGGTCGCCAGCCTCGATCGCCTCGGCGATCATCAGGTGAAGCTCCGCCCTCCGCGCAGCGCTCAGCCCGTCGTAGAGCGCTCGTCGCACGAGCTCGTGGGTGAAGCGATACGCGAGCTGTGGCGAGGCCAGTTCCTCGATGACCCCGCTCCGGACAGCCGGCTCGAGGGCGTCGATGGGCTCCCAGTCAGGCGGCGTCGCCCGGCGCAGGAGGTCTAGCTCGAACTCAGGTCCTGCAACCGCCGCCAGCTCGACGAGCTTCCGAGTGACGACGTCGAGTCGCGCAAGCCGCTGGACGACCACCTCCCGGACGCCCGCGGGGCTCGCCATCGCGCCCAGCGGCTGCTTCAGGGCGAGCGACCCGTCCCGCGTCGCCAGGGCATCCGTCTCCACGAGGGTGCGCCATAACTCGCACAGCAGGAACACGTTGCCACCGGTGAGATCCCGCAGTTCACCGGCGAGCCCAGGGGTCGGTTGCGTCTCGCAGCTGCAGGCACGACGGAGGAATATCTCGACCTCGTCCTCGCTGAGGCCGCTGAGGCTCAACCGCAGCACGTCGTCCATCCGCCGCAGGTCGGCGAGCGCCTCCGAGAGTTCGGCCGGCACCTCGGCCTCCGTGTCGCGAAACGTCGCCACCAGCAGGACCCGTGCCTCCGTGCTCGAGCGTGCGAGATGCCTCAGCAGAAGCAGCGACGGCGTGTCAGCCCAGTGCCCGTCCTCGATGATCAGCAGCAGCGGCTGACGCCGCCCTGCGTTCATGAGCAGGTCGGCGACCGAGGTGTGCAGGCGGTGGCGTTCGGTCTCCGGGTCCGCGGCGATCGGCGCCGACAGGCTCGAGATGCGCGTGGGGAGATCGGGCAGCAGGCGAGACAGCTCGCCGCCTGCGCTGCCCAGATCCTCCCGCAGGGTGTCCGCCGCGATGTCCCGAACGAGCTGCCCGAGGGCCTCGGCGAAGGGACGGTATGGGGTGGGCACGACGGCATCGCACGAGCCGTACAGGACAAGCACCCCCTCCGCGGCCGCTTTGTGGGCGAACTCCCTTACGAGTCGGCTCTTGCCCGACCCCGCCTCGCCGCCGATCAACGCGATCCGGCGGCTCTCGTTCGACGCTCGCGGGACGAGCGCGCTCAGCGCTGCGAGCTCGGTGGAGCGGCCGACGAACGGCGAGGACGGCCTGAGGCGAAGCGGAGCCGGGAGCGGGAGGACGGGCATCTCCGAATAGTCCAATCTGATTATCGCGCTGCTCGGGTGGGCCTGCGTGTGGCCTGAAGATTGGGTCAATGCAGGTCATGACACAGCCGGCCGGGCCGCCTAGGTTCTCTCCACTCCGCCCTCACCGAGGGGTTCCCCAGCGCCACCAAGGGAGATTCGATGAGCACCACAGTTACGCCAGCCGACGCCGCCCGAATCGAGCTAGCCGCGATCTTCGCGGGAGAGCTGATTGGCCCGGACGACGCCTCATACAAGGCGACGAGGGCGGTCCACAACGGGATGATCGACCGCCGACCCGCGCTGATCGCGCGCTGTGCCAGCAGCGCCGATGTTGCCTCCACGATCGGCTTCGCCCGTCGTCACGATCTGCGGCTCGCCGTTCGCGGAGGAGGGCACAACGGGGGCGGGCTCGGGACGTGTGACGACGGCGTGTTACTCGACCTCGCACCGCTCAGCGCCATCGAGGTGAAGCCTCCGGACCGAACCGTCACCGTCGGCGGGGGCTGCACGTGGGGACAGGTCGACGCCGCCACTCACGAGCACGGCTTGGCGGTCCCGTCGGGCATTATCTCCACCACCGGCGTTGGTGGATTGACGCTCGGCGGCGGCCTCGGCCACCTCTCGCGCAAGCACGGGCTGACGATCGACAACCTAATCGAGGCCAACGTCGTGCTGGCCGATGGGGAAGAGGTTCGCGCGAGCGCGGACGAGAACACCGAACTCTTCTGGGCGCTGCGCGGCGGTGGCGGCAACTTTGGCGTGGTGACGGGGTTCCGCTTCCGCGCGCACCCCGTGTCCACGGTGATCGCGGGCCCGACCTTCTGGCCAATCGAGCAGACACCCGAGGTGATGCGCTTCTATCGCGAGTTCCTGCCCTCGGCGCCTCGTGAGCTAAACGGGTTCCTCGCGCTGATGACAATTCCCCCAGCCGAATTCCTTCCCGCCGAGCTCCACGGACGGGAGGTCTGTGCGGTGATGTGGTGCTGCCTCGGACCCGAGGAGCAGGTCGCAGCAATGCTGGCCCCCGCCGAGGAGGTGGGCAGTCCGCTCCTGCACGCTCCGGGGCCAATGCCCTTCCCAGCATGGCAGAGCCTTTTCGACGCGGTCTATCCCCCCGGGCTGCAGTGCTACTGGCGAGCCGATTTCCTCGACGAGCTCCCCGAGGCAGCGATCGAGGTGCACACCGAGTTCGGCAAACGCCTTCCCACCCCGCTGTCCACGATGCATCTCTACCCGATCGACGGAGCCGTCCACGACGTGGGCCCAGGGGAGACGCCGTTCGCCTACCGCGAGTCGAAGTGGGCGGAGGTCATCTTCGCCGCCGATCCGGACCCGGGGAACGCCACGGCACTCCGCGACTGGGCGGTGGAGTACTGGGATTCGACCCATCCCTTCTCCGCCGGCGGGGCCTACGTCAACTTCATGATGGAAGAGGGCGCAGACCGGGTGCGGGCAACCTATCGCGACAACTACGGCGCCCTCGCCGCCGCGAAGGCGGCCTACGACCCCGAAAACGTCTTCCGAATCAACCAGAACATCCCGCCGTCCAGCAAGAGGTAGGCCAACACCAAGGCGATCGCGGCGGTCGGCTGCCGCGGGCAAAACGGTTGCGAAACGACACCGGGAGGTCCTGAGATGAGACGTATCAACAATCGGCTGGGCTGGCGCGGGGTACTCTTCGGGATCGCCGGGGGGCTCGCGATCGCACCGGGAGTCGGTGTGGCGGTCGGCGCGATTCCTCACGCGGGCGGCGGGATTCACGGCAACTACACGAACAGGACGCGCTACCGGCTCGCGCCGCGTGCGATCCACGCTGACGATGCCGTATCGGCGGCCGGGCGGGTCGTGGTCGTCCGCGCGGCGGGCAATATCCAGGCCGCGGTCAACCGTTACCGCAGGCTGCTGGGTCCTGACAACGGCGGCGGACCCGGTGGCCTTGCGCAGGGCCGGCGCGAAATCACCTGGGACAGCGTCCCTGACCAGTTCGCCGAGCCGAATGCGTTGCCTGGCGACTTCTTCGATGCACCCACGGCGCCTCGAGCCCGCGGCGCGCTGCTCACCACACCCGGCAGCCACGTCGCCGTGAGCGCCGCTCCGAACAACCCGTCCGGAACCGCGGTGCGCTTCGGCGACATGAATCCGACATACCCGAGCCGGTTTCGCACGTTCAGCCCGCCGCGGCTGTTCTCGCCGATCGGCAGCAATATCGTCAACCTGCTCTTCCGCGTGCCGGGCACAAACACGCCCGCGGTGGTGCGCGGCTTCGCTGCGGTCTACACCGACGTGGACATTCCGGAGAAGACCGGTTTTCGCTACTACGACGTGCGCGGCCGGCTGCTCGGCAGCTTCACCGTGCCTGCCAAGCCGCGCGGGCTGTCGTTCCTGGGTGTGCGCTTCCCCCGTGCGGTCGTGGCGCGCGTGCGCATCGAGTACGGCAACCACGCCCTCGGGCCCAAGGACAGCGCCCGCATCGACGTAGCGGTGATGGACAACTTTATCTACGGCGAGCCTCAAGCCGCGCGCTGATCGCGAGTAGGCCCCAAGCTCAAAGCACTCAAGGAGGACACGACATGAGACTCACGCAACACCAACCGGCTGGCCGCCTCGCGGGGGGCACGATCGTCGCGATGCTCGTAATGTCGTTCGCACTGCTGTGCGGCGCGAGGGCCGCCTTGGCGGCAACGGCGGGGAACGGGGCCGACTACGAGGACTTTCACGGCAACGTCTGCGAGGGCTATGGCGAAAAAGAAGAAACCGAAGGACTACCACCCGTAATCAACGGCTGTCCCAACTGGCG
>DASZFR010000104.1:0-2738 GCA_035939635.1 Solirubrobacteraceae bacterium
CACGCGCCGGCTAGGTCCGCGTCGATCCCCGGAAACGCTCCCGAGCCACAGACGCGTCGCGCCTGCGCCCCGCACGCGTGCACCGAGGCGCCGCCGAGCGTGCTCGCGAAGGTCACGTTTACGCAGTCGGCGCGCGTGCGCGACCCGCTCGTGAGGGCGTAAGTGCCAAGCGCAACGAGCGCCGCGACGACGCACCCGAGCAGCACCGCGACGGCGACCTTCTCGCGACGCCCCCACCGCAACGGCTCGGACAGCCGCCGCGAGCGGTTCTCCATGATCATCGGGGTCCAACCCCCCGGCTCTCAGGCCGGTGTCTGGCGCTCGCCGTCGCTCGTCGCGCCGGCACCTTGCGCGGCCGCCGGCTCGCCCTCGCCGGCGCCGGCCTCAGCGCTGGACCGCGGCGCGAACTCCAGGGCCACGGAGTTGATGCAGTAGCGCTGGCCCGTTGGGTTGGGGCCGTCGTCGAACACGTGCCCGAGGTGGCCGCCACAGGTGCGGCACAGAACCTCGGTGCGACGCATGAACAGGCCGTTGTCCGGGCGCAGTTCCACCGCTTCGGCCACCGCCGGCTCGGTGAAGCTCGGCCAGCCTGTGCCGGAGTCGAATTTGGTGTCCGAGGTGAAGAGCACCGATCCGCACGCGGCGCAGCGGTACTCGCCGGAGTCCTTGTTGTACGTGTACTCGCCCGTGAATGGGGGCTCGGTGCCGGCCTTGCGCAGGACCTCGTATTGCGCCGGCGTGAGCTGCTCGCGCCACTCCTGCTCTGACTTGGTGATCTTGCGCTCGCTCATCTCCAAGGGTTCTAGCAGGGCGGGGGCGCGGCGGCGCTGTGACCGCGAATTGCTATAGTGATCTTTACGTTCACGTCAAGTTTTTGTAGCCGCGATGCAGGGGCCCCACGGGGATGAGTGGCGCAACGTTCAGAAAGCTCAGCATCGGCTCCGGCCGCGGCGGACGCGTTGGCGTCGCCGCGGGCCATCAGAACTACAAGTGGTGGGCGCTGTCGTGCACCAGCGTCGGCATGCTGCTGGCGGCGACGAACTCCGGGACGCTGATCATCGCGCTGCCCAACCTCGAGCGCTCTCTGCACACGAGCCTGCTCGTGCTGGTGTGGGTGATCCTCGCCTACCTCATCGCCGCAACCGTGTTGGTGCTGACCGCTGGGCGTCTCAGCGATCTCTTTGGCCGCAAGCGCGCCTACGTGGGCGGCTTTGTCGTGTTCGCGCTCGCGTCGTTGGGAGCAGGCTTCTCGACCGGCGCGACAGAGCTGATCCTCTGGCGCATCCTGCAGGGGATCGCCTCGGCGTTTTTGTTTGCCAACGCGGCGGCGCTCGTCACGGATGCATTTCCCAGGGAGCAGCTGGGTCTGGCGATGGGCGCCAACACGATGGTCGCGGCGATCGGTCTGGTGCTCGGGCCGGTGCTCGGCGGCGCGCTGGTTGCGATCTCATGGCACTGGG
This sequence comes from Solirubrobacteraceae bacterium, assembly GCA_035939635.1. Taxonomy (GTDB): domain Bacteria; phylum Actinomycetota; class Thermoleophilia; order Solirubrobacterales; family Solirubrobacteraceae; genus Palsa-744. Next base: position 1,461 of record DASZFR010000104.1, read on the forward strand.
TGTTCTGGTTCAACGTCCCGCTGGCGCTCGCGGGCGCGGCGTGGGGCGCCCTCGTGCTGCGCGAGCTCGCCAAGCCCGACGAGGTGCGCGGCTTTGACGTGCTCGGAACGACCACATTTCTCGTCGGCCTGACCGGCCTGGTGCTCGGCGTGTCGCGCGGAGGCATCAGCGGCTGGAACGACGGGCTGGTCATCGGCGGCCTGGTCGCCGCGGCCGTGCTACTGCCGGCGTGGGTGCTGATCGAGCGCCGCTCGCGCGCGCCGATGCTCGACCTGAGCGTATTTCGCAACCGCCTCTTCGCGGCAGCTTCCGGGGCCGCGTTCATCAACGGGCTCGCGCGCTTCGCGCTGATGTTCCTGTTCGTGTTCTACTTCCAGGGCGCGCAGGGCAACTCCCCGATCACGGCCGGCATCAAGCTGATGCCGCTTGCGCTGGGGATGCTGATCGCGTCGCCGATCGCGGGCATGTACGCCGACCGCCACGGCTCTCGCTCGCTGGCCGCCGCTGGCATGTTCGTGACCGCGAGCGGCCTCGCGGGTATGACGATGCTCGGGGTGCACACCCCCTACGTGCTGAGCGGGCTGTGGCTGCTGGTGGTGGGTGTGGGCTCGGGCATGTTCAACTCTCCGAACACCGCGGCGATGATGGGCACCGTCCCCGCCCACCGACGCGGCGTGGCGGCCGGCGCCCGCACGCTGCTGCAGAACACGGGCGCAGTGCTCTCGATCGCGTTCGTGCTCGCGATCGTGACCTCCGCGGTGCCGAAGTCGACCCTGTTTGCCGTGTTCTCGGGGCTCGCCAAGGGGCTCTCTGCGCAGAAGCTCGCGCCATTCATAGACAACATGCACGTGGCGCTGTGGGTGCTCGCGTCGACTTCGCTGATCGGCGTGTTCGTGTGCCTGCTGCGCCCGCGCCACCGGATCGCGCCCGAGCCGGAGCTCGAGCTCGAGCGGCGCGAGTCGCGCGCGGCCGGCGTCACGCCGCGCCGGGCCCGCGTGCCGGTGCGTACGCCATGAGCGCTTCGTTGCGGAAAGCCGCGGAGGCGGGCGCCACGCAGGCGGCGGGCAATCTGCGCATCGGCGATGTGGCTCGCCTCGTGGGTACCACGCCGCGCACCATCCGCTACTACGAGGAGATAGGTCTCATCGCGCAGGCGCCGGCGCGGCCGTCGGGCCGCCACCGCCTGTACTCCGAGAGTGAGGTGGAGCGCTTGCGCGAGGTGATGCGCCTGAAGCACTTGCTCGGCGTGTCGCTGGAGGAGTTGCGCACGCTGCTAGA
>DASZFR010000105.1:0-2660 GCA_035939635.1 Solirubrobacteraceae bacterium
ACCACCTCGTCGAGGCGCACCTTCCACTCGTGCGGTCGGTTGCTCGCCGCTATGTCGGCTTCGGCGAGTCACTCGACGACCTCGTCCAGGTGGGTGCTGTCGGTCTGGTCAAGGCCGGCAATCGCTTCGATCCGAGGCGCGGCGTGACGTTTGCCGCGTTCGCGGCGCCGGTCATCGAAGGCGAGATCCGGCGTTATATGCGCGACCGATCTGCGCCAATGCGCATACCGCGGGGTGTGCAGCGCACACGCAGCGTGTTGCGCCGCAAGCACGACCAGCTCGCGGCCACGACAGGTCACTCGCCGAGCACGCGCGAGCTGGCGGCGGCGCTGAACCTCGACGAGAACAGCGTCGAGCACGCGCTCAGGGCCGATCTCGCGCGCACGCCGCGCCCGTTGTCGGGCGAGGACGAGAGACGCCTCGAGGACTCCGACGATTCCGGCGAGAGCGAGGAGCGGCTGTCACTCGCGCGCTGCATGCGAGTACTCGACGAGCGTGAGCGCAAGATCGTGTTCTTGCGCTTTCACGCCGATATGACAGAGCGCCAAATCGGCCGGGAGGTCGGAATCTCACAGGCGCAGGTGTCGCGCTTGCTGAGCGCGGCGCTAGCGCGGCTGCGCCAGGAGCTTGCCGGCCCGGAGTCTGCCGACAGCACCGGTGATACCACCGCGGCAAGCGTGATACCACGGGATTCCGGCGCTGATATCACCGGTGATCAGCCGCGCAAGAGTGCACGCAGCGCTTCTGAGCCGCGCAAGAGTGCGGTAAACATCGGCGCCGTGCCCGCGTCGCACGCCCTCTCGACCGCCGCCGACTACCTCGACCTGCCATACAGCGTCGCCGTACAGGCAGAGCGCGAGGGTGACGAGTCGCGCTGGACCGCGTCGGTGGAGGAGCTGCCGGGCTGTGCCGCGCAAGGCCGCACGCCCGATGAGGCTGTCGAGCTGCTGCGCGGCGCGATGGAGAGCTGGATCGAGGCGGCGCTGGCGCAACGTCGCGAGATCCCCCTGCCCGGAGACGCCGCCAAGCAGAAGACATCCTCCAGCCACAGCGGTCGCTTCCTCGTGCGCATGCCCGCAGCGCTGCACGCACAGCTCGCGCAAGCTGCCGAACGCGAACACCTCAGCCTGAACCGCTTCATCACCAAAATCCTCACCGCCTCCACCTCGCCGCAGACGGTGACTCAGCAGCACGCAGCCAGCGTCGCGAAAGAAGCCGCGGGCGAGCAGGCGAGCGCTGCGGGCAAGCCGTCGCGCGCGTTTCGCATCGCGATCGCGGTCAACGTCGGTGTGGTGGTGATCGCTGCGATCGCAGCGGGCGTGCTGCTCGTGCTCGCGTTGCAGCACGGCGTCTGAGCTGCGTACCCGCGGTTAATCATCGCCGCCCAGCTGCGCTTTCAGCGCACGGCGCGTGAGTGCAACTAGGTGCCTTGCAACCGAGCGCGCGTTACGCGTCAGTTATCGCAGCCCAGCCGGTCCCACATGTACAGCTGAATGCACTCACCGGCCAGCTCGATCGCCCGCTCGCGTGAGAGGCACGGCAGCACCGTGTCGAGCGCCTGCTTCTCAGACACCCCGGCCTGAAACGCTTCCTCCCCGCGAAAACCCGCCGCGATCTTCAGCGCCTCGCGCCTGTTCTCCCCCAGGCTCGGAAACACGCCCACGAGAAAGTCGCTGTTGGGGATCGGCTGGCCGACCTCCAGCGAGGCGTGCCACGCCGCGAGCAGGTGCAGGTCGTCCTCGTCCAGGTCGGCGACCGCCTTGGCGTAGTGAACCGCCAGCTCGCGATCGGGCATGTCGTCGACCCAGGCCCGCACGATCTCGCCCACGAGCTGACGTCGCGCCTCGCGACCCAGCGATTCGGCGATCACGCGGATCGCGTCCTTTGGCTCGATGAAGCAGAGTGGCATCACGACTCCTAGAGCTGAGTTACCTCGACTGACGCCACGACTGTAGGGGGCGCAGAGGACGGCAAATCTCCTCTTCGCACGCGCGGCGCGAGACGACCGGGCGCCCGGCGCCGCCGGCTAGGAAGCCCCGATGCCGGGTGTCGCGTGCGGCGGGGGGCCCTCGGGTCCCGCGTCGGCGTCGGCGTGGCCCGCGAGGGCCTCGTCTTCAGGCGGCGCGCCCCGCCCCTGCGGCCCGCCGTTTCGCTTGCCCGCGAGGTAGCGATCCACCATGCGCGCGCACTGGCGCCCCTCATTGATCGCCCACACGATCAGCGACTGCCCGCGACGCGCGTCGCCTGCAGCGAACACGCCGTCGACCAAGCTGGTGTAGGGCTTGCCCGTCTTGACGTTGCCGCGGGGGTCGCGCTCGACACCGAGCTCGTCGAGCAGCTGCGGCTCTGGCCCGAGAAAGCCCATCGCCAGGAGCACCAGCTGCGCGTCGAGCTGTTGCTCAGTTCCCGACAGCGGCGCAAACGGCGCAGCCGAGTCCGCGCGCGCCACGTGCAGCGCGGCGACGCCGCCGGCGCCGTCGTCGGAGAAGCGCGTGGTGGTCACCGAGTAGTCCTGCTCGCCCACACCGCTCTGCTTCGCCTCCTCCATCGCATAGCTGAGGCGGTACTTCAGCGGCCACTGCGGCCACGGCGTGCGGTCATCAGGGCGCGCCGGCGGGGGCTCGGGCAAGAGCTCGAGCTGCGTGATCGAGCGTGCGCCC
>DASZFR010000106.1:0-1834 GCA_035939635.1 Solirubrobacteraceae bacterium
GCGCTGACCGGCGCCGTGAAGGCCAGCTGGGAGGGCATCTCGGGCGGCTCCGACGTGCACGACGCGGTCAGCGCGTTCTTCGCCGACCTGCGCGCGCAGGCGGTGGCCGCGTGACGGTGGCGCGCGATCAGGGCGGCAACGGACGCGCGCCGGTGCGCGACGTCGATGCCCACCAGGTGCCCGCCGGGGCCGCCGCGGCGCCCGGCGCCTCGCAGTCGGCGGCGCCCGAGGTCGAGTTCGAGGTGCTCGGGGCGCGCGCTCTGCGCCACGCGGCGTCGCCGGTGATGATGCTCGACCTGCAGGTGAGCGAGCCCAGCGGCCGCGAGGTGTACATGATCGGGCTCACGATCCAGCTGATGATCGAGCCCGCCCGGCGCGCCTACGACGACGCGACGCGCCGGCGCCTGGAGGGCCTGTTCGGGCCGCCGGAGCGCTGGTCGGTGACCACGCGCAGTCTCGTATGGGCGCAGCTGGACGTGGTGGTGCCGGCGTTCACCGGCTCGACCACGGTCTCTGTGCCGGTCGCGTGCACCTATGACCTCGAGGTCGCGGCCTCCAAGTATCTGTACTCGCTGACCGACGGCGACGCGCCGGTGGCGCTGCACTTCAGCGGCATCGTCTACTACCCCAACGGCGACGGCGGCCTGCAGATGGTGCTCGTGCCGTGGTCTCGCTCGATTGACTTCCGCATGCCGGTGGCGGTGTGGCGGCAGACCGTCGAGCACTACTACCCCAACACGGGCTGGATCGCGCTGCGCTCTGAGACCCTGCAGCGACTGGAGCGCGAGCGCGTCAAACGAGCGCTGCCCACGTACGACGCGGCGGTGAAAGAGCTGATCGCAGATGAAGATGCCTGAGGCGCTGCAGGAGCTGGTGGACTCGCTGCTCTACGAGGGCTACGCGCTCTACCCGTACACCCCCGGCGCGACCAAGAACGCCACGCCGACGCCGTTTGGGATCGTCTATCCGCCCGCCTACGCCGCGCGCCTGAGCAGCGCGCATGATCACCTCGAGCTGCGCTGCGTCCTGCACGCGCCGGCGGACGCGATGCTCGCGGCCGAGGCCAGGTTCCTGGTCGCAAGCGGCGAGCGCCACCAGGCGAGCGAGTGTCGCGTGCGCCTGGATGAGCTGCCCGTGGGAGCGCTCGCGCACGGCGCGTGCGGGGCGAGGGCCTCGGTCGCCGAGCGCGTGCCGCGCCCCGACGGCCCACCGCTGAGCGTCGCGCTGTGCGTGCGGGCCCGCACCCTGGGCGACGACAGCTACGGGATCTGCCTGCGCCTCGAGAACCGCACGCCCGCGCCGGGCTGCCGCGAGCGCCGCGCGGCGCTCGCGCAGTCGCTGCTCTCTGCTCATCCGCTGCTGTGCGTAAACGCAGGCCACTTCGGCTCGCCTCTCGAGTCCGGCTGTGCCAGCGTGAACACGTACCCGGTGCTCGCCGGCGAGGGCGACCGCGCCGTCCTCGGCGCCACTATCGCGCTGCCTGATCACCCGCAGATCGCGCCCGAGAGCCGCGGCTCGATGTTCGACTCGACCGAGATCGAGGAGGCGCTGCTGTTGCACGTGATCGCGCTCAGCGATGGCGAGCGCGAGCAGATCGAGCGCCAGGACCCCGCTGTGCGCGAGATGGTTGCGCGCGCGGCCGCCGCCGGCCCGGCCGATGTCATCGCCCTGCACGGGCGAGTGACGGTGAAAGACCCCGTTGCCGCCGCGGGGGGCGATTGCGGGGCGGCCGGGTCCCCGGCGACGGCTCGCGGCCGCTTCAGCGACGCTCCCCCGGCCGAGCCCGAAGGGCTGGCAGATCCCACCCGGGGCGAGCCCGCGGCCGAGGTCGACG
>DASZFR010000107.1:0-6767 GCA_035939635.1 Solirubrobacteraceae bacterium
CGATCGTGCTCGACAAGCGCTACAAGCACGACATCTCGGTCGTGGTGGACAGGCTGGTGATGCGCCACGACGTGCGCAAGAGACTGGCCGACTCGATCGAGACGGCGGTGGCGCAAGCCGACGGGCTGGTAGAGATCGAAATCGTCGGCGCCCGAGGCGCCGACGACGGCAAGGCGGCGGCGGATGGCGCAACCGCGCATTCCAGCGGCGCGCTGGGAGCGCGCGCCGCCGCCACGCAGATCGTGCCGGGCGAGGCTCCCGAGCCCGGCACCCTCTATACGTTTTCTGAGCGGTTCGCGTGCCCCGAGCACGGGCCGTCGCTGGTCGAGCTCGAGCCGAGGATCTTCTCGTTCAACTCGCCGCATGGCGCGTGCGAGCGCTGCACGGGCCTGGGCTCGCAGATGGAGATCGACCCCGAGCTGGTGGTGCCCAACCCGATGCTGTCGATCGGCGAAGGCGCGCTCGCGCCGTGGGCCAACAGCTCGTCGCACTACTACGAGCTGCTCACCGAGGCGATTGCCGAGCGCTACGGCGTGAACGTCGACAAGCCCTGGCACGACCTGCCGCGCGCGCAGCGCGACCTGTTCCTGTACGGCACCAACGGCGAGCCGGTGCGCGTGACCTACCGCAACCGCTACGGGCGCAAGCGCTCGTACGCGACGCGCTTCGAGGGGATCGTCGCGAACCTGGAGCGCCGCTACCGCGAGACCGAATCCGAGCTCACGCGCGAGAAGATCGAGGAGTACATGTCGCTGCGCCCGTGCGCGGTGTGCGGCGGGGCGCGCCTGCGCGCCGAGTCGCGCGCGGTGCTCGTCGGCGATACGCGCATTGAGGACTTCACCGCGCTGTCGGCGACACGCGCGCTGCAGTGGCTCGCCGACGTGCAGCTGAGCGAGACCGACCGCCACGTGGCGCGGCTGATCCTGCGCGAGATCTCAGAGCGGCTGCGGTTCTTGGAGAACGTGGGCATCGGCTACCTGTCGATGGACCGCACCGCGACCACGCTGTCGGGCGGCGAGGCGCAGCGGATCCGCCTCGCCACGCAGATCGGCTCCTCGCTGGTGGGAGTGCTGTACATCCTCGACGAGCCGTCGATCGGGCTGCACCAACGCGACAACTCCAAGCTGATCGCCACGCTGGAGCGCCTGCGCGAGCTCGGCAACACGGTGATCGTGGTCGAGCACGACGAGCAGACGATGCGCGCCGCCGACCACCTCGTGGACCTCGGGCCCGGCGCGGGCGAGCACGGCGGCCGCGTGGTGGCGCAGGGCACCGCGGCCGAGGTGGAGCTCGTCCCCGAGTCGCTCACCGGCCAGTTCCTTTCCGGAGCGCGATCGATCCCCACGCCGCGCCGCCGCCGTCGGCCGAGCGGGTACATCGACATTCTCGGCGCGAGCGAGCACAACCTGCGCGACATCGACGTGCGCTTCCCGCTCGGCGTGTTCACTGCCGTCACTGGCGTGTCGGGTTCGGGCAAGTCGACGCTGGTCAACGACGTGCTGTTCAAGGCCGTCGCCAACCGGCTGCATCGAGCGCGCCAGCGGCCGGGGTCGCACCGCGCGATCAAGGGGCTGGAGCAGCTCGACAAGATCATCGCGGTGGACCAGTCGCCGATCGGCCGCACGCCGCGCTCCAACCCCGCCACGTACACGGGGCTGTTCGACGTGATCCGCGATCTCTTCTCGAAGACCCCCGAGGCGCGCGCGCGAGGTTACAAGCCCGGGCGCTTCAGCTTCAACGTCAAGGGCGGGCGCTGCGAGGTGTGCCGCGGCGACGGCCAGATCAAGATCGAGATGCACTTCCTGCCCGACGTGTACGTGCCCTGCGAGCAGTGCCACGGCAAGCGCTACAACCGCGAGACGCTCGAGGTGCGCTTCAAGGGCAAGAACATCGCGGACGTGCTCGACATGCCGGTAGAGGAGGCGCTGCGCTTTTTCGAGCACATCCCCAAGGTGCGCCGGCGCCTGGAGACGCTCGACGCGGTGGGGCTGGGCTACGTGCGGCTCGGCCAGCCCGCGACCACCCTTTCCGGCGGCGAGGCCCAGCGCGTGAAGCTCGCCACCGAGCTGAGCAAGGTGGCCACAGGCCGCACGCTGTACCTGCTGGACGAGCCCACGACGGGGCTGCACTTCGCAGACGTGCAGCGGCTGCTCGACGTGCTGGGCCGGCTGATCGACGCGGGCAACACCGTGGTGGTGATCGAGCACAACCTCGACGTGATCAAGTGCGCCGACCGCATCATCGACATGGGCCCCGAGGGAGGAGAGGAGGGCGGGCTCGCGATCGCGACGGGCACGCCCGAGCAGGTCGCGGCCGACCCCGCGTCGCACACCGGCGCCTTCCTGAGCGCGATCCTCGCGCCCGCGGCGCGCCCGGGCAAGCGCGCATCCTCGCGCCGCGCGCGCAGCCCGCGCGCGGCCAAGCTCGCCGCCTGAGGCACCAGCGCGACCGCCGAGCGGCGCGCGTGAGCGACGCGCGCGGCCTGCGAGCTCGCCGCCGGGGCAATCCGATGCCGGCCGCGCGGCGGCGGGGCGCGGATATGCTGCGCCGCATGCCGGCGCGGTCGCAGCCGCCTGCAACCGTTCGCCGCGCGCGGCTGTGGACCCAGAAGTGGCGCTGGTATGAGCGCAACTCGTTGCCGTGGCGACGCGCTCAGATCCACTGGGAGTTCATGCGCCGCGAAGCCTTCGCGCGCTGGCCGGTGCACGGCAACGTGCTTGAGGCGCTGCGCGAGGGGCGCCTTGACATCGGGGCGGGTGCGCTGCTGGAGCCCAACGTGTGGATCACTGCCCCGGGGCAAGCGCGGGTGCGGATCGGCGCGGGCACGTTTCTGAACCTCGGCGTGATGGTGGCCGCGCAACAGCTCGTGGAGATCGGCGACCACTGCATGCTTGCCAACGGCTGCTTCGTGTCCGACGCGAGCCACCGTTACGACGACCCGGACGAGCCGATTACCTGGCAGGGGTTCGAGAGCAAGGGTCCAACCCGCATCGGCGACAACTGCTGGCTCGGAGCGCACGTGGTGGTCACCAGCGGCGTCACGATCGGCGAGCGCTGCGTTGTCGGCGCCAACAGCGTGGTCACCAGCGACCTGGAGCCCTTCTCGCTCGCCGCCGGGTCGCCCGCGCGCGTGATCAGGCGCATCGGCGCGGCGCCGGCGAGCGAGTAGGGTCCGGGCGGCGATGGAGTTACACGAGGCGATGCGCTGCGCGCCCACCAGCCGGCGCTTCACCACCGACGCGGTGTCCGCGCAGGCGCTGCGACGGGCGCTGGACGCGGCTCGCTTCGCACCCAGCGGAGGCAACCGTCAGGGATGGCGCGTGGTGGTCGTGCGTGACGAAGACGCGCGCCGCGCGCTGCGCGACCTGTACCTGCCGCACTGGCGTGCCTACATGGAGGCCATAGGCGTCGCGCCGATGCTGGCCGAGCCCGAGCGCTTCGACGCCGCGCGCGTGCGCACGCTAAAGCGCGCCGACGAATACGCCAACCGGCTCGACGAGGTGCCGGTGCACCTCGTGATCGGCGTGCGACTCGGGGATCTCGCGGTGACCGACGCCAAGCTGCCGCGCCAGAGCATCGTGGGCGGCGCGTCGGTGTACCCGTTCGTGCAGAACCTGCTGCTCGCGCTGCGCGCCGACGGGCTCGGAGCCGCGCTGACGACCTTGCTCGTGCCGGCAGAGGAGCAGGTGCGCGAGCTGCTCGAGATTCCCGAAGATGTCGCGCTCGCCGCGCACGTCGGCGTGGGCCACCGCGCGGACCCGTGGCCGCGCGCGCTTTCGCGACGGCCTGTCGAGGAGTTCGCCTTCGCCGAGCGCTTCGGCCAGCCGCTCGACTGACGGCCGGCGGCCCCGCGCTCACCGCCGCCTGGCGATCGGCGCTGCGCGCTCGCCCGACAGCCGGCGGCCGCCGCCACACGCTCACCTGCCGCCTGGCGATCGGCGCTGCGCGCTCGCCGGGCCCCCGGCGGCCGCCGCTGTGTCGGTGCGTCTGTCTGGCGGCTAGTCGCTCGAAGCGAGGTGCGCGTGCAGCTCCGCGAGCTCGCGCGCGTCGATCGAGTAGCCGTGCTCGGGCCCGGGATAGCGCCGCGAGCGCACGTCGTCGGCGAAGGCCGCGACGCCGGCGTTCATCTCCTGCTGCAGGTTTGCGTAGCGCTTGACGAAGCGGGGACCGAGCCCGTCGCGGATGCCGAGCAGGTCGTGGAACACCAGTACCTGCCCGTCGGTGCCGGGACCGGCGCCGATGCCGATCACCGGGACCTCGACGAGCGGCATCAGCTCGTCGGTGACCGCGCTGGGGATCGCCTCGAACACGAGCGCAAAGCAGCCGACCTCCTGCAGCGCGAGCGCCTCGGAGGCGATCCGCGCCGCGGCCCGGGCATTGCGACCCTGCGCCTTCCAACCACCCAGCGCGGTGGAGCTCTGCGGCGTGAGCCCTACGTGGCCCATCACGGGAATGCCCGCGCCGACGATCGCGCGCGCTCGACTGACCGAAGCTTCGCCGCCGCCCTCGAGCTTGACCACGTCACAGCCGGCCTCCTTGACCATGCGAAGCGACGTTTCGATCGCCTGCTCGTCCGACACCTCATAGGAGCCGAACGGCAGATCGCCGATCATCAGCGGCGTGCGCAGGCCGCGGCGCACTGCACGCGCGAGCACGAGCATCTCATCCAGCGCGACGGGTGTCGTGGCGGTGTGCCCCAGCACCGTCGTGGCCGCCGAGTCGCCCACCAGCACCAGATCCACGCCGGAGGTCTCGGCGACGCGTGCGCTGGGGTAGTCGTAGGCGGTGATCATCACGATCGGCTCGCCGAGGCGCTTTTTCTCCGCGAGCAGCGGCAGCGTCATCGGCAGCCGACCGGGGTCGGCGGGCGCTTCCGTGAGCGCCACACGGGTTGCGGGGTCGGGATGGGCTGACATGTGCGTTCCTCTCTGACGCGGTTGACGCCCCGCTAGGAGAGCAGGGTCGCCACCTCGTCGTCGATCGTGACGATGCGGTTGGTTTTGGCCTGCACGTGGACCACGCGCGGCTGGTATGTGGCGAGCTCGCGCTCGTCGTAGTGGGCGTAGGACACCACGATCACGGTGTCGCCTTCGTGCACGAGACGCGCGGCTGCGCCGTTGATCTGCAGCGTGCCCGAGCCGGGCTCCCCCGCGATCGTGTAGGTCTCAAAACGCGCGCCGTTGTCGATGTCGAGCACGTGGACCTGCTCGTGCTCGAGCATGTCGGCCGCCTCGAGCAGCTCCGGGTCCAGCGTGATCGAGCCCACGTAGTGCAGGTCGCACCCGGTGATCGACGCGCGGTGGATCTTTGACTTGAGCATCACACGTTGCATTACGCCAGCGCACCTCCTGCGATCGATTGATTCAAACGGCCGACAGCTCTCCGCGACAGCGTGGCGTTGTCGATGACCCGCACCGAGCCGACGCGCACCGCGAGCACCAGCAGCCCGCTCGCGAACAGGCTCTGAAGCGGCTCGAGTGTTTCGGGGTCGACGAGAGCGACATACTCGGGCTCGAGCCCGGCCGCCGCAAGCGTGTCGCTCGCCGCGCGCGCGATCGCGTCCGCCGCGCTCTCGCCCGCCGCGACCGCCTGCTCGGCCGCCGCCAGCGCCGCCGGAATCGCGCTCGCGCGCCGGCGCTCGTCGGGCGACAGCAGCTGGTTGCGGCTGGACATCGCGAGCCCGTCGGCCTCGCGCACCGTGGGCAGCGCCTCCACTCGGACGGCAAGGTTCAGGTCGGCGACCAGGCGTCGGATTACGACGACCTGCTGCGCGTCCTTCTGGCCGAAGTAGGCCACGTCCGGCATGGCCATGCAGAGCAGCTTGGTGACCACGGTGGTGACGCCGCGAAAGTGCGCGCTGCCGCGGAACTCACCCTCCAGGCGGTCCGTCAGCCCCAGCACTTCCACGGTGGTCGCAAATCCCGGTGGGTAGACCTCCTCGGCCGCGGGCGCGAAGAGCACGTCCGCGCCCGCCTGCGCCGCGAGCTCGGCGTCGCGGCGCTCGCGGCGCGGGTAGCTGTCGAGGTCGGCGCGCTCGTTGAACTGCGACGGATTGACGAACAGCGAAACCACCACCACGTCGGCGTGGGCGCGCGCGTGGCGGATGAGCGATAGGTGCCCCTCGTGCAGCGCGCCCATCGTGGGCACGAGCGCGATCCGCCGCTGCGCCTCGCGGTGCGGACCCAGCCCCGCACGCAGGCCCGACACGGTCCGAACGACCTCCAAGCAGCCGTGCTGTGATCCGGTGGTGTGTCTCATTTTCGGTCCAGTTCCCTACGGGATACCGGCGCGACGTACAGGTGTGGGAGTGCTGATTTTCGGTCCATCCCGGGCGTCGCCCGGTGACGGCACGGCGAATGATACAGCTCGAACTGGCCGTGTCGAGAGCGCCCCGAAGCGCGGCGTGCGGGCGCTGTTGCGGCGCTCGCCGCGGGGCGGCTTCGCCCCGCCGCGGCGGCTCAGCCGCTCACCACGCGTCCACGTTGGGGGGCGCCTTCGCCCCGCCGCGACCCCTCAGCCGCTCACCACGCGTCCACGTTGGGGCGCTTCTTGTGCGGCCGGGTTTTCCAGTCGGGCGCGCCGTCGTCAAACAGGGTGGCGATCCAGCGGCGGGAGTCGGCGGGGTCGACCACGTCGTCGATCTCGCCGTAGGCGGCCATGTTGATGCCCTCGCCGCGGTCGTATGCCGCCGCGACGGCCGCCTGGAACGCGCGCTCGCGCTCGGCGTCGTCGGCGATCGCCTCGAGCTCGCGGCGCATGCCCAGCCG
>DASZFR010000108.1:0-7586 GCA_035939635.1 Solirubrobacteraceae bacterium
CCGACACGCGTGTCGTCCTAATCGGGATGCCGTTGGCGGGCCCCGCTCGGTCTTCGGGGTTCGTGGCTGGTCGGGGCGCGCGCGACGCATCGCGATCGTTGAACGCGCAAGTACGGTTTGAAGCGCGTGTGCCGGGTATACGCGTGCATTGGCAGCGGGCAGTTCCAACTAGACGTCAGGAGGAGAGCCAGATGCCCAGAGTCCTCGTCACGACGACACAGCAGGACCGGCCACCCAGCGCCTCGGTATTGCTTGATGAGTCGGTGCTACCGGTGCACCTCGAAGACGATCACGCCGCGGCGCAGCTGATCGAACGCATCGCATGGGCCGTGAGTGACGCCGCGGACGCGGAGAGCGCGAGGCCGCATCACGCGCGGGCCCGACGACTTCCGCGCCGCGACGCCACGACGCGTCGTTAGGCACCCTGGTCGCCCCGTGCGCCGGTCGCAGCCGACATGTGGCCGGCGTGCGCGGGGGCTGGTCTAGCGGTCGCTGGCGAGGCTCGAGCCGCAGCCGGCTTTGCTGCGCCGTGCGCTCATTTTCCGCGCGCGTAGGGCCGATAGGAGGGGGTGGCCGCCCGACGCCTCATGCCCGTCGCATGCTTGTGCGCAGGCGCGCTCGGCGCGCAGATCCCGGCCCTCGCGCGGATGGCACAGCTGCCGCTGCGGGGCACCGATTGCACGAGCCTCGCGGGAGCGGCAAGTGGTGGTGCCCCGGGCGTGTGCTCGAGTGCCGTTCCTCGCCGCAAGCCGGGCGGGCGGACGAGCACAGCGCGGCGCCGCCACTCGTCAGCCGCGAAATGCCACCTGGCCGCCAGCTCACGGCGCTCCTGCACCTCCCAGCGGCGGCGTCGAGCCGCAACGCTGCACCACGGCAGGCGCGCCGTGCGGCCCGGGCGCGGACGGGCGGCCTCGCTGCGGATCGCGCACAGGCGCCTCGCGGCCCGCGCGCGCAGAGCCGCAAGAGATGCGCGCCGGGCCGAACTGCGCCGGCGCGGTGGCGAAGCGCAACAGGCGCGCGCAGAAGCCCGCCAGGCTCGCCGCGTGCGTGCCGCCGCCCGCCGCGGCGCTGGCGCTTCGGCTCTCGGCCAAGGGGGCAGCGCGCCCCAAGCCGAAACAGAACCCGAAGGCGTAGCCGAAGCTCAAGCGTCCGTGAGCTGACGCTCGGCCAAAGCGGCCGAGGGCGCAGCTGTCGGAGCTTGGAGATCGAGCCCGGCTAGACGAGCTTCACCGGCACCGTCGCGCTGGCGTGCGTGTGAGCGGAACGGGTGCAGCGCGAGCTCCCGGCGTGGCCACGTCGGCGTGTGCCGCGGCGAGCGCGGCACATGGGCGCGGCGTGGGTGGCCCGCGCAAAATGCTGACCCGCTGGCAGCGCGAGCGCGACCCAGTTCTGCGTCTCGGTCGTATTGCTGCAGATATCGGGGTCGGTGCCGCCCGTGTTGAGCACGCGTGTGCTGTCGCTCAGCGTGACCGTGTGGCTGTTGATCGTGAGGGTCACCGCCGGGACGTACCCGTCGCTTGCGCATTTGCCCGTTTTCACGAACTGCTGGTACTGCGGCGATTTCAGGAACGACTCCGACGTGTCGAAGTTGTCCTGCTCGCTGCCGCTGCCCGCGGTGCATTGGTGCATGCCGGTCTGAGTGAGGATCAGCGTGTGGCCTGGCGCGACTGACACGCTCAGCGACGGCCAGGGTTCGTACGTGCAGGGGCCGATCACGGCTGTTGCCCCGGTCACGGTCAGCGTAGGCCCGCCGCTCGGGGCGTCGATCCTGATCGCGCCCGCGTCGTAGACGTCGACGCCGCCGCTCTTCGGGCACGTGTCGCTGCCGCCGAAGCCGCAGCCGACGAAGGTCACGTTGGGCGATCCGTTCCAGGGTGTCGGGAAGCCGTTGGAGCCGCCGTGGTTGTTGGCCGCGCCGTCGCCGTAGCCGACGTAGATGGTCGGTTCGGGCGGCGGCGGCGTGAGGGTCACCACCACGGTGTTGGACGTGTGCGTGATCGCCGGTTCGCCCGGCGGCGTCGCCGTGTCCGTAGCGCTGTTGGAGTACGAGCCCGCCGTCTGGTCGGCGCTGGTGAGCATGTGCTTGCACGTGTACGTCGCGCTTTCGGTCGGCGCCAGCGGACCGCTGGGACCGCCGGCGATCGTGCCGCCGTCGCAATGTTCGTCGGTGAAGTTCGAGAACGTGAGCGAGGTGTTGCCGGTGTTCTTCACGACGATCTCGTAATCGACCGTCTGGCCCACTTCGCCGCTCAGCGGCGAGCTCGTGAACGAGCCGCTGGAGCCTTCGATCTTCTGCAGCTTTTCGATGCTGAACGCCGGGGCGGACTGGGTGAGCGTCACCACCACGGTGTTGGAGGTGTGGGTGATCGGCGCGCCATCGCCGCTGGGCGGCGTCGCCGTGATCGTGCCGTCGTTTTCATACGTGTTGAGGCTCGTCAGCACGTGGGTGCAGGTGTAAGTGGTCTTGCCCCCGAGCGAAGGCATCGCCCCGGGCTGCAGCGGCGTTTCTCCCTGGCCGCCGGCGATCGTGCCCGAGTCGCAGTGTTCGTCGATGAAGTTGCTGAGCACGAGCGGCACGTTGCCGGTGTTCTGAACCGTGATCTGGTAGTTCACGGTCTGGCCGCTCAGGCCTTTCAGCGGCGCGGTGGTGAACCCTTCGCCGCTGCCCGCAATCTGCTGGCGCTTTTCGATCGCGAATGCCGGCGCGGGCGGGCATTCTTTTTTGCTGACGATGTCAAAGCCGCCTCTGACGCCGTTGGTGCGCCAGTGCGCTTTGGTGTCCAGGCGCTCATGGCGGCCCGGGGGCAGACCGATTGCCGTCGTCTGGACGTGCCCTTCGCCGTCGAATTTCATTTCCTGGAAGACCGGCGCGTAGTGCGCGACCGAGATCTTCTCGCGCACGGCGTTGCCGGCAAGGCTCGGGAACTTGCGGTAGCTCCACGTGATGACCTGGCACGTGCTGAGCACGACCGCGTGTTCACGTTCGGGGCCCTTTCCGTGTCCGCCGCGACTCGGCGCCACTTGCGTTTCCGCCGGGAGGCGCGAGCGAGAGCCACGCGGCTGGCGGCTTTCGCGGCGAGCCGAGGCCCGCTGCTGGCGCGCGGCGGCGTGCTGCGCGCGCAGGAGCGCGCGCTGTTCGCCGCCGGGGCGTGCCTGGACTGTGGCGATCAGCGCACCGCCCACCAGCAGCGCAAGCGCGCACGTGGACATCAGCCCCCTGAGGCCGCGGCCCACCCGTCTGTGCCGTCGCCTTGACGCCCGCGAGGGCCGCCTAGCGTCTCGCGACGTACGCTTCCCCTGCATCAGTGCCCCTGTTTCCCATCCTTTGGGTTTCCGCCGATCCTTACGGTTGTGCCGGGGAGGCACCACCGACCCGCCCCCCGGCCCGTCTTCGCCCTCGGCGCACATAATAAACGTGTCTGAGGAGGAATGTCAGCTTCTGCCGAGATTTTGCGAAGTGCTTACGAGGCGTTCGGCCGCGACGATATAGACGCGATTCTTCGCTTCGTCCACCCCGAGTTCGAAGTCGCGGTACCTCCCGAGCTCTCTCCCGAGCCCGACACCTACCGCGGCCACGACGGCATCAGGCGCTATTTCGAGACGTTCGCGGACGCCATGGACGACATCTGCTTCGAGCCCAAGCGCTTCTGGGAGACCCCGAGCTGCGTGGTGGCCGACGTGCGCATGTCGGCCAGGGGCAGGCTGACCTCGATCCGCGTCGAGCAGCACTTCGCGCAGCTGTGGGTGTTCCGCGACGACAAGCTGTTCAGAGCCACGACCTACGTGTCGCTGCCTGACGCGCTGCGCGCGGCGGGCCTGCCGGCTGACCCGGTCGCGTGACCAGCTCAGATGCGCGGACGCCGCGCTACGCCACGGCCGAGGCGGCCGCGTAGTCGCCGCGCTCGAGCGCGGTCGCGTCGCCCAGCGCCCAGGCCAGGCGCTCGAGTAGCTGCCTGGCCGAGTGCTCGTCGCTCAGGTGCACGGGCTGCACGCTCTCGTCGAGCAAAACGGGCGTGTCAGGTGCTGCGGGGACGTCTGCGGTGACGGTGATCCTGGCCATTGCTGGCCTCCCTTCTGGTTGGGGCTGGAGGAGTGGCGGCCGGGCCGCGCCACCAGCACGGCCCGGCCGCTCTGGGCATCGGAGGAGGGAGGGCCGCTCCCGGGGGGAGTCGGGAGGGCCCGTCAGCAGTGTCTACATCGGCTGCGCCGCCAAGCCGCCGCCCGACGAGCCGCGCGGTGGCCGCCCGGCAGGCGTTTGGCTTGGCTGGCGCGTCCCAGACACATTGCTCAGTAAGTTAGTGCAAAATATGCGGAATGTCAAGGAGCGCGTCCCGCACCGAGGCCAGCGCGCTCGAGGCCAGCACCGCCGGCGTCGCTTTAGACGGTCGGCTGCGGCGCCGGCGCCGGCCACCCGGCTGGCGTGCTACCAGGGCTGCGCGGCCCGGCAGTGGGGACAGGCGACACTTGTTGAAACCGGCGCGACGAACACAAGCCCGCACTCGCACGCGTAAGAGGCCTCGTCCAGTGGCCCGCCCGCGTCGCGCACGCGCGCCACGACGGGATCGCTTTCGCGGATCGGCTCGCGCCGGGGGTGCTCCAGCTGGCGGCGCAGGCGGCGGACCGGACGGGGATGGGGCAGGCGCGTGCGCATCAGGCTCGTATCCACAGAGACTCTTTGCACTGGCAAAGGTTTCGCTGCGCGCGTAAGAACTCCTCGGCCTGCACGCGCCAGCCCGCCCGGCGCTCGGCGCGCGAGCAGCAGGTCGTCGGCCGGCGGGCGTTTGCGATACTGGCCTCGATGAACCCGGCGCGCAAGCGAACCGTGCGCTTGGTGGTGGCGCTCAGCGCGGCCGTTGTGCTGGCCAGCGCGTTGATCTATACGAGCTTCAGCGCCGCAAGCCCAGCGCTCAGCCCCAGTCAGCTCGTGCGACAGGCACAGCCTGGGCGCAGCTATCAGCTGACCGGCATGGTCGCGGCCGGCTCGGTGCACCGCAGTGGCTCCGTGCTGGACTTCAGCGTGCAGGATCGTGCCGGCGCCACCGCGATCCCGGTCTCCTACAGCGGGACCGTCCCCGACCCCTTCCGCGAAGGCCGCGAGATCATCGTGACCGTTTCCAAACAGGGCGGGCGCTATGTGGGCGAACGCGATTCGCTCATAACCAAGTGCCCCTCCAAGTACCAGAACGCGCCGGCGGGGGAGAAGCAGAATTACTAGGCGCAGTGGCGTCGCAACCTGCCGCTTGGGCGCCTAGCCGCTGATGGCCGCACTCGGACGCGCATGCCTGCTGCTGGCGCTCGCCGTGAGCCTGTACGGGATCGGCGCCGCTCTGTACGGAGTGCGCCGCGCACGCCCGGACTTCTGCGACTCGGCCCGCCGCGCCGTCTACGCGCTGGCCGGGATCCTCACGGTCGCGTTCGCGGTGCTCGAGGTCGCGTTCCTGCGCAACGACTTCACGTTCAACACCGTCGCCGACACCTCAAGCAGGACCACGCCGGCGCTCTACAGGGCGGCGGCCGTGTGGTCGTCACAGGAAGGGTCGCTGTTGTTGTGGGCGTGGCTTCTGTCGCTGTGGGCGAGCCTTGCGCTGTTTTTGGTGCGCCGGCGTATGCGCGAGATCGCCGCCTACGCCACGGCGGTGCTGCTCGGCTTCGGCGGCTTCTTCGTGGCGCTGATGATCTTCTACGCCACGCCGTTTGCCACGACGCACCCCGCTGCGGCGGAAGGCTCGGGCCTGGATCCGCTGCTGCGCTTCCCGACGATGGTGATCCATCCGCCGATGCTCTACTCCGGCTACACGCTGTGCACGATCCCGCTCGCGTTTGGCGTGGGCGCACTGCTCGCGCGGCGCGTGGACGCCGACTGGATTCGCACCACACGCCGCTTTGCTTTCGCGGCGTGGCTTCTGCTCGGCGCCGGCATCCTGCTCGGCGCGCGCTGGTCGTACTCCGAGCTCGGCTGGGGCGGCTACTGGGGGTGGGATGCGGTCGAGAACGCTTCGCTGATGCCCTGGCTCACCGGCACAGCGCTTCTGCACTCGCTGATGATCCAGGAGAAGCGCGGCATGTTGAAGGTGTGGAACATGTCCCTGGTCCTCGCCACCGGCACGCTGGCGGTCATGGGCACGTTTCTGGTGCGCAGCGGCGTGCTCAACTCGATCCACGCGTTCGGCGGCGCCACGCTCGGCGTGCCATTCGTGGTGCTGATCGGGGTGCTGATCGTCGGCTCGATCTATCTGGTGGCGTCGCGCGCGCCGATGTTGCGCTCAGAGCATCGGCTGGAGTCTCTGCTCTCGCGCGAATCGATCTTTTTGGCCAACAACCTCGTGCTCGTGGGTCTGTGCTTCGTGATCTTCTGGGGCACCTGGTTTCCGCTCATCTCCAAGGCGCTCTCGGGCAGCGAAGACTCCGTCGGGCCGCCTTGGTTTGACCGCTACACGGTGCCGCTCGCGCTGGCGCTGGTGTTCCTGAGCGGCCTTGGCCCGGTGCTGGCGTGGCGTCGCGCGACGCTCGCCGGCGTGCGGCGAAACCTCGCGGGCCCGGCGCTGTTTGCGGCCGCGACGCTGGCGGCGCTGCTGGCCGCGGGCGTGCCCGGCAAGACGACGGCGCTTGCCCTGTTTTGCTGCGCGGCGTTTGCGCTTGCCTGTGTGGTCCAGGAGTTCTGGCGCGGCACGCGCGCGCGGCAAGCGATCGCGCATGAACCGGCGCCGCTTGCGCTGCTCGCGCTCGTGCGGCGAAACCGCCGCCGCTACGGCGGCTACGTCGTGCACGCGGGCATGGCCGTGCTCTTCATCGGCGTCGCCGCGTCCTCGTCTTTCCAGCACGCGGTCGAGCTGGGCCTGTCGCCGGGTCAGTCCGCGCACGTCGGCGGCTATACGGTCCGCTACGTGCGCCCGACGGCGACGATCACCCCGGCGCAGGACAGGGCCCACACCGGATCGACGCTCAGCCTCGGTGCCGTACTCGACGTCGGCAAGAACGGTCACCACGTCGCCACGCTCACGCCAAGTGAGGGTTACTACAACTCGGGCGAACCCGCGCAGGGGTCTGTCGGGCAGCTCGTAGGAGGGCAGTCGGTCAGCCATATCAGCATGAGCGCCGGGGTTACCCGCGACGTTTGGACCGCGATCGCGCCAGAAATCTCGAGCGCGCCGCTGCAGCGCATCGTCAACGCGGGCAACCGCACGCTGCCGCCCGACGAGGCGATGGTGGCGGTCGCGTTTCTGGCGCGCTCCTACCTGCGCCAGCCCCCGCCCGCGCAGTTTCACTTCATCGTCTCGCCGCTTGTGATGTGGATCTGGATTGGCGGGCTGGTGGTGTTCGCGGGCGGGCTGATCGCGATTTGGCCGCTGCCCAGCCCGGTGCGACGCCGGCAACTCGCGCCCGCACCTGCGCGCGCCGCCGGCGAGCTGGCGCAGGTTTGACCTCGGCGGCTTGCAGCGAGCACCGCCGCGGCGAGCGCCCGGCCGCCCGCGCGCAGTTGGACGCCGCCACGCGCGCCCGCCACGCGCGGTGACGGTCGTCGTCGCGATCCTCACGCTCGTGCTGCTGGCTGTGGTGATCGCGGTGGTCAGCGGGCCTCTGCGGCG
>DASZFR010000109.1:0-8463 GCA_035939635.1 Solirubrobacteraceae bacterium
AGAGATGAAGTTCGACATGTCGGGCGGCGCCGCCGTGATCGAGGCGATCGCGGCGATCGCGCGTCTGGCGCTTCCGGTGCGCGTGCTCGGCGTGGTTGGCGCCACAGAGAACCTTCCTAGCGGCCACGCGACCAAGCCCGGCGACATCGTCACGGCGGCGAACGGCAAGACGATCGAGGTCAACAACACCGACGCCGAGGGCCGCTTGGTGCTCGCCGATTGCCTCTGCTACGCAGTCGACGAGGGCGCGGAGCTACTCGTCGACTTGGCGACGCTCACCGGCGCGGTGATCATCGCGCTGGGCTCCACGTACGCCGGGCTGATGAGCAACGACGACGACCTCGCAGCCCGTATCGGCGAGGCGGGGCAGCGCAGCGGAGAGATCGTGTGGCGCCTGCCCCTGCACCGCGAGTACGACGAGCTCATCAGGGGCACCTACGGCGACCTCGACAACGCGCCGGAAGCGCGCAAGGCCGGCACGATCGTCGGCGGCGCGTTCTTGTCGAACTTCGCAGGCGAGCGGCCGTGGGCGCACCTGGACATCGCCGGCTCGGCCTGGGACCTCGGCCGCGCCTACGTGGGCAAGGGCGCGTCGGGCTACGGCGTGCGGCTGCTGGTTGAGCTCGCGCGCTCCTACGCGGCGGACAGCTGAGCTCAGACGGACCGCCGCGACAGCCAGCTGCGGACCGCCCCCCACGCCTCGCTGCGCGGATCGATCGCCGCGCGGTGGCGACCGGCGGGACCAACGATCTCGACCAGCTCGACCTCGCCGCCCGCGCGCTGCGCCGCGCGCGCGTAGCTGCGGCTGAGCTCGATCGACACCGTTTCATCGCAGATGCCGTGCACGAGCAGCACCGGCGCGCGCACAGGCACAAGCGCGAGCGGATCGCCAACCGCGTAGCGCTCGGGCACCTGCTCGGGCGAGCCGCCCATCAGCGCGCCTACCGAGCCGCCGCGGAAGCGAACGTAGGCGCCGGCGAGGTCGCACACGCCCGCCATCGCGATCGCCCGTCGCAAGCGCACGCGCGGGCGTCCACCCAGCTCTTCGGCTCGAGCCGGGGCGAGTCTTTCGCGCGACGCCGCCCACAGCGCCAGATGGCCGCCGGCCGAGTGCCCGGCCACGCTGACGCGGTCCAGATCGAGCGGCGCGTCGAGCGCCGCGAGCTCGTCGACCGCGACGGCGACATCGGCAAACGTCTGCGGCCAGCCGCCGCCCTCGCCCAGGCGCCGGTACTCGATGTTCCACGCCGCGACGCCCGCACGCACGAGGTCGCGCGCGAGCGCGCGCATCACGACGAGGCCGTAGCGCGTGTGCCAGGAGCCGCCGTGCACGAGCACGACCACGCTGTGCGGACCGCTGCCGCCCGGTAGGTGCAGTTCCGCGCGCTGCGATCGGTGCGGGCCGTAGCGGTAGGTGCGTCCCCGCGCGAGCGCGAGCTGTGCGATCAGTCGCGCGCTTGCCATCAGCCGCCGATCCTAGATGCGGTCAAGCTGTGACAATGGCGCCGCGATGGACTTCGACCTCTCGCCTGACCACGAGCTGATCCGTCGCACCGTGCGCGAGTTCGCCGAGGGCGAGGTCGCGCCGGTGGCCGAGGAGCTCGACCGTACCAAGTCATTTCCGTATGAGATCGTGCGCCAGCTCGGCGGCCTGAACATGATGGGCATTCCTTTCCCAGCCGAGTACGGCGGCGGCGGGGGCGACACGCTCGCCTACACGCTCGCGGTGGAGGAGCTCGCGCGCGTTGACTCCTCGGTCGCGATCACCCTGTGCGCGCACACCTCGCTGGGCACGCAGCCGATCTACCTTTTCGGCTCAGACGAGCAGAAGCGCGAATGGCTGCCGCGCCTGTGCTCGGGCGAAAGCCTCGGCGCGTTCGGACTGACCGAGCCCGAGGCGGGCTCGGACGCGGCCAACACGCGCACGCGCGCGCGCCTGGACGACGGCGAATGGGTGATCAACGGCGCCAAGCAGTTCATCACCAACGCCGGCACGGAGATCTCGGGGATTGTCTGCATCACCGCGCTCACCGGCGAGCGCGCGGCCGGCGATGGCGGGGCCGGCGGGGCGGAGTCCCGTGAGATCTCAAACCTGATCGTCGCCAACGGCACGCCCGGCTACGAGCAGGGCGAGCCGTACCGCAAGATGGGCTGGAACGCGTCGGACACCAGGCCGCTCGCGTTCAGCGACTGCCGCGTGCCCGAGGCCAACCTGCTCGGCCCGCGCGGCGCGGGTTTCAGGCAGTTTTTGCGCGTGCTCGACATCGGACGCATTGGCGTCGCGGCGATGGGCGTCGGCCTCGCCCAGGGGGCGCTCGAGATGGCGCTCACCTACGCCAAGCAGCGGCGCGCGTTCGGCAAAGCGATCTCGAGCTTTCAGGCGATCCAGTCAAAGCTCGCCGACATGTCCACCGAGATCGAGGCGGCGCGGCTGCTCGTGTACAAGGCCGCGCGCGAGAAGGACGCCGGGCGCAACTTCACGCTCACGGCCGCACAGGCGAAGCTGAAGACCGGGCGCCTGGCGGTGCGCTGCGCCGAGGAGGCCGTGCAGATACACGGCGGCTACGGCTACATCGAGGAGTACCCCGTGTGCCGCTTCTACCGCGACGCGAAGATCCTCACGATCGGCGAGGGCACCGACGAGGTGCAGCAGATGGTGATCGCGCGCTTGCTCGGCGCGTGACTCGTCAAGCGCGCGGCTCGAGCACGACCAGCGGGATCTCGCGCTCGGTGCGCCGCCGGTAGCCTTCGTAGCCGCCGTAGACGCCGACCATCAGCGGCCACAGGTGCTCGCGCTCCTGCGCCGTCGCAACCCGCGCGTGCACGGGCCGGTGTTCGCGGCCGACCTGCACGCTGGTGTCGGGGTGGGCCTGGAGGTTGTAGTACCACGCGGGGTTCTTGGGATATCCGCCCTTCGACGCCACCAGCACGAGGTTCTCGCCGTCGACGCCGTACACCAGCGGGCTGGTACGCCGCTTGGCGCTCTTGGCGCCCACGTGGTCGAGCAAGAGCGTCGGCGCCAAGCCCGGCACATGGTGGCCGACGCGTCCGCCGCTGGCGCGATAGATCGCGGTGTGCCCCGCCATCACCTGGCGCAGCAACGGCCAGCTGCGGTCGGCTAGGTCCAGGTAGTCCATCGTGGCGCTGAGCCTATACGGCGGCGCCACACCCGCGGCGCCGCCCGCGCGAGGTGGGGGTGCTGGACGACCGCGGAGGCGGCTGTGAACGGCGCTCAGTTGGCCGACTGCAGCAGCGCGCTGGCCGCGCTCGCGGGGTCCAGCCGGCGCTCCACGACCTGCTCGAGCAGCCCCTGAAACTCGTCGTCGTCGCGCAGCTCGTCCTCCAGTCGCCGGCGCATGCGCGCGGCGGCGATCGCCAGCACCTCGTTGCGCAGGTTGCGCCGCCGCCGTTCGGCCAGCTGCCCGTGCGCGAGGATGTAAGCGCGGTGCTCGTCCAGGCGCGTCACGAGCTCCTCCACCCCACGTCCCTGTCCCGCCTCGGTCTTGACGATCGGCACCCGCCACGGCGACACGCCGGGCACCTGTCCGGCGTCGCCGCCGCTCAGCGACAGCACCGCGCGGATCTCGCGCACCATCGTGTCGGTGAGCGGGCTGTCCGCCTTGTTGACCACAATCACGTCGGGGATCTCCATCACGCCCGCCTTCAGCGCCTGGATCGAGTCCCCCGAGCCCGGCATCAGCACGAGCACGACCGTGTCGGCGTGGTCGACGATGTCGATCTCTGCCTGTCCCACGCCGACGGTCTCCAGAAAGATGTCTTCGCGGCCGGCTGCGTCGAGCAGCAGGGCGGCCTGCAGCGCCGCCTCAGAGAGGCCGCCAAGCGCGCCGCGGTTTGCCATCGAGCGGATGAACACGCCGGGGTCCAGAAAGTGCTCTGTCAGGCGGATGCGGTCGCCCAGCAGCGCCCCCTGGGTAAACGGCGAGGAAGGGTCAATCGAGAGTACCCCCACGCTGCGCCCCGCGCTGCGACGCACGCGCGTGACCGCGCCGATCAGCGTGGACTTGCCCGCGCCCGGCGGACCCGTGAAGCCGAACACCGCGGCGTGGCCGGTTTGGGGATAGACCTCCCGCACCAGCGCCCAACCCTCGGCGCGATCGTCCTCGACGAGCGAGATCGCGCGCGCCAGCGCGCGCCGGTCGCCGGCCAGCAGCCGCTGTGCGAGTGTCTGGCCGCTCATCGGGCGGCAATCATCGCAGGGGCACCGCTGGGCAATACGATTTCTGCGATGGAGCCATTGCTCGTCGACGATGCCGGTGCACAGGCCGCCGGCGTGGGTCAACAGGCAGGTGTCAGCGTGCCGGCGCAGGCGCTGCACGTGCGCCGCGCCCCGCCGCCCCTGCACGGCGGCCCGTTGGCGTTGCTGCGTTTCATGCGCGCGAACCAGATGCTGCGTGTTTCCTACCTGCGCCTGGTGGTGCGTTACGGGCTGCTTCGTCTGCGCTACCGGCGACGGTTGCAGACCGACGGCCTGTGTTTCATCTGCCCGCGCGTGAAGCTCGAGATCGGCCGCGACGCCGTGCTGCGCGTGGGGCGCTGGGCGTGGATCGGACACGGCTGCAAGATCCGCGTGCACGAGGGCGAGGTGAGCATCGGCGCCAAGACCGTGATCGGCCAGGACTGCACGATCTCGGCCTACCAGCACATCGCGATCGGGCGCGAGTGCATCCTCGCCGACCGCGTCATGCTGATCGACTTCGACCACGGCGTGGTGGAGGTCGAGCGGCCAATCAGGCTGCAGGGCATCTACAAGCGCGACGTCGACGTGGGGCACAACGTGTGGATGGGCTACGGCGCATGCGTGCTGCGCGGCGTAAGCATCGGCGACAACAGCGTCGTCGGCACCAGCGCGGTGGTCACGCGCGCGGCGCCCGCCAACGCCGTGCTTGCGGGGGTCCCCGCGCGCGTGATTCGCATGCGCGAGGCGCCTACGACGATGCGCTGGGAGTGACCCAGCTGCCCGCGCCCGCGGCGGTCCGTGCCTGAGCCGGACAGCGCGGCGCGCGCCGCGACACCGCGCGCGGCGGCTGGCGCTGCGCGGCCCGCAACGGCGTCGGCTGTGGGGTATTACCCGAGCGTCTGCGCGCAGCAGCATTTCTGGCAGGAGGTCCAGCGACTCATCCACGACGGCGCGAAGCGCTGGTGTGACGTCGGCGGAGGCGCCAAACCGGTTCTCAACCCCGGGCAGATCGAGCGCCGCCGGCTCGACTACGTGCTGCTCGATGCGTCACAGCGCCAGCTCGACCGCGCTCCGGGCGCCTACGTGAAGGTCTGCGCCGACATTCTCGACGCGTCCGCGACGTCTGAGCTGCTCGCCGGCGGTGGGCCCTTCGACGTGGTGGTGAGCCGCTGGACGGCCGAGCACGTCGCGGACGGCCGGCGCTTCCACGAGGCGATCTTCCAGGTGCTCGCCCCTGGGGGCAGCGCCGTGCACTTCTTCCCGACGCTCTACTCGCTGCCGTTCGTGGCCAACCTGCTGCTGCCGCCGGCGCTGTCGGGCGCGCTGTTGCGCTACGCCGAGCCGGGCCGCACGGCCAAGTTCGCGCCCCACTACAAGTGGTGTCGCGGGCCGACCCGCCGCCAGCTGCGCCGGCTGCAGTCGGTCGGCTATACGGTCGAGCGCTACGCCGGCTACTTCGGGCATCATTTCTACGACAGCGCCCCGCCGCTGCACCGCGTCCATCGCGCCGTCAGCGCGAGGCTGGTGGCGCACCCGCTGCCGGCGCTGACGAGCTTCGCGCTGGTTGTGCTCAGGCGGCCCGCGTAGCGGCGACGCAACCGCGCCCGGCGAGGTTGCGCAGGTGCGCCGCGTCTGCGCCGGAACCGCTTGCGAGCGCGTCGTGCACGCCCCCGAGGTGCGTCGCGAAGCGCTCGCGCGCGTACGGCACCGCCAGTCCGCGCGAGACCATGAAGGCCCAGTCGCTGGCCTGCAGCGCGAGCAGCTCGCGCACCGCCGCCGGGTTGGTCGGCCGGCCGCCGCGCAGGACCTCGAGCTCGGCCGCCCGCGTCGCGAACGCCATCTCCGCCACCGCCGGGCCCGACCACGTGGACAGGTCGCCGCCGGCGCCCCATGTGTACGCCGCGCCCTCGGCCGCCTGACGCAACGGACGCGGCTCGATCTGCGCCAGCGCGTCGTCGAGCCGCACGAGCTCCAGGCCCTGGCGCGAGCACTCCTCGACCACCGCCGACAGCCAGCCGACGCCCTCATACCACCAGTGGCCGAGCAGCTCGGTGTCGAGCGCGCAAACGACCAGCGCCGGGGTGCCGGGGCGCACGCCGGCCGGCGGCTCGGTCGCCGCCTGCGCAAGCCGCGCGAGTGTGCGCGCCACGAAGTCCTGCGCGTGCTCGCGCGCCAGCGCCTGCGCCGCGCCGGCGTCGTAGGCGCCGCCGGCGTTGTTCCAGGGATTGTGGTGGTGGACGGTGTGGTGGTGATAGTCGCGATAGCGCCCGCTCGCGGGATAGCCATGGTCACTCCACACGAGCGAGATCGTGGCCCTGTCGATCGGCACCAGCACGATCCCGGAGTCATCCGCGAACGGGTGCAGGTGCTCGGGCGAACCCTCGCCGAAGCGGCGCGTGAGCTCCACGCAAGTCGCGTGCGCTCCGCAGTGCTCGAGCATCGGCCCGAGCCAGGGCGCGTATGCGCACTCGGGCAGCCAAAAGCCTCCGCGCCAGCGAGCGGCGAAGCGCTCCCGGAATGAATCGATGCCGCACTGCAGCTGAATACGGACGCCCTCGTCGGTGGCCAGCAGCGGCAGTACCGCGTGGGTCGCGGCGGAGGTCCACTGGGCGTGCGATGCGAAGGCGCCGAGCAGGTCACCCCCGCGCGCGTCGAGGCTTTCAAGCGCGCCCGCGTAGTCGCGCCACGAGCGCTCGAGCTCGCGCGCCAGCTGCTCCTCTCCGGCCGCGCGCAGGCCGGCGGCGTCCTGCTCGTGCGTACCGCGGCGCACGCCCTGCACGAAGGCGCCGAAGCGCCGCGCCAGATCCGGCGCTTCGAGCTGATCGCACAACACCGGCGTCAGCGACACGGTGAGCGGGGCGCCGCGGTCGAGCAGCTCGACCAGCGGCAAATAGCAACAGGCCATCGCCTCCCACAGCCACTCCTCGCCGAAGGGCCAGGTGCCGAAGCCCTCCACGTAGGGCATGTGCGTATGCAGCACGATCGCCAGCGCCCCGCCGTCGCGGCGGGCGCTCATCCGGTGCACACCGCGAGCAGGTCCAGCGCGCGATCGAGCTGGCGCTCGCCGCCCTCGCGCAGCGCGAAGTCAGAGCTCGCGATCGCCGGCGTGAAGCTGTCATAGAAGCGCTTTGTCAGCCCCAGCCGCGGGTGCAGCGAGTCCCAGCCCAGGCGCAACGCGTGCTCGTGCAAGCGCAGCTTGCGCGCGTGAAAGACGCCAACCATGCGCACGGCGGAAAAGCTGGCGCGGCATAGCTGCTCGAACTCCGCGGCGCGGTACTCGCGCACGTGCCACGGGTTGTCGGAGCGCTCCGCGCCTTTGGGCGCGAGCGTGAGCACGTTTGGCGTCGACACGTACACCACCCCGCGACCGCTCACCAGCGCGCGCAGGTGGCCGAGGGTGGCCTGCGGCTCCTGCACGTGCTCGATCGTCTGCAGAAACACGATCGCGTCGGCGGGCTCGGCGAAGCTGTCGATCAGACCGCGCTCGTAGCGCAGGTTGGGCGCCCGGTAGCGCCGCCGCGCGTGCTCGTGGGCTTCGGGGTTTGCGTCCACGCCCACGACCGCGGCGGCTTGCGCGGCGAGCACCGCCGAGCCGTAGCCCTCGCCGCAGGCCATGTCGATCACGCGGCGCGCGTGCACCCGCGGTGCGATCCACTCGTACACGGCCAGGTGGCGCCGAAACCAATAGTTCTCGGCGGGCACGTCAGGAAGCGTGCGCTCGCCCGTCAGCGTCAGCGGCGGCACGCCCTCGGGCTGGTCGCGCTGCACGTGCACGGGCGCCGACACGACGGGCGAGTATATGGTCCCCTCCGTGCCCGCAACGCTGTCCGCACAGCAGATCCGCCAGGCAAACACCCGCTATCACGACGCCGCCGCGTGCGAGTACGACTTCAAGTGGGGCATCGACTTCGGCGCGAGCGGCCGCCGCCAGGTGGTCGCCAAGTTGCACAAGGCGCTCGGGCATCCGCCCGGCCGCTACGCGCGCTCGCTGGAGATCGGCGCGGGCACCGGCTACTTCACGCTCAACATGCTGCGCGCCGGGGTGATCGAACGAGCGACGTGCAGCGACATCTCCTCGGGCATGCTCGACGCGCTGCAGGCAAACGCCTCGCGGCTGGGCCTGCAGGTACAGACGGCGCGCGTGGACGCCGAGCGACTGCCGTTTGAGGACGGCAGCTTTGACCTCGTGTTCGGCCACGCCGTGCTCCACCACATCCCCCACCTCGCGCGCGCCTTTGAAGAGTTCTCGCGCGTGCTGGCGCCGG
>DASZFR010000110.1:0-8882 GCA_035939635.1 Solirubrobacteraceae bacterium
CACCGGCGTTCCGCACGCCTGCGCCTCGGCGGCGACCATGCCGAACGGCTCCTCCCACCGCGCCGGGCACAGCACCACGCTGGCGCCCGCCATCGCCTCCCATAGCGCCGGTCGCGCTACGGCGCCGTGGATCCGCACGCCGTGCAGCGAGCGGCGCGGGTTGATTTGCTCGCCCACGTAGCGCGCGTCGTAGGCGTCGCCGAAAACGTCGATCTGAAGATCCGCGGCGCGCGCGATGTCGATCGCCTCCGCAGCGCCCTTCTCACGGCTGAGCCTGCCCGCGAACAGCGCGCCGCGCGGCGCGCTCGCGGCGAACGGGATCGCGTGCGTGGGGATGTACGGAGCGAGCACCGCGTCCACCGTGACGTGCGCGCCCCACGCACGCGCCTGGGACTGCGACGCGCACGCGACCGCCGGTGGCGGGTCGGCCAGTCGTGCCTGTCGCAGCGCTGCAGCGACCCGGGGCGCGGGCGGCAGGTGCAGCGTGTGCAAGATCGCAGTCCCGGCGCGCTCGGCGAGCGTGATCGCCGGGGCGTCGAAGGCGTGGTTGTGCACCACGTCGTAATGCCCGTCGGCGATCGCGGCAAAAACCGCACCGAAGGCGCTCGCGGCAGCGGCGCTGTCGGGCTGCCCACGCCCATCGGCCCTGTAGAGAGTGGCCTCGAGCGCACGGTGATCGACACCCGTATCGACCACGTCGACGCCGGCTACGCGGGAGCCGGACGGCGCGTACAGGTGCACCGTGTGGCCGCGCTGCGCCATGCCGCGCGCGAGGTCGGCCACGAACGCCTGTGAGCCGCCGACGTTGGGCTCGCGGATTGGCGCGACGAGCGGAGCCAGAAGCGCGAGCCTCACGTGGAGAGCACCTTGTACGCGATGTCCCGCGGCGGGTTGACTCCGAGCGCCGAATAGGCGACGCGTCGCGAACCGCCGGCACGAACGGCGGGCGCCGCGTGCGGGTGGAAAATCTCGATCAACTCGACCGCCTCTTCGGGGCTTGCGAACTCGAGGAACATCTCTCCGGGAAAGCTCACGTGCCGGAACCCCCGCGCGGCGAGCCAGTCGAGGTTGTTGGGCCACACGATCGCCACGCACCCTCCCGGGCGGCAGACGCGCTCCATCTCCGCGAGCCCCCGTTCACCGCCATGCGCGGGTTCGGGGGTGAACGCCGAGCACGTCACCACGAGGTCGGCAAAATCGTCATCGAGCGCAAGCTCGTCGAAGAAGCCGTCGACCACGCGTGCGCGATCGCCGTGCGCGGCTCGCGACAGCTTCTCGAGCAAAAGCGCGCGCAAGGGCGCCGCGGGCTCGACCGCCCAAACGGCGCGGGCGCGGTCGACCAGCTCGAGCGTCAAGCGTCCGGCGCCCGCGCCGATCTCGACGATTCGCTCCACCGCTTCGGGCAGCCACGCGACCACGTCCGGATGCAGCCGCTCGGCGCTGGCGAGCCGGTCATACAGGCGCGGTTCGCGCCGGTACAAGAGCTCCCACGCCAGCTCCTCGTCGCGTTGCGGATGGCTCAAGTCGCTGACGTACCTGCGCCTCTCGGCGTCGGTGAACGCGTCGAGATCGGCAACGCTGTATCGACTCGACAGGCCCCCGTTTCGCCGCAGCGGCAACTGCGCCTGCTCAGCCGTGGCCACCGACCTCTGCCCAGTTCTTGTCGGTCTCCCACACGCGCACGGATCGAAGGGATCCCTCGGGCAGCTCAGGGCGGATTCGTTCCCAGCACGCGAGCGCCAGGTTCTCGGCGGTGGGGATGCGGCCATCCAGCCACGCGACGTCGGTGTTGAGGTTGCGGTGGTCGACATCGCGGACGATGCGCTGATCGATGATGTCTGCGAGCCGCTTGAGGTCGAGCACGTAGCCTGTCGAGTTGTCCAGCTCGCCGCCAACCACGACCTCCAGCACGTAGTTGTGACCGTGCAGCCGGGCGCACTTTCCGAACAGCCGCTCGTTCGCCTCGTCTGACAGGCAGGGGTCAAACAGCTGGTGCGCCGCGTTGAACGTCGCGCGGCGGCTCACGAGGATCGTCCTCGGCGCACCGGTCGCGCCGTCGGCGTCGACGGTCTCTTCGCGCAGCTCGCTGTGGGCCATCTCACTCCTCCCGGGCCGCCCCAGCGGCCGATCGGATCTCCCGACGATACCGCGGGCGTTGGGGTGTGTCACGCTTGGCCGGCGGCGCCACGTGCGGAGCCGCGCACGCTCGGGAGCGCGTCGAGAGCGCTCGCGAGCTTGGCCTCGAACCCACGCAGGTCCGCGATCTGCTCGCTCGCCAGGGCGGCGCCAAGCGTCGTGCGGATGCGACCCATGTCGTCGGCGTGGACCGCTCGGTCGAGCCGGCGCAGCGCGTCGTCGGCGGCCCCATCGGGCGTGGCCTCAGGAAGCGGCGACGGCGCCACGCGCCGGATCGCCTCAGCGAGCTCGAGGTACCAACCGTGCATTGCGCTCGCCTCCGCTGAGAGCGCCGGGCTCGCCTCCCAGCGTCCGGTTTCAGCCGCCATTGTCTCGAGCGCATACGCGGCGAGGCGCACTTGCGTCGCGCCGGTCACCAGCCGGCTCACGCTGCCCATGTCGATGTCCTCGTGTCCGCGCTCGGCCAGGAACTGGCGGTAGGTGTCGTCCAGCCTGCGAGTCGCGGCGCCGGCGGCAAGTTGCGCGTCTCCGGTCTCGCCCGCTGTCGCGGCCGCCGCGAGGTAGTCGGCGCTCGTGGCGTATGCCTCTGCGACGCTGTCGCGCAGAGCCGCCCTCGCCCCACGGGGCCACAGCAGCAGTCCCACCACGAGGCTGATCGCGAACCCGATCGCCACGTCCTCGACGCGGACGAGCCCCACCGTCCACCCGACTGGCTGGATGATGTTGAACAGAACAACCAGCACCACGGTGAAGCCCGCTTGCCCGGCCGTGAACGAGATGGCCCTCGGTGCGTACGCGGCGAGAAACACCGCGAACGGAAGCACGGCCCACAGAAGCGCGTGTTCGGCTCCGATCGCGACCACCAGCAGGCCGCCGACGACTATGCCCAGCGCGGTGCCCACGACCGCTTGCACGATCGTCGCGCCTGTTCCGAGCGCGTTCGAACGCAGCACCGAGAGGGTGCCGAGCACAACCCAGAAGGCGTGTTGAAGCGACGCGCGCTGCGCGACGTATACCGCGATCGTGAGCCCCGCGGCGCCGCGCACACTGTTTTGAAACCACACGGCGCGGGCTCGCGCCTGCTCGGAGAGGAGTTGTGCGATCCCTCGGACTCCGCGCTGGATCGACCTACGGTCGGTCGCGGCGCCGGGAGCGGGCGCTCCGGTGGCGAGCAGCGCGTTTAGCCCGAGCTCCCACGCCGCGTACGAGAGCTGGTTGGCTCTGAACGATGGCTCCAGCACCGCCGCGAGCGTGGCGTCGTCGTGGTCTGCCGGCAGCTGCCTGATGTTTTGCAACAACGCCTTGGTGCCCGCCTTTCGCGCAGCCAGGACGCGGTCGAGGTCGGGGTGAGCGTCGCCACCTTGGAGCTTCGATGCGCCGGCGCGGAGCACCGCGATCGCGGCGCTGACCGTCTCGCGGTTCTCCTCCGGGCAGATGTCACGCCCGGCGCGGGCGCGCTGGACGATCACCACGCGCACCCAGTCGAGCTCATCGACGAGGAACGCGAGCGCCTCCGCGGAGCTCGTTGTGCCGGTCGGCCGATACGGCGTCGCGACGAAGCGCCGGCGCAGCTCGGCGACTGCGCCATTGGCCTGCTCGATGCGCGTCGCCAGCGATGCGTCCCCGTCGAGCTCCGATTGGAGGAGATCGGCGAGCGCGGCGAACGCCTGCGCAGCCGCGGAGCGAAGCGCGGGGCGCGGTCGCGGGGGCCACACCAGCATGCAGGCCGCGATCCCGACGGCGCACGCGAGGCTCCAGCCCGCCCAGCGTTCGGGAGTAGCCGACGCCGCTGCCGGCACGTTGACCGACAGGATGAGGCTCAGCATCGCCGCGAACGCGCCCGCCGCGAGGTAGCGGTTGATGAGGCCGGAGAAGAGGATCGCAAACCCTATGACTGCCGTCGCGCAGACGCTGGCGACGATGCTTTCCGAACAGAGCGTGCCCACGGCGATCAGGCCCAAGCCAACTCCCGCGAGCGTCAGATACGCGGTCAGGCGCCTTCGCGGTGTGCCCTCGAAATCGGCCAGCACGAGAATCGAGAACGCTCCAAACGCTGTGAAGATCGTGGTCTGCGGTTTGTCGATCACGTTGTCCGAGAACGCGAACACAGCCGGTACGAACACTGCCGCCCGCACAGCGCTCTTCAGCGAGGCATGGTCTGGGTCGTGCGCGCGCAGACGCCGCGCCAGCGACCGCGCAAGGGCGGCGTATCGGGCACGCTCAGCGATCGGCGGCGCCGCTTGCCGACTCATGGCTGTGAATCGTCTCGCACTGCGCAAGCGGCAGCCTTTTAGAGCAACCGGCTCCGCGGCCGGTCAACATCCACGGACGTCAGGCGGCGGACGTCGCCGCGCGGGCCGAGCGCCGCAACGGCCCGGCTACGGACCCGCGGGGTGGCGCCGGCGGCACACCCCGCCGGCCGGGCGCCATCCAGTGCGGGGCAGCGAGCGGCTCGCCGTCGCTACGCGGCCAGCACGACGCGCGCCACCGGCGCGCTGGTGGGGCGCGGACTGCCCCCCGCGGGCTCGCTCGTGATCAACACTTCGCGCACCCCTTTCAGCCCCCCGGGCACGGCGATCGCGCCGCGGCCGCGGGTGGTGACGCCAAAGAGCGCGTCAGTTGGCTGCGGCGCTCCGCTCGCTCGTTTCAACCAGACCTCGTACACCTTGCCGTAGGGGGCCTGGGGGAAGTTCGACACGGTCAGTTCGGCGTGGCTGCCGCTTTGGCGCAGCGAGATCTGCGCGCCGGTGAGCGCCGGGCTGACGGCGCCATGGCTGATTCGTTCCGGCGCGGTGGTTCGAACCGCGAGTGCGATGGCAAGCGCGGCTGCGGCCGCGGCGACGGCGACGGCGATCGCGCTGCCGCGCGCGCCAAAGAAACGTCCGCGTGGCCGGTGCGGACGATCGCTGGACTCGCCCGCAGCGCGCAGCAGCTCGGCCTCGGAGCGAACGACCGCGAGTATTCGTTCGCGCATAGTGTCGGGAGCGTTGGTGCGCGGGACGGCCTGCGCGAGGAGGTCGGCCGTCTGGCGCAGCTGCGCCAAGTCGGCGCGGCAGGCCTCGCATGTGGCGAGGTGGCCGCGGAAGGCGTCGGGGTCATCGAGAGCTCCGAGCACGTATGCGGCGGCATCGTCGCCGCGTGCGCAGAGTCCGTGCGGCTGCTGCTCGTTCATGCGCCCACCGACTCCCAGTCGCGCAGCTGGCTGCGCAGCTTGAGAAGCCCGAGGCGCATGCGCCCCTTCACCGTGCCCAACGGGTCGCCCAGCATCTCGGCGATCTCGGTTTGCGTGAAGCCGCCGTAATAGGCCAGCTCGATCACGCGTCTCTGCTCCCCGGGCAGCTCGCCGAGCGCAGAGCGGACCCGCTCGCCGGCCACATTGTCGATCGCCTGGGTGTCGGTGCGATCGCGCGACACGAGCTCATCGGCCGCATCCTCATCGGGTGCGCGGCGCCGTTCGCGCACCGCCGCGTGACGCAGCGCGTCGGCCGCGCGGTTGTGCACGATTCCGAGCGTCCATGCCCGCACGCTGCCGCGGGCGCGGTCGTAGCGCCCGCCTCCGCGCCAGATCGCGAGAAATGCTTCCTGCGTGATGTCCTCGGCCAGCGTGCGTTTGCCGCACATCCTGTATGCCAGCGAGAAGGCCGCGTCGGCGTGGCGCGTCAGCACCACCTCGAATGCCTCGGCATCGCCGGCGGTCACTAGTTCCATGAGCTCCTCGTCGGCAAGTCTCCCGAGCCGCTGGTTTGAGCCGGACGCGAGCCGGCGAATGGTTCTCATCACAAGCTCTACGGCTTAGCGCACGGGGCGGATCAACGTGGTCGCGCGGATGCATGGGTGCAGCAGCCCCATGTTGTGATCCGTCGCGCCGCGTGGGACGTATATAGAGACGTCGGAGGCGACGTCTGGCGGCTGCGCCCGGCCGACAGCCGTTTCGAACCCTCCGCCAAATCAACCAGGAGACAGCCATGGGACTGGACAATCCGCTTCACATCGCATTTCTGCTCATAGTGCTCTTGCTCGTCTTCGGTGCCAAGCGCCTGCCGGAGGTGGGGCGCTCGCTCGGAAGCGGGCTGCGCGGCTTCAAGGATGCGATCAGCGGCGACGCCGCGGCGCAGGCGCTGCCGAGTCCGCCGCAGCAGCAGCTGGCCGCAGCAGCGCCCGTCGCCCAGCCGACGGCGACGGTCGCGCCGGCAACACCGGCTTCTGCGTCGCAAGAGCCGGCCCCGTCAGCCGACGTGACGCAACTGCCTCACGCGGGCCGGCCAATGCCGCCCGCCGCCTGAGCCGCCGCGACGAGCCAGCCAATGCGTGAGCTGGCCGAGCGGCTGACGCGTGGCGGCGAGCTCGGCGAGGGAGCCGCGTGAGGACTTGCCTTCTCGCGGGTAGTGCACAGGCACGATGGCGACGTGGATCTTCGAGCCCGGGCACACGGAGGTGGAGTTCCGAGCGCGTCACATGATGGTCACCTGGGTGCGCGGCCTGTTCAAGGACGTCCATGGGAGCCTTGAGCTCGATTTCGAGCGTCCCCTGGAGGCGGCGTTCCAGGGCGAGATCGCGGCCGCGGGAGTGTGGACTGGGCAGCCGGAACGCGACCAGCACCTGCGCAGCGCGGACTTCTTTGACGTCGAGAACCATCCGAAGGTCACGTTCTCGGGGCGCTTCGTCGAACGCACGGGCGACACGAGCTTCAAAGGCAGCGTCGACCTCACCATCCGGGCCGTGACGCGCGCAGTACCGCTCGACGTGAGCTATCTGGGGGAGTGGCGCACGCCCTACTGGGTGGGCGACGAGAACAAGGGCGAGCTGCGGCGCATCGGGTTTGAGGCGCTCGCACGCGTCAACCGCCACGACTTCGGCGTGTCCTGGCAGGACGAGCTGCCGGGCGAAGGCGTGGTCGCGGGCAACGAGATCCAGCTGTTTCTCGACGCGGAGGCGATCCTGCTGGACGATCTGCGCCGGACCGGCGCGATCGAGTACTACGCCGAGGACGTCAGCCGCTTCGCCGCCTGAGAACCCGGGCGCGTCGCCGCTCCAGCGCCCGGCCGGCTCTGCGCGGGCTTCGCCTCCGCCAGCGCTTCGCCGAGCTGCTGCGCCGCCCGCGTGAGACTCTGGGCGTGACGCGGCATCTCGCGCCACGGGTCGCCCTCTCGCTGTAGCCGCTCAGGCACGGACGCGAGAGTCCAACGCCGGGCGCTCGTGCGGCGGTCTTGTAGCTCATCCCAGTGCAGCGGCGTCGCGACCGGCGCGGTCGGACGGGGGCGGACCGAGTACGGCGCGACCGCGGTCTGCGCGTATCCATTGCGCATAACGTCGATCAGGATCCGTCCACCGCGATCGCGCTTGCGCTGCTGGGCGGTGAACAAACGCGGCTCGCGCGCAACCGCCAGCTCGGCCACGTCACGTGCGAACTGGCGGACAGCGTCGAATCCGGCGCGGCGCCGCAGCGCGACCGCGACGTGGTAGCCGCGAGAGCCGGTGGTCATCGCCCACGGGCGCAGGCCCAGCTCGCGCAGCAGGTCGCCGATCAGGCGCGCGGCGCGCCGGATTTCCGCCGCGCTGTCGGTCGAGGGGTCCAGGTCGAACACCAGCACGTCGGGCTTGTCCAGCATGTCGCCGCGACTGAGCCAGCGGTGCAGGGTGATGCAGGCGAGGTTCGCGAGATATACAAGCGTCGCCGCGTCGTTGGCGGCGACGTGTTGCACCGGGCCCTTGGCCGACGGGACCGCCACTCGCCGCACCCACGGGGCGAGGCGGTCGGCGTGCTGCTGGATCAGGCGGGGGCCGTCGGCGCCGTCCGGATAGCGCTCGAGGTTCAGCGGGCGTCGCGCGAGGTGCGGCAGCATGGCGCCCGCGACACGCTCGTAGTACGTGGCGAGGTCGAGCTTGGTCTCGCCCGAGCTAAACAGCGGCTTGTCGGGCTTGGAGATCTCGATGCGCCGGCGGCCGGCGCGCAGCGACACGCTCAAGCCGGGACCTCCTTGACGACTTCTCGCGCGAGCTTGTCGTCGCGCAGCCCCTGGTAGCGCGGCTGGCGCAGCAAGCCGTCGCGCGTCCACTCCGCGAAGCCGATCTCGGCCACCAGCTCGGGCTCGGCCCAGCGCGCGTCTCGCGGCGGGTCGCCGCCCGTAAACGGCGAGTCCGGGCGCTCGCGGCGTTCGAGCTCGTCGCCGAGACGCTGCAGCGTCGGGCGGTCAAAGCCCGTGCCGACCTTGCCCGCGTAGCGGAGCTTGTCGCCGTCGTAGTAGCCGACCAGCAGCGCCCCCAGTCGCTCGCGCGACCCTCTCGGCGCCGTCCAGCCTCCGATCACCAGCTCCTGTCCGTGGGCGCACTTGAACTTCAGCCAGTCGCGCGAGCGCGCAGGCACATACGGGCTTTGCGCGCGCTTGGCGATGATGCCCTCCCAGCCCCGCTGGCAGGCCAGCTTGAACGCGGCCTCGCCTTCGCGGCGGCGATACGGTGTGTAGCGCAGCGGGCCCGCGAAAGAGATCGCCTGCCTGAGCCTCGCTTTGCGCTCCAGCAGCGGCAGGGCGCGCAGGTCTTCGCCGCCAAGTTCAAGCAGGTCGAACATGTAGTAGTAGACGGCGACGCGGCTGCGGCGGGCCTGCGCCGGGTCGCGGATCTGCATGCGCTGCTGCAGTCGCGAAAAGCTCGTCTCGCCGCGCTCGAACGCCACGATCTCGCCGTCGCCGAGCAGATCCGGCCCGGGCACGGCGAGCGCTTGCTCGATCTCCGGATAGGCCGCGCCG
>DASZFR010000111.1:0-8025 GCA_035939635.1 Solirubrobacteraceae bacterium
ACGTGCCTGAACAACAAACAGGTCCAGGAAGAGCTCTCTGGGTTCGTCGCTGGACACGGACTTCCCAAGGGAATGGGCAACATCTACTACGTGCTCACGCCTCCCGGCGTCACGGTGTGCCTCGACGGCGGCACCCCTGCCGGGCACTGCTCCGACTTCCACGGCGGCAAAGGCGAAGCGAGCTACGAACACAGCTTCTGCAGCTATCACGCCGCGATCAGCCCCACGGCGCCGGTCTTCGGTGACGCCAACACGATCCTCTATGGAGTGGTCCCGTGGATCGCGGGCGGTCTCGGCGACTCGCATCTGACCGAAGCGGACCAAGCGCAGAACGGCGTGGCCTGTCAAGACGGCGGATTTGACCCCAGCAGCACGCCGCCTGAGAAGAAGGAGACCGTGCGCGAAAAAGGCGCGAAGGAAATAAAAGAATTCGAAGAAAAGACCAAAGAAGAAAAAGAACAACAGGAAGCAGCTGAAGCGCTGCAAGGACCCCACCAGCAGGAGCCCAACCAAGCCTCGTGCCCCACATCGGACGGCGGCTGTGACGTCGGCCTCGCGGATCTGATCACCAACGAGATCGCGGTCGAGCAGCAGAACATCGTCACCAACCCGATGCTCGATGCCTGGCAGGACCCGGCGCACAACGAGGTCACCGACGAGTGCCGCAACTTGTTCCTGCCCACGATCGGCGGTGGCACGTCGGCAACTGAAGTCCCGGCGGCCGGAACGCTCTTCAACCAGGTGCTCGATGGAGGCAAGTACTACCTCAACGACACGTTCAATCTCGCGGCGCTGCGGCTTTCCTACCCGGGCGTCAGCTGCCTCACGGGCGTGAACCTCGTGCCGCAGTTCACGGCGCCGAATCCGGTGAACGCCGGCGAAATCGTCGCCTTCAACGGCATGGAGTCAGACGTGACGCTCGACGCCGGCATCTCCTACACGTCCGGCGGCGCGCCGCAGGCCAACTACGCGACGTACCTGTGGAACTTCGGCGACGGCACGGAAGGTGTGGCCGGCTACGCGCCCGGAGCGCCTGCATGCAGCTCGCCCTGGCTCAGCCCGTGCGCCGCCAGCGTCTTTCACGCCTACGCCTACGGCGGCACCTACGTCGTGACCCTCACCGTCACCGATGTCGCCGGCGATAAAACCGCCGCGAGCCAGCTCGTCAGCGTCGCCGGCCCCACGGCTCCGGCCCCCTCAGGCGCCCCCGGTTCAGCTGCCAGCTCCTCGGGCGGCGCTGCGCCGAAGCCGACGAGCGCGCCGCCGCCACGGGCCACGGCCGTCGTGGCGTCGCGCTCACTGCGCAACGTGCTGCGCAAAGGGCTGACCGTGCGCTACGCGGTCAACGAACGCGTCGCAGGTCACTTCGAGGTGCTGCTCGCCGCCTCCCTCGCGCACAGGCTGGGTCTGCACGGTCCGCAGGCCGCCGGGCTTGCGCCAGGCACACCTCCACAGATCGTCATCGGTAAAGCCATCCTCGTCACCACTGGCGCCGGCGCGAACACGGCCCATATCCAGTTCGGTAAGAGCACGGCTTCACGTCTTGCGCGCCTGCACAACGTCACCGTGCTGCTGCGGCTGATCGTGCGCAACTCCTCGGCGCAGAGCTCGACCGTGCTCACTGCGGTCACGCTGTCCCACTGAACTCCCGGGCTCGGGCTTCGCATGAATCAAGGCGCCCGACAGGAGCGCAACCGCGGCGCGGACACAAACGCGACTGCGCAGCGCCTGTGCGCCGGCGTGCGGCACGGCCGTCCCGATCGCGTTCGACGGACTACAGGCCGGGGGGGTGCCTGACGACGAAGCCGGCGCTGCCGGCGGTGCCCACCTGCCAGCGCGAGGCGTATACGCCGCTGCGCCCGGCGGTGTTGTACATGATGCCGTCCACGT
This sequence comes from Solirubrobacteraceae bacterium, assembly GCA_035939635.1. Lineage (GTDB taxonomy): Bacteria > Actinomycetota > Thermoleophilia > Solirubrobacterales > Solirubrobacteraceae > Palsa-744. The sequence continues at coordinate 1,891 of DASZFR010000111.1, forward strand.
ACATGTAGGTGTGGCCCGCGTTGGCGAGCACTGTGATGTAGCGCCCCGGACCCGGCGCACCCCAGCTCTCGAGTTCGCCCGACGTCTCGGGCGCGCCGAGCAGCCCTCCCGCGGCAAGCGCGTAGCTGACCGAGCCCGAGCAGTCATAGGCGTTGTCAACAAACGACCCGTGCCCGCCGCCGAACACGTACGGGAAATCGGCGATCTCGTTGGCACCGGCGATCACGCGCTGGACCACTTCAGGCACGTTCGGGGGAATCGGGAGCGTGCCGTTGCCGCCGATCGACTGTCCCCCCGCCACGGGTGCCAGGCGCTGCGCCTGCTGCCGGCGCGCGCTGCGTTCGGCCGCCTGCATCTGCGCGAGCTCGGCCCGCACTTCGGCGTCGGAGGGAGCGCCGGCCGCCACGATCGCTTCGCCGGCCTTGCTCGGCGTGGCCGCCGCGGCGTGCTTCACCGAGGCCGGGGACGGGTAGCTGCGCGCTTCTTCGGGGTCGCGCGTCTCAGCCACCCCGATCGCCCTCGCGCCGGCTGCCGGCGCCGCGCCGGCTGACTGTGGTCTGGCACCCGGGACCGAACCCGACGCGGCGGCGGCGCTGCCAGTGCTCGTCGCGGCGCGCGGGCTGCGCGGCCGCGCCGGCGAGGGGGAGCGATGCGACCCGCCCTGCATGCTCAGCGCTGCGGCGAGCGCGACCGCCGCCAGCGCAGCGGTGACAGCGACGACGCGCACGTTCCTGCGGGAGGGTCGCGCGCGAAACGACGGCGCTGCGGGCTGGCTGGTTGTGTCCGTCACCGCTGCAAGGCTAGCGGTGGTGGCGACGACAGGTTGCCGGTATTGTTGCCGGTTCGCGCACGCGGTTTACCGCTCTCGCGCGAACCCCCTCATTCCGTCTCGATACTCTGAATCGAATGCGCGACGACGCGACCGCCGTTGACATTCATGCACGCCGGCTCCCCTCGGCGGTCCAGATAAGGCCGCACGTACGGCTCCTGCGCGGCCTGCGCCGGCCCGAAAACTGGCTGCAGCTGGTGCGCTTCGGCGCAGTGGGGGGCGTCGGTTTCGTGATCAACCTGGCCGTCTACACGCTGTGCGTGCACGCGTTCGCGATCGACTACCACGCGGCGGCGGTCGTCGCCTGGCTTGTGGCGGTGGCCAACAACTTCGTGCTCAACCGCCACTGGACGTTTGACGCGGGCGACGGACGAGCTCATTTCCAGGCGATGCGCTTCTTCGTCGTGAGCCTCCTCGCGCTGGGCGTCAGCCAGCTGCTGCTCACCGCGTTTGTCGAGGGCGCGGGCGTCGCCAAGGTCGCCGCACAGGCGCTCGCGGTGGCGGCGTCGATGCCGCTGAACTTCCTCGGCAACAAGCTGTGGAGCTTTCGCTCCGAGGCCGAGCCCGCCGCGATCTCCTAGCTTCGCGCGGCGCCTCGCCCCGGTGGTGGGTGCTTCGACGGTACCTATACTCTGGCCTTCCCCCTTCGGAGGAGTTTGCGTGCAGGAAATGGTCATCTACGGCGTGAGCTTCGACATGGTTGGCAAGCAGCCGATCGTGCTTTTGAAGACCGTCGACGGCAACAAGTTCCTGCCCATCTGGATCGGCCATCCCGAGGCGGCGTCGATCCTGATGAAGCTCCAAGGCGCCGGCACGCCGCGGCCGATGACGCATGACCTGCTGTGCGACATCCTCGGCGAGCTCGAGGTCAAATGCACGCAGGTGTCGGTGACCGAGTTGCGCGAGAACACGTTCTTCGCCTCGATCACGCTCAACGTCAACGGCCGCGAACTCGAGATCGACTCGCGCCCCAGCGACGCGATCGCGCTCGCGGTTCGCGCCGGCGCCCCGATCTATGCGGCCGAGGAGGTGATCGCCGAGTCGGCGATCGAGTTCGAGCACGACGTCGAGGAGTCCGAGGACGTGGTGGAGAAGTTCAAGGAGTTCCTCGACGCGGTGTCCCCCGAGGACTTCGCCGCCGGCGACTCCTGAGCGCGCCCGCCCGGCGCGCGCCGCCGGCGCCGGCAACCTCAGCGGGTGAAGGCGCTCTCGAGCACTCGCGCGGCGAGCTCGTCAAAGCCGATGCCGGCCGCGTCGGCGGCCTGGGGCAGCAGGCTGGTCTCGGTCATGCCGGGCACCACGTTTGCCTCGAGCACCCACAGCTCGGCGCTGTCGGGCTCGAGCATGAGGTCCACGCGCGCGACCCCGTGGCAGCCGAGCAGCCGGTAGGTATCGAGCGCGAGCCGCTGGGCGCGAATGGTCGTCTCCGCCTCGAGCTGCGCCGGGCACACGAACGTGGTCATGCCGATCTCATAGCGCGACTCATAGTCGTAGAACTCCTCCTCGCGCGGCACCGCCTCCACCACCGGCAGCGCCAGCGGCTCGCGGTCCGCGGCCTGCCCGAGCACCGACACCGCCAAATCGCGCCCCTTGACGTAGCGCTCGATCAGGATCTTCTCGTCGTAAGAAAACGCGCCGACCATCGCCCCGGGCAGCTGCTCTGAAGAGCGCGCGAACTTCACGCCCAGCGCCGAGCCCTGGCTGGCGGGCTTGACCACGAGCGGGAAACCGAGCCGGGCTTCGATGTCGCTCACCGCGGCGGCCGCGCCCATCTGCTTGATCGACTGCTCGCGCAGGAAGTGGAAGTCCAGCGTGGGGATGCCCGCCTCGCGCATCAGGTACTTGGCGAGCACCTTGTCGGTGCAGCGCGCGCACGCGGCCGGCCCCGAGCCGGTGTAGGGGATGCCGACGGCCTCCATCAGCGCCTGCACCGTGCCGTCCTCTCCCTCCCGTCCGTGCAGCGCGATGAACGCCGCGTCGGGCTCGCGGGCGTGAAGTTCTCCCACCAGCTCGGGACCGACGTCGATCGCCACCACCTCGTGGCCGAGGCGCGAGAGCGCCTCCTGCGCGTGCGCCCCGGAGCGCAGCGACACTTGGCGCTCGAGGGAGGGACCGCCCTTGAGCACGGCCACCCTCTTTGCGCCGCTCATCGGTCTTGGCGCCGCCGGGCCGACGCACGCGCGTCGCGCCGCGGCAGCTCGAGCACGTCGGCCAGCTCATCTTGCGGACGCCCAGGCTGCTGCTGGACCGGCGCGCCCGCCCGCGCCTTGACGCTGCCGCCGGACAGCGTTCCCAGCAGCGAGAGCTGCTCGCGCGCCGCCTTGCCGATGCGCCGCACGCCCTCGCGGATGTCTGCCTCCGGCACGCCCGCGAAGTTCAAGCGCATCGAGGACGCTCCGCTGCGCCCGTCCACGTACGCGGCGCGGCCGGGTACGAACGCCACACCCTCGCCGCGCGCGAGCGCGAGCAGGTCGGTGGTGTCTATGCGCTCGTCAAGCGTGGCCCAGATGAACAAGCCGCCGGCGGGCTCGGTCCAGCGCGCGTCTTCGCCGAAGTGCTCCGCAAGCGCCGCGAGCATCACGTCGCGCCGCGCGCGGTAGAGGTCCTTCAAACGCTCGACATACGCCCGCCAGTGGCGTCCACCCGCGCCGTCTGACTGGCCGAAGTACGCGGCCACGAACAGCTGCGTGACCGGCGATGAGCACAGGTCTGCACCCTGCTTGCCGAGATTGAGCTTCTCGAGCACCGGGCGCGGCGCCACGGCCCAGCCCAGACGCAGGCCGGGGGAGAGGATCTTTGAGAACGTGCCCAGGTAGATCACGAGGTCCGCGCCGCCGCCCTGCCCCGAGGCTTGCGAGTCGAGCGAGTACAGCGTCGGCAGCGGCTCGCCCTCGTAGCGCAGCAGCCCGTAGGGGTTGTCCTCGAGAACCAGCAGCTCGCGCTCGCGCGCAAGCGCCACCAGCCGCCGCCGCCGCGCCAGCGACATGGTCACGCCGCCGGGGTTTTGGAAGTTGGGGATGGTGTAGATGAACTTCGGTCGCCGGCCTTCGGCCTGCAGCCGGTCGAGCACGGCCTCCAGCTCGTCGATCGGCATCCCGTCGGCATCGACGTCGATCTGCGCCACCTGCGCCTGGTAGGCGCCGAAGGTCGGGACCGCGCCGGGGTAGGTCGGCGCCTCGGCGACGATCACGTCGCCGGGGTCGATGAGCGCCTTGCACACGAGGTCGATCACCTGCTGGCCGCCGGTGGTGACGATCACCTCGCCGCGATCGACGTCGGTTCCCTCCGCGGCCATCACCTCGACGATGCAGTCCACCGCCGCCGCCATGCCTTCCGTGGGCCCGTACTGCAGAGCGCGCGCGGTCGACTCGGCGGCGACCTGCGACATCAGCTTCGCGTACAGCTCGGGCTCGAACGTCGAGGTGTCGGGCAGCCCGCCCGCGAGCGAGATCACGTCGTCGCGTTCTGTCAGCGCCATCATCTCGCGCATCGCGGAGCTCTTCATCGAGCGCGTGCGCGACGCGAATAGCGCCTCGTAGCGCGCGAGCTCGTGCGCCGCAGGCCGCGCGCCGCGCCGGTCGCCGCTCGGAGGAATCGATCGATCCATGTGCTGTTCGCGTATTCGCCGCCGCGGGCCGCGAACCTGGTCAGGTGGCGAGCGCCGCGCCGGACGCGTCGTCTATCGTCTGGCGCGCCCCTCGAGCACGGTAGCGCACGCTCGCTCCCCCGGCGATGCACGGCATCTTCTTCTACATCGGCCTCGGCCTCGGCCTGTCCATTGCCTGCGGGCTGCGTCCCTACCTTCCCGTGCTGCTCGCCGGCGCGCTCGCGTCCGCCGGGGCGCTGGGCGTGCGCTTCAAGCCTGGCGACTTCTCCTTTCTGCAGTCGGGGTGGTGGCTGCTGGCTGTGGCCGTGCTGCTCGCGGCGGCCTACCTGGCGCAGCTGCGCCTCGGCAGCGGGCGCTTCGACGGCGTGGCGTCCCCGCTCGTGTCGGCTCAGGCGCTCGCCGCGGGCGCGCTGCTGTTCGCCGGAACGCTCGCCGCGCACCGCGACGCGTGGTGGCCCGGGCTCGTGGCCGGCGCCGGCGCGGCGGCGCTCGCACGCGCGGCAGTGCTTCCGGTTATGCGCGGCGCGCGCACGCGGCTGCCCGATCGAGCCGCGCGAGAAGCGCTCACCGTGTATCTCGACGGCGCCGCCGTGGCGCTCGCCGCAGTGGCGGCGCTTTTGTATCCGCTGGGCTACGTGGGCGCTGCGCTGCTCGTGTGGCTTCTGGTGCGCGTCCGCACACGCGCGGGCGAGCGCTACGCGGGGCTTCGCATCATGCGCCGCTGATGGCGCACGCAGAGGGGCACAAGCCGCCAAAGCTCGTGCTGTGCGTGATCGACGCGCTGTCGCCTGCGATGCTCGACAGCGCGGTCGCAGCCGGCGCCGCGCCGACACTCGCGCGGCTGATCGAGCAGGGCCGATACGTGCCGGAGTGCGTCGCGGCCTTCCCTTCGGTGACGCCAGTGTGCGCGGCCTCGATCGTGACCGGGCGCGCGCAGGACGAGCATCGCATCCCGGCGATGAACTGGTTTCACCGCGGCGAAGAGCGCTACGTGGAGTACGGCTCGAGCTTCCGAGCGGCCCAGCGCTTCGGCATCGCGCGCCAGCTCACCGACACCGTCTACAACATGAACCGCGCGCATCTCTCGGCGGAGACGCCGACGGTGTTCGAGCGCCTCGACGACGCGGACGTACGCACCGCCGGAACCACGTACCTCATGTACCGCGGGCGCTACCGGCACGAGCCGCAGCGCGACACGGCGCTCGCGCGCGTCGTCGCCGCGCTGATGCGCCATTCGGTCATGGGTCCGCGCGAGCTGTTCTACGCCGACGTCTTCGCGTCGCGTCGCACCAGCTGCCGCTCGACGCTGGGCATGCCCGGAGTGCGCGACCGCCACTCGGGTTGCGTATCCAGTTATCTGGTCGAACACGACCTGTTCGACTTCTTGCTGCTGTCGCTGCCCGACAACGACTGGTACTCGCACAAGCACGGGCTCAACGCGCAGCTGCACTCGATCGCGCAGGCCGACTCACAGCTGGCGCGCGTCTGCGCCGCGGCCGGGGGGGTGGACGAGTTTCTCGCCGAGTACGCCGTGATCGCGATGGCAGACCACTCCCAGAGCGACATCACGGCGACGATCGCGCTGCAGGACGAGCTGGCGGACCTCGGTGTCTCGGGACCGGTGCGCGCCGCGGAGCGGTCCAGCGCGCAGGAGCCGAGGATCGCCGTGTGTCCCTCCCAGCGCGCGGCGATGGTTTAC
>DASZFR010000112.1:0-2537 GCA_035939635.1 Solirubrobacteraceae bacterium
CTGATAGTGAACTTTCCCGGCAGTCCGAAGAGCATCCAGGAGGTTTCAGCAGAGCTGGCGCCTGCGCTGCGCCACGCGCTTGGGCTGATCGCGGGCGCTGCCTCGCCGCACGCGTGAGAGCGCCGCTACGCGGACAGCTAACCTGCGGCAGGGATGGGCAGCACCTTCGATGGCGTCGACGAGCGCCTCACGCAGTGGATCGCGCGACAGCCGTTGTTCTTTGTTGCGACCGCCCCGTTGGGCGCCGACGGACACATCAACGCTTCGCCCAAGGGGCCGATCGGCAGCCTGCGCGTGCTTGACCCCAACACCGTCGCTTATCTGGATCTGACCGGGAGCGGGGCAGAGACGATCGCGCACCTGCGCGAGAACGGGCGCATCGTGATCATGCTGTGTGCCTTTGACGGCCCCCCGCGAATTGTGCGACTGCACGGACGCGGCGAGGCCATCTTTCCCGAAGACCCGGGCTTTGACGAGCTGCTCGAGCGCTGCCGCTTCGCCGAGCCGCAGGTCGAGCAAGCGCGCCGAGCCATCGTCCGCGTGGATGTGACCCGCGTGGCCGACTCGTGCGGCTACGGCGTGCCGTTGATGCGCTACGAAGGCGAGCGGCCGCACATGGACGCGTGGGCGGCAAAGAGGCTGCGCTCACAGGGTGAGGACGCGCTGGCGCTTTACCGTGCGCAAAAGAATGCGCATAGCATCGACGGTCTGCCCGCAGTAGAGCCGCGGCCCGCAGGCTGACGGCGCTCGAGCTGTCAGGCCTAACGCGCGCACGGGTGAGCGCCCGAGGCGGCTGACGACATGCGGGACCTATACGGATGAGCGAGTTGATGCAGCGGATACGCGCGTGGATGCGCAAAACGGAGGATGCGCCGCTCGCTACGTCTCTGGTTGCGATCGCGATCGCTACAGCCGTGTCGCTCGCCGTCGCGGAGGCGGCGGGCATCCATCGCGTGCAAAGGGTGCTCGAAGGCGTGCAGCCGATCTGGCTTGCGCCGATGCTCGGCGCGAGGGTTCTGTCATATGTCGGCTACACGGCCGCGCACCGAGCCACGCTGACGCCGGGACTGAAGGGCTGGCAGGCGCTGCGACGGGCGCTCAGGGCGGTCGCCTTCGGTGCGGCGCCGACGTCGCTGGAGGGTGGCTTCTCTATCGACCAGCGTTTGATGCGCGGCGAGGGCGCAAGCTCGCGCGAGGCGACCGTGAGCGTGCTCAATCTCGGTGCGCTCGAGCTCGCGACGCTGGCACCCGCGGCGTGGGTGTGCTCGCTTTTGCTGCTCAGCGACGAGCGCGTGCGCGACGGAGTCACGCTCCCGTGGGCGATCGGGGTCCCCGCCGGATTTGTTCTGGCACTCGCTGTCGCGCCGCGCCTATCGTCGCGCGCCCTCGCGCGCCGAGGCCCGATCGGGAGGGCGCTGTCATGGCTGCTCGATGCGCTGGCGCTGCTTTTGCAACAGCTGCGACACCCGCTGCGCTTTCGCCTCGCGTGGCTTGGCATGTGCACCTACTGGGCGTGCGAGATCCTCTCGCTATGGGCCGCGCTGCGGCTGTTCGGGATCAAAACCTCAGCCGACGTGGTTGTGCTGGCCTACGCGACGGGGCACGTGCTCACGCCACGCAGCCTGCCGCTGTCGGGCGTCGGCGTGACAGAGCTGCTGTTGCCCTTCGCGCTGAACTGGTGCGGGGTGCCTCTGGCCGCGGCTGTGCCGGCCGTATACGCATACCGCCTCGCGCTGCTCGCGCTTGCGATCCCTCCCGCGGTCGCCGCGCGCGGCTCCGTGCGCGAGCTGCTGCACGCCGCGCAGAGACGCGGGGTGAGGTCCTCCACGCGCAGCTAGGCTTCCTCGGCTTGAAGACGCGTCCGGTAAGATCGCGGCCCGCGAACGGCCCGCCGCGTCCGCGGCTGACAGTGGTCACCGGCAAGGGCGGGGTGGGGAAGTCGTCGGTGACCGCCGCGCTGGGTCTCGCGTCCGCACGGCGCGGCCTCGACACGCTGCTGGTCGAGGTGGCCGGGCGCAGCGACGCCGCGAGAGCGTTGTGCGCAGACCCGGCCGCCGCCGGGGAAGAGAGCGCGCTGGACGAGCGACTGTGGCACGTGAGCGTCGACTCGCGCACGGCGATGGAGGACTACTTGCGCAACGAGGTTCCGGGGAGGCTTGCGGCGACGATCCTCACTCGCAGCCGCACGTTCCAGGCATTCGCGACGGCTGCTCCGGGCCTGCGCGAGCTGGTGACGATCGGAAAGGTCTGGGAGCTGGCGCAGCGACCCAGGCGCCGGTCGGCGGCGCGACAGTATGACAGCGTCATCCTGGACGCTCCAGCAACGGGGAACGCTCTGGCGCTCCTCGCCGCCCCGCGAACGTTCGCCGCCGTGGCGCGAATCGGGCCGGTCGCGCGCCAGGCAGCCGCCATCGACCGAGCGATTCGCGACCCGCGCTTCACCGCGGTGATCGCTGTGGGAGCGCCCGAGCAGGCGGCGGTGAGCGAGACGCTCGCGCTGGCCGTGGGACTTCGCGAGGAGCTCGGCGTCGCGCTGC
>DASZFR010000113.1:0-6977 GCA_035939635.1 Solirubrobacteraceae bacterium
CGCGGGGCGCGAGCTCGCGGTGGCGACCGGCGACCTGCTGTTCTCGCTCGCGTTCGCCCAGCTCGCGCGCAACGGCTCAAACCGTCAGCTACGGGCGCTGTCTGACGCCAGCTCGGCGCTGGCGGCGGGAGAGCTGCTGCAGCGCGAGGACGCCTATGCCGGGCAGGTGCCGGTGACGCGTTACCTGCGTCGCTGCGAGCTGAAGACCGCCGCGCTGTTCGAGGCGGCGTGCCGGCTGGGGGCGCTGGCGGCGATCGACGGCTCTGACTGGCTCGCCGACGAGCTCGGCGTCTTCGCGCAGCGCATCGGCCTGGCCTTTCAGATGCTCGACGATGTGCTCGACGTGTCAGGTCCGGTTGAGCGCACGGGCAAGGCGCGCGGCACCGACCTGCTGGAGGGCACCGTCACGCTGCCGCTTATCCTCGCGCGCGAACGCGACAGCGCGCTTGCGCGCTTTGAGCTGGGCTCGCTGCGCTCAGCGGCCGAAGCAGAGGCGCTGTGCGAACGGATCGCCGCCACGGGCGCACTGGATGAGGCGCGAGAGCGCGCGCTCGCGGTGGTGGCCGAAGCGAAGGCCGAGCTGCCTGGAGTGCTGCCCGACGGGCGCGCGGCGTTGCTTGACCTCGTCGCCGACGCGGTCGTGGAGCGCTACTGCTAAAGCCGCGGCGCTCGCGCGATCGCGCGGCGGGTGTGTCAGAAGTCGCTCGGGACGATCAGGTCGGCCGCAAGCGCGCGGATGAAGAACTCGACTTCCTCTGACATGTTCGCGTGGGTCATGCGCTTGAGGTCACCGAGCAACAGGCTCGCGGCGCGGTCGAGCTCGTCGTCCAAGCGCTCGACCGCGGCCTGCTCGAATACGCCCTCGCGGCGCGACTCGCACTCGGGGCAGCGCAGCACGATGCGCCAGTGTCGCGGTCCTTCCTCGGCCCAGTCCAGCGGGTAGGCGAGCTGGCCGGCGCAGTGAAAGCAGACGTGCAGCTCTCCGGCGGAGCAGGCCTCTTGCGGTTGGATATCTGAGCCGTCGTTGGGGCGCATGGCTTTCTTGGGGTGAGTAATCGACGCCAACGGGCACCGGCTTTAGCCTCGCCGGACGCGCTGCGCGCTTTGTCTGGCGCGCGGGCGGGGAGCGCGGCATGCCGCGCAAGCGCGGATTTGCCGGTGCTAGGTTCATGAGCCCAATGGCAACCGCGATCCGCCCGATCCGCCACGAGGACCGGCTCAGCCTGATCGACCACCTCGACGAGCTGCGCACGCGGTTGATCGTCAGCGGGGTGGTCCTCGCGATCGCGTTCGGGGTGTGCCTGTGGCAAAACCACGAACTGCTGCACATCATCAACAAACCGCTGCAGGCGCAGACCAAAAAGCAGGTAGCCAAAGGCCAGGGCACAGTGGGCCAAGCGGTGCTCGCGCAGCAGTCGGTGCTGAAAGTGGCCAAGGACACGCAGGCGGCGCTGGCGCTGCTCGCACTTCCGCACAGCGGCCTGTCCGGCGAAACGCGCTCTCAGCTTGCGCCGCTGCTCGTGACCTTGGGACGCGACGTGCGCCAGATCCCGCGCAACCCCCCGGGCGACAACCCGGTGACGCTGGGGGTTGGCGAGCCGTTCACGACCACGCTCACGGTGGCGCTGTATTGCGCGCTGCTGATCGCGGCTCCGCTAATCCTGTACGAGCTGTACGGGTTTGTGCTGCCGGCGTTGAACCCCCACGAGCGGCGCATCGTGATGCCGCTGGTGGCGGCGATCCCGTTCTTGTTCGCCGGCGGGGTGGCGTTCGGCTACTTCGTGGTGCTACCGGCGGCGACTCGCTTCTTTGTGAACTTCAACTCCAGCGAGTTCAACGTGCTGGTGCAGGCGAGCCAGTACTACAAGTTCGCCGCGACCGTGCTGCTGGCGATGGGGCTGGTGTTTCAGGTGCCGGTCGCGATCCTCGGCTTGGTGCGCGCGGGCGTGGTGACAACGCGCCAGCTGCGCCACAACAGACGCTATGCGATCCTGGCGTGCGCGGCGGTGGCGGCGTTGTTGCCAGGCGACGCGATCACGCTGCTGCTCGAGACCATACCGCTGTATCTGTTGTACGAGCTGAGTATTCTGGTCTCGTCCGTCTTCGGCCGACCGAGGACCACCGCCGCGGGCGCCGCACCGCAGACGGGATCCCAGACGCCCGCCGGACAGGACGCGGGCAACTCCAGCGTGCAGCAGATAATCGACCACACCGACCCCGACCTGTACGGCTGATGCTCTTCGATCTGAGGGGTCGCGGCCGGCGCCGCACGGTGCAGGTGATCTACGTGGGGCTGGCGATCATCTTTCTGCTGGGCTTCGTCGGCCTGGGGGTGGGCGGCGGCTTTGGCAGCGGCGGCATCTTCAGCGCCTTCACCAACAGCGAAGGCACCGGCGGCACGAGCTACTCGTCGGAAATCAAGAAATACCAGCAAGTGACCCAGCGCGAACCCAACAACGTCGCCGCCTGGGAAAAACTGGTGCTCGCGCAGCTGCATCAAGCGGGCGGGGAAGCGTACGTGACGCGCACCGGCGTAACGTCAAAGGGCAAAGAACTGTACGTGCAGATCGCCAATTCGTGGAAGCACTACCTGGCGCTCAACCCCGCGCAGCCGAACCTTTCGCTGGCCAAGGAGATGCTCGTGGTGTTCACCGAAGAAGGGCTCAACGACCCCGCGTCGGCTGTGCAGGTGCTACAGATCATCGTCGCGGCGGAACCGAACAGCACGCACTACTACTCGTTCCTCGCCGACTACGCCTACAAGTCGAAGAACACCCGCGTCGGCGACCTCGCATCCGAAAAGGCCGTGGCGCTCGCGCCCGCGGCGCAGCGCGAACGTCTGAAGACCGAACTCGCTGCGCTCAAGAAGAACCCCACCGGAAGCACCGAAAGCGCCGTGGCCACCACCAACGGCAAAACCTTCACTGTGAAATCGGGCGGCAACGGCACCTACACGGGGACCGTGCCAACCACCGGTTCGTCGACGATCAAAAAGTAATAGGCGATCACCCGAAGTAGGTGCAGTGGACAAGTCCGGTGGCGCCCGCACTGGCGGCCGACTCGAAGGCGTAGAAGCCGACGGCAACTACACCGCGCGCCTGCTGACGACGTGCGCGGACGGGCCCGGGATCGTGGCAGCGGTGTCTGGGTTTCTGTTTGCGCGCGGCGCCAACATCGTCTCCTCCCACCAGTACTCCTCCGATCCGACCGGCGGGCGCTTCTTTTTGCGCACGGAGTTCGTCTTGGCGGACGGCGCCGACGCACGAGCGCAGCGTCAGGATCTCCAGGAGAGCTTTGCGCGCGAGGTAGCCGATCGCTTCGGCATGCAGTGGCAGATGCGGTGGCGCGATCAGCGACTACGCATGGCGATCCTGGCGTCGCGCCAGGACCACTGCCTGCTGGACCTGATCTGGCGCTGGCAGCGCGGCGAGCTCGACGCGGAGATCGCGATGGTGATCTCAAACCACCCCGACCTCGAGGCGCGCGTGACCGCGGCGGGCCTGCCCTACCACCACGTCCCGGTGGACGCCGGCGAGAAGGCGCGGGCCGAGGAGGCCATGCTCGCGCTGTTGGGAGGACGCATCGATCTGCTGGTGCTCGCTCGCTACATGCAGATCCTGAGCGGCGACTTTTTGCGTGCGCTGGGGGTGCCCGCGATCAACATCCATCATTCGTTTCTGCCCGCCTTCGCCGGCGCCGAGCCCTACCGGCAGGCGCGCGAGCACGGGGTAAAGCTGATCGGCGCGACCTCCCACTACGTCACCGAGGAGCTCGACGCCGGACCGATCATCGAGCAGGACGTGGTGCGCGTCGGACATCAACACACCGCGCGCGAGCTGGAACGCATGGGGCGCGACGTCGAGCGCGTGGTTCTGGCGCGCGCGGTGACGCTGCATCTGGACGATCGCGTGATCGTCGACGGTCCGCGCACGATCGTCTTCGGAGGCTAGAATCGGCCCCGAGCCGGCCTGCGCCGGCGCCTCGGGCCGTTAGCTCAACCGGCAGAGCAGGGGCCTCTTAAGCCCAAGGTTGCAGGTTCGATTCCTGCACGGCCCATCACTCGGCAGCAAATCAGCGATTGCTCGATGCGCCGCCGTGACCCCTGCTGCTTTCGAGATTTTGCGTCAGCCTCCGAGGTCCGGAGCTAGCCGCCTCTCGCGCCGGGTTCCCCAGACATGTCCTGGCGCAACGAGGTGCGACCCGCACAAACTGGCGCAACCACCGTCGTCGGGCTTGCACGGATCCGAGCTGAGGGTCGTGATCCTGACTGCGGCCATGACCGACTACGTTGCCTAGCTCTCTGCTCTTCCGCGGCGCGTCATCCAGTAGGCGCCGCCGGCAAGGAGCGCCACAGCGACGACGACGATGGCCACGATCAGCCCAGTGTTGCTGGAGCTCCCGCTCGAGCTCGCGGGCGTCGCGCTGCTGCCGTTCAGCGTCAGTTGGGTCGGCGATCCGGAAGCGTCCACGTAGACGAGGCCCTTGGTGGTGTTCAGATGCTGGACGAACGGCGTAAGGTTGCCATTGGTCAGGTTTACCGTGACAACTTGGTCGCCGACGCCGTCATTTGAAGCCAGCACCGTGTTCTTGACAAAGGGGCCCGTGACCTTGTAGAGCGCGGAGGACGATACGGCTGGCAGGGACGCCGTCGCTCCTTTGTCGACGACGTACAGCGTGCCGCCGTTGGAGGTCGCCCACAGAAGGTCGTCGAGTCCGAACTGGGTTTTCAGCACCGTCAGTCCGGTGCCGTTGAAGATGTTGTTCGCGAACACGAGCTCTAGCGCGGTCTGGTCGGTGATCACATAGCTACCGCCGAAGCGCGGGCTGCTCTGCGGGACGATTGCGCCCGAGTCGACGTCCCCCAGCGCGAGGGCTGCGGTCCCGCTCCCGGTGTTGCCGTCGGCTGCGGTGGCGTTGTCGAGGAAGGTGGGACTCAGCGTCGCCGTGCCGGTGGCGCCCGCACTGCTCGGCGGGGTCAGGACGACCTTGAACACGGCGGTGCCGGTCTTGGTTCCGGCGTGGGAGCCCGTTATCAAGATGTGCCCGGCGCTGTCCACGCTCACCTGGTCGGTACCCCCGTCCGTGTGAAGCGCGCTGGGCGTGGAGGCCCCGCGCGGGTCCGGCGAGTAGCTGTAGTGCGTCACCTGCTGGCCGCTGGGGGCGGAGGGCGTCACCGTCGCCAGGTGCGTGTTCGCGTCCTCATTGAGGCTGACGATGACGCGGTGATTGAGAGGATCAGCGGCCATGCCGTCGATCTTGTCCTGGATCGACCATGTGTTGACGATTGCACCGGCCGTTGTGTACTCGATCAGAGTGCTGTTCCCGCCACCTCCCACACTTAGCGTTTTGTTCTGACAGCCCAGAAACAGGTGGCCTTCGAGGAACGCGAGGTCATCGCAGTTCGACGCGCTCGAGGGGACGGCGGCCGCGACCTTCGTGATAGTAAATCCCGCCGGCACAGACGGGGCCGGCGCTGATGCGGCGAAGGCCGCTCCGGCGGAGAACATGACACTGACAGCGACTCCCACAAGCGTCGCTGCCAGCGGCGGCACGGTTCGCCGCGGCAAGCCGGGAACGGAGGACTTTCGAATCGGGGGCACGGCGGCTCCTTCGGTTGAGGGGACTGCCGGCCAAATCCCTTGAGAGAGGCGCGGGCGCCGGTCCGAGCGGCGAGGCTAGGGACAAGCAAGTCCATGCGTGTTATCAACGCGTAAACAAAACGTAGCCTGGGTGCGAGCCGCGAGCTTCTCGCGAGGGGCCGATGCGTCGAGTCCGACCTCCCGCCGAGGGCCGCCCCGCTCTGTCGAAAGCAAGAGCGCAGCCTGCGCGGCAGCGTCCTTAGTGCCTCCCGGCTCGCGCCGTACTCTTCGCATGTCGTCGTGGTGCGTTTCCCGCGGCCATGCACTGACAGCGCATGCAAACCCCGTTACTCACCGAACCCTCCCAGCGCGAACCGAAGCCACCCGCGGGGCCAGTCGCCCTTCCCCCGCCACTGGTCAAGCCGGCGCGGCATCCGCTGATCTGGTTCCGCCAGCACACGGGGCTGCTCGCCGTGAGGGCAGTGTTCGCGTACGTAGGCATCCTCATCGTTGCGGCTCTCTACTACATCGTCCTAGAGACGCACGTGCGACTGCCGTGGATCGGCGAAACAAACACTCAGGCGTGGCACAACCTCATCCCGCGCACTAGCCTGCGGCACGACATCCGCGATGTTGCCGAGGGTCTCCTCGGCGGCCTGCTCGGTATCGCCTTCGTGTACAACCACTACCGCCGGCACGGCGCGAAGAACTTCATCGACCGCGCAGAGATCGCCGTGGGCATCCCCAACATCAAGGATGAGCGCAAACTCGCCTGGTGGCAGGTGATTTACGGATGCGTGCTCATTCCGGTGTATGCCTCGGTGGGCTTCTTCGTCGGAGAGGTGATCGTCAACGCCCTCCACCCCTATGTCGATCACGCCGTGGAATCGCAGACGGGGAACCTCGTCTTCAATATCAAGGCGAACATCATCGAAAACTGGCCGAGGAAAGTGATCGGCTTTGCCGCCGCCTTTTTCTTTGGGCATCGACCGGCTAAGGCGCTGATCGACGACGTTCAGCTGTGGTTCGCCGAACAGCGCGTGGCGCGCGGCAGCGGGCTGCGCTTCTACCACACGCCGCCATTCAAGGCGCGCTACAACGAGCTCGTCGGAGATCGCCCGCCGCCGCCGGCGGGCGCGCGGCAGGCCCGCGGTGGAACGGTCCGCTACGTCCTCACGAGCGCCACCCTCATCCTCGCGACGGCGGCCGCCGCCTACGGCTACTACGTGCTCAATTACATCGCAAAGCACCACGGCTAGGGCCCGCGCATGGGCGTCCGCGACCTGGCGCGACCGGCGCGTCGGTGCGCACGGGCTCACGTGCGTGCACCCTTGTGTCCCTGTTCCTGCCGAGCTAGCCTCGAGGCGGCGTGTACAAGGGGAACCGCCCGCTTGCCGG
>DASZFR010000114.1:0-12005 GCA_035939635.1 Solirubrobacteraceae bacterium
CCCCCCGAGGAGACCGCGTATGAGAACGAGCGCGAGCGCCTCGTGCACCTCGCGATCTCGCAGCTGCCCGAAACCGAGCGTACCGTGCTGACGCTGCGCTTCGGCACTGGCCACGAGGCGCCGCAGACGCTGACCGCGATCGGCAAGCGCCTCGGGTTCTCCGCGGAGCGGGCCTCCCAGCTGGAGCAGCGCGCGCTGAAGAAGCTCGCCGAGTCGCCGGAGCTGGCGGCATTGCGCGAGGCCGCGTAGTATCCAATCCGTATGTGGGACCGTGTCGTCCAATGGACGATCGCCGTAGGAGAACGGATCCTCGCCCCCATCGAGCGCTTCATCGGGCGGCGCTCGCTGGTGGGCGATGGCGCGTTCCTCGAGCCGGGGTGCTTCCCGTGGGTGGCGCACATCGAGCGGGAGTGGGAGGCGATCCGCGAGGAGCTGCGGCGGGTGCTAGAGGACCGCGAGGCGCTGCCCAACTTCCAGGACATCTCAAAGGACCAGATCGAGATCACCGACGACGATCGCTGGAAGACCTTCTTCCTCTACGGGTATGGCTTCCAGGCGAAGCTCGGCGTGGAGATGTGCCCGCGCACCGCCGCGCTGATGCGCCAGATCCCCGGCATGACCACCGCGATGTTCTCGATCCTCTCCCCGCGCAAGCACATCCTCGACCACCGCGGCCCCTACAAGGGCGTGCTCCGCTACCACCTCGGGCTGTTCGTGCCGCGCGACGCGCAGGCCTGCCGCATCCGCGTGGGCGCCGACGTGCGCCACTGGGAAGAGGGCAAGAGCCTGGTGTTCGACGACACCTACAACCACGAGGTGTGGAACGACACCGACGAGACCCGAGTGGTGCTGTTCGTGGACGTGCTGCGACCCCTCCCCTCCCCCGAGTCCACGATCAACTCGCTGATCGTCAAAGCGATCGGCTGGTCGCCGTTCGTGCTCGACGCCAAGCGAAACCAGGAAGCCTGGGAAAAGCGCTACCTGGAGCGCAAACGCACGCCGGCGCCCGAGCCGCAGCCGGCCGCGTAGCCCAGCGGCACACCGCGCGAGCTAAAACACGAACGCGCCGCCTTCGTTGGAGTGCTTGCCCCGACCTTCTTCTCCGGGTGCCCCGACGACGATCGTGCTGCCGTCGGCGGAGCCGCACGCGCCACCCGGCCTTTCGGCCGGGCCGCACGCGCCCGGTCAGATGGTGGTGCTCGGCAGCCCGAGCGTCTGTGAGAGTTCCTGGGCCTTGGTGTTGAGCACGGTGAACTCTCCCGTCAGGATCAACAGCCCCAGCGCGATCATCACCGCGCCGCCGATCGCGATGATCACGGGGAAGTGTCGCTTGACCACGCCCAGCGCGGTCGTTGCGCGCTCGAAGGCCAATGCGATCAACAGAAACGGGATCGCGAGGCCCGCCGAGTAGAACGCCAGCAGCAGCGCGCCGTGCGCCGCCGAGCTCGAGATCGCGGCTTGCGTGAGGATCGCGCCGAGCGTGATGCTCGTGCACGGCGTCCACGCGATCGCGAAAGCCGCGCCTGCCACCAGCGGCCCGCCACGCCCGGCGAACTGCATCAGCGCGTCCCAGTGCCACTCGCGGTTGAGCAGGCGCACGAACGGAGTCGCGAGGAACACCAACCCCATCGCCAGGATCAGCGCTCCGCCGATCTGCGACAGCGTGTGTTTGTGCGCGTTGAGCGACGAGCCGATCACGGTTGCGCTCAGGCCCAGCAGGATGAAGATGGCCGAGAAGCTCGCGATGAAGAGCACGCTCGGCAGCAGCACCCGCCGTACCCCCGCGGTCTTCAGGTCCGCGGGCGTGACGCCGATCACCGTCGACAGGTATCCGGGCACCAGCGGCAGCACACACGGCGAGAGAAAGGACACGAGCCCGGCAGCGAGCGCGAGCGGGATGCCCACGCCGGTGGCGGCGTCCGAGTTGCTCGCCAGCACGGCGCTCAGGTGGCCCACGACTGCCCTTCTCCGTGCTCCGCAGCGTTCGGCGACGACGCCTCTCCGGCCAGCCGAGCCCGCAGCTCGGCCACTTCGCGCTCCAGGCGCGTCACCCGTAGCTCGAGCTCGCCGGTCGCGACGGCCGGCGGCTGTTCGTCGTGATCTCGCCACTGCTCCCCGGCGCCGTTCGCGGCAGCGCTGCGCCCCGTCACCTTGCCGTCGTCGGCCTCGCCGAGCTCGTGCGCGTAGCGCTCCTCCTTCTGCCCCGGTCGCCGCGGCAGCCGCTGCACGAGCCCGCGCTCGATCAGCGCGTCCAGCACGCGCTGCAGCGCCGCCAGGTCCTCGAAGGAGTGCATGCGCTCGCTGCGCTGCTTGAGCTCGCCGGGCGTCTGGGCGCCGCGCAGCATCAGCGTGGTCATCACCGCGCGCTCTGCACCGCTCAGCGGAAGCGCCTGGTCGAGCAGATGGCGGTACTTCGCCGCGCGGCTGCCCGCGCCGCTGGCAAGGCGCGCGAGGCCTCTGCGTTCCAACCCGTGCAGCGCGTCGCGCAGCAGCGCGTCGTCGTACTGCACGACCGGGTCGCGATTGGTCGACTGGTTGCACGCCAGGCGCAGGCCGTTCAGAGACAGCGGATAGGTGTCCGGCGTGGTGCGCTGCTTTTCCAGCAGACACCCGAGCACGCGAACCTGCTCGGCGCTGAGTCTAGAAACGCCTGCAACCACGCTGGTTTCGGGGGCCATCAGAACTCATCCTACGTGGGGACAGCCTTGGCCGATACAGCTCGTTCGCCCATATTGCCCCAATCACCGCCCTCGACTCGCGCAGCGAGCTGCCGGCGTAGCCCTTGCGGATCGAGCGCCTGGTCGCGCCGGCGCGGGCGAGTTCGTAGAGCTGGTGAGACTGCTGCGTCGAGGCATCACGCATCGCCGGTCAGCAGGCGTATGGCCCGGACAAACCCACGCAGTTCGTCCTCGTTCGCCTGTTCGAGCCATTCTCGCTGCTCGCCGGTCATCTCGCCCATGTCGTCCGCCAGTTCGAGCAGGCGTTGGTGTGCGGCGCCCTCGCCCCTCTCGCGGGCCACACGAGCTTCGGCGCGCAAGACGTCCACGAGCTGCCCAAAGTCAGCGATCAGGCATCACCTCCCAACAGGGCCTCGACGCTGTCGCGATGTTCTACCAGCGCGCCGAGGCCCTCAACGCCGTGGGGCTGGAGCAATAGGCGGTGTCGGAAGGCGCTCACGATCTGCTCGCCGCTGTGAGACACTCGCCCGGTGGTGCTCGCGTTAGGGGTGGTGGTCTGGTTCGTGCTCGCCACGGCGGTCGTGATCGTGGGCTCGATCTCGCTCGGCCGGTGGCTGCAGCGCAAGGGTCGCGACATCGAAAAGAATCGACGGGACTGAGCGCCCAGTCGCGGGCGGTCCAGCTGAGATATAAGCCAAATCAATATCTGGCGCGCAAAGACCTATTGGTCGCCGGCATCCCCCGCTGATAAAAACCGCCGAGTTACATCGAACATCCCGCCACGCGGCGGCCGCCCTAGACGTCCATCGGGGGGTAGACATGGTTCAGGTGGCAGGATCCGCAAGCACGCGGCCGGCCACGGGTCGCCGCGTGACGGGGCTCGTGTAGCCCCGGATCGTCAGTAGCCGGGGATTCTCTCGAGCTCCGGCAGCACGGCCGCGAGCTTCTTCGGCACGCGGGGCTTGGACTGCAGCGTCTTCGCCGCCTGCCTTACGGCCAGTGCGGAATCGCCGAGGCGGATAGAGCCGTAGTCGCCGCTGCCCGCTTGCTTGACCGCGCGCTCGACCCGCGCCCGCACGCCCTTCGGCAGCTCGGCGAGCAGCAGCGGATGGGTCAGGCCTTCGAGGGCCGCCCGTCTGAGGACCGCAGGCACGTGCCCAGACTACACGCGACGCGGGGCTCCCAGCAGCTCGCCAACTGGACGCGGGCGCCTTGCGACGTTGGTACGAAAAGTTTGGCGGCACGCTGGGCGAGGCGCTCAGCGAGCTCGTGCGGCCGTCGATGACGGACATGTAGCGCCTGCTGAGGCCTGGGCGCCACTACAGTAGGAGCAACGTCATGAGCAGTCAGCCCTTCGCAGCCGGTCGCCAGCGCGAAGGGCATCACGCGCCGCCGCCTGAGCTTGCGCCCGAGGACGTGCCGTTCCCGCCGGTGTCGCTGCGCCGCGTGGGGCGCCTGTTCGTGCCGTACCGGCCACGCCTCACCGGCCTGCTCGCGCTGATCTTCATCGCGGCCGCGCTGGGCGTGGTCAACCCCTTCCTCATCCGCGGGGTGCTCGACGAAGCCTACCCGAACCACGACACCACGCTGCTCACCGAGCTCGTCGGCGCGATGATCGTGCTGGCGCTGCTCTCGGGCGCGATCGGCGTCGCGCAGACCTGGATCTCAAACCAGGTCGGCCAGCGCGTGATGCACGATTTGCGTGCCTCGGTGTACGCGCACCTGCAGCGCATGTCGCTCGCGTTCTTCACG
Source organism: Solirubrobacteraceae bacterium (assembly GCA_035939635.1). GTDB lineage: Bacteria > Actinomycetota > Thermoleophilia > Solirubrobacterales > Solirubrobacteraceae > Palsa-744. The sequence continues at coordinate 4,431 of DASZFR010000114.1, forward strand.
CGTACCCGCACCGGCGAGGTGCAGTCGCGGATCGCAAACGACATCGGAGGGGTCGACAGCGTGGTGACCTCCACGGCGACCTCGATCGTGCAGAACGTCACCACGGTGGTGGCGGTGGTGGTCGCGATGGTGCTGCTCGACTGGCGCCTGGCGGCGTTCTCGCTCGCGCTGCTGCCGTTCTTTGTGTGGCTCACGCGACGCGTGGGCGAGCAGCGCCGGCGCATCCAGACCGTTCGCCAGAGCCGCCTCGCCGACATGTCCACGCTCGTCGAGGAGTCGCTGTCGGTATCTGGCGTGCTGCTGGGCAAGACGATGGGGCGCGCGCCCGAGCTCGTGCGGCGCTTCAGCGCGGAGTCCGGCGAACTCGCCAGCCTCGAGGTGCGTGCGCGCATGACCGGGCGCTGGCGCATGGCCACGGTTCAATTCAGCTTCGCCATCCTCCCCGCCGCCGTGTACTGGTTCGCCGGCGAGAGCATCGCGTCGGGCGGCCACGCGATCACGATCGGCACCGTGGTCGCGTTCACGACGCTGCAGACGCGCGTGCTGTTCCCGATCCAGTCGCTTCTGTCGGTGCAGCTGGAAGTGCAAACGTCGCTCGCACTGTTCGGGCGCATCTTCGAGTATCTCGACCTGCCGGCGGACATCGTCGAACGGCCCGACGCGCGCGCGCTGAAGAACGTCCGCGGCGACGTCGCTTTCGACGACGTGTGGTTTCGCTACTCGCCCGACGCGCCGTGGACGCTCGAGCAGATCAGCGCGCAGATGCGCCCCGGCACGCGCACCGCGCTCGTCGGCGAGACCGGCGCGGGCAAGACCACGCTCGCGTACCTCGTCGCGCGCCTGTACGAGCCCCAACGGGGTAGCGTGTCGATCGACGGCGTCGACGTGCGCGACATCACGCTCGCGTCGCTCGCCGCCACCGTCGGCCTGGTGTCGCAGGAGACGTATCTGTTTCACGCCTCGATCCGCGAGAACCTGCGCTTCGCGTGCCCCGATGCCAGCGACGAGGAGATCGAGCAGGCCGCGCGAGCGGCGCACATCCACGACTTGATCACGTCGCTGCCCGAGGGCTATGACACGCCCGTAGGCGAGCGCGGCTATCGCTTCTCGGGAGGCGAGAAGCAGCGCATCGCGATCGCGCGCACGATCCTGCGAAACCCGCCTGTGCTGGTCCTCGACGAGGCCACGTCCTCGCTGGACAACGAGACCGAGCGTGCCGTGCAGCAGGCGCTGGACGACCTCGCGCGCGGTCGCACCACGATCGCGATCGCGCACCGCCTCTCCACGATCTACGACGCCGACCAGATCCTGGTGCTCGACGCGGGGCGCGTCGTCGAACGCGGCACCCACGACGAGCTCGCCGGTCGCGACGGCCGCTACAGCGCGCTGCTGCGGGGGGCGACCGGCGGCCCCGGGGACAGAATCACAGAACCCATCGGCGACCACAACGGCGCCCGAGCCGGCGCGCCCGTCGGCGACGACGGCGAACCGGCGCTCGCGTGACGCGCCGGCAGCAAGCCGCGCAGGCGCCACGGCCTCGTCCGCAGGGCTTGCCGCGAGCCTACGCCAGCGCGTCGATGTTCAGGCGCACGTAGTCAACGACCACGGGCTCGCCCAGCTCGGCCATCACCTCGTCCATGAAGGGATCGCGCAGCTGCTCGGGCAGCTGCTGCACGTGCGGGCCGAGCACGATCGTCGCCAGGAACTCGCGCGGATGCTCGGGCTCGCGCGGAGCCTCCTGCAGCCAGCAGTTGGCCTGCGCGAAGCCCGCCCGAAGCAGGCGCTCGCGGGTGGTCTCGGGGTCCGCGTAGTTCCACGGCGGCCGCCAGCCGCCGAAGTGCTCGGCGTAGGGGTCGCGCTCGTGCACCGGACGCACGCACGCGCGCAGCTTGGTGATGTTGCCCGCGCCGCCGCACTGCGCGACTAGCTGGCCGCCGTCGCGCAGCAGCGCGCGCAGGCGCAAAAAGAGGCGCTCGTGGTCTGCGATCCAGTGAAACGTCGCCGTGGAGAGCACCGCGTCGACGCGCTCGTCGAGCTCGAGCCCGAGCAGATCGGCTCGGCGCAGCGCCAGGCGGTCGTCCTGCGCGCCGTCAGGTTGCAGACGCTCCGCGGCGGCCTCGATCATCGACGCCGAGGCGTCCACCGCGATCACGCTGCCGTCGGGCAGGCGCTCGAGCAGCGCCTGCGTGATGCGCCCCGAGCCGCAGCCTGCGTCGATCACGGTCTCGTCCCCCGCCAGCACCAGCCGCTCGAGCACTTCGCGCCCGAGTGCCTCCATCGGGCCGGAGATCCGGTCGTAGCTCTGCCCGTCCCACGCTCGCACCGGCGGCATACAAATGTACGCTATCACGAATGGCTGATCAGCCACTCGTGCACTTCGCCCACCCGGTTTTGCAACAGCGTGAGGTGGCCGTCGTTTGGCAGCAGCCTCGCGTCCACGCCGGGGATCTGTGCGGCCAGCCAGCGGCCATGCCCCACCGGCACGAACCGGTCTTCGTAGCCGTGTAGCAGTAGCACCGGGATCCTGATCTGCGACACCGAGAAGCCCCAGGGGCGAACGAGCGCGAGGTTCTCGTCCCACCACCCCTGTCCGCCGGGCGAGAGCCCGTCGCGGCCGGCCGCCACCAGGTACTCGGCCAGGGGCGCGTCGAGAACCGCTGCGTCGACCGGGCTGAGCAGCGTGGGCATGAGCGACGCGAGCTGATCCGGGGTGATCGCGAGCATCCCTGCGCGGTCTGCCTCGACCCTGGCTTGGGCCGCGGTCGGATCTGTGATCGAGAGCTTGATTTCCTCGACGTTCTCCTCGCCCATGCCGGCGAAATAGTCCAGCCCGTCGGCGTCAAACGGCGCCGGCGAAGCGAGCGACGCAGCGGCCGTGACGATCTGCGGCAGAAGCGCCGCGCACGCGAGCGCAGGGGGGCCACCGCCGGAGAGCCCCCACACGACGAGGTCGCCGATGTGAAGCGCTTCGCAGATCGCGCTCACGTCTGCGGCCGCGTCGGCGATGCTGAGGCCGGGCTGCCGCGTCGAGCGTCCGTAGCCCGGACGGTCGTAGCTGATCAGCCGCAGGCCGCGCGCCGCGGCGTCGGCCACCGTGGGGCCGTAAAGCAAGCGCGAGTTCGGCGTCCCCATCAGTACGAGCACGGCCTTCCCGGCGGGATCGCCGTAGCTCTCGACCGCCAGCGTGCGCCCGTCGGGCGTTCGCACCAGCTCGGTCACGCAGCCACCGTCGCCGCCAGCTCGACGATCAGCCGCGACAGCGCGCCGCCCTGCCACGCCAGCGGCGAGCGGCCCTCGTCCTCGACCACGAGGCGCGCGCGCGGCAGCGCCGCCGCATAGCGTCGCGCGAGCGCCAGCGGGTGGCCCGCGTCCGCCTCGTCGCGACTGCCGACCACGATCGCCGGCGCCGTGATGGCGCCGAGATCGCTAAAGCGTGCAAACGGCCGCGAGCGCGGCACCGCTTCAAGCGCGTCGGCCACAGCCTCGGGATGCTCGTGGGCCGACAGACGCTGACGCAGCACGGTCTCCGCTGTGTGGCGCCACCGCTCGGGCACGGTCGCGAGGTCGTAGGCGCGCACGAATCCCTCCACGCCGCCTGTGCGCAGCCCCGCCGCGAGCGCGTCCCAGCGCTCCAGCGAGCGCCCGGTGTCGGCCACGTCGGAGTCATACGCCGGCGTGATCACACACAACGCCGCGACGCGGGACGCGTGCGCGAGCGCGAACGCGAGCGCGGTGTGTGCGCCCATCGACGCGCCGGCGAGCACGGCGCTCTCGATCTGCAGCTCGTCGAGCACCGAGCGCAGGTCGTCCACCAAGCGTTCGTAGCCGTATTCGCCGGGCGCGGGCGAGGACGCGCCGTGACCGCGCGCGTCGTAGGCGATGGCGCGCAGCCCGCTGCGCTCGAGCACGCGCGAGCCCATGACCACGTAGCGGCGCGTGGCGGTGAGCCCGTGCAGCAACACCACCGCCGGCCCCTCCCCCGCCTCTTCGCCGGCCAGCGTGACCGCACCCGAGCGGATCGCCAGCGGGAGGGCGCCTGCCGTTGCGGCTATGCCGGGACCGCCGCGTGCAAGCGCAAGAGGTCGGCCGAGCGCTGCGGCTGCTCCCAGAAGAACAGATGCCCCACCCCGTCCATGATCTCCAGCCGCGCGCCTGGGACCAGGGACGCGATCAGGCGCCCGTTCTGCGGCGCGAGCAGCAGGTCCTCGGTTCCGTGCACCACCAGCGTCGGAGCGGTCACGGCGCCGAGACGCGCGCTCGTGTCATGCCCGGCGATCGCCTGCAGCTGGGCCATGATCACCGGCACCGCGACCGCGCGCGTCTGCGCGATCTGCATGTAGCGCTCGCGCGCCTCGGGGTCGCGCGCCATCTGCGGCGAGACGTTGATCTCCCACGCTGCGCGCAGCGACCCTTCACGGTCGCCGGCCATCATCGGCTCGGCCAGCCGCTGGAAGACCTCGGGCGACGTCAGCGAGCTGCCGGGACCGCCGCAGTACGTGCACCCCAGTGTCAGCGTGCGCACGAGGTCCGGGCGCGCGAGCACGAGCTCCTGCGCGACCATGCCGCCCATCGAGATGCCCAGCACGTGCGCCGAGGCAATCCCCAGCGCGTCGAGCAGCCCCGCGGCGTCCTGCGCGAGCTGGGTGATCGTCAGCGGCCCCTCTAGCCGGCTCGAGGCCCCGACGCCACGGTGGTCGTACGCGAGCACCTCGAAATCGCGCCGCAGCTCGCCGAGGAAGGGCTCACCCCAGTGCAGAGCGGAGCCGCTCATCCCCATGATCAGCAGGAGCGGCGGCCCCTCGCCGCTGCCCTCGCAGTCGAGCACGATGTCCTGAACCTCGATCAGCGCCACGGCGTCGTTGATCCTAAGGCGTTGGCGTGGCCGGCGGCGGCGTGCCCCTAGACCGGGAGACCGAGCTGCCCCCCCGCCGCGCCGGCGCTGGGTACCCCCTCGTCCGCATCGTTACGGGCCGCGCCGCCTTCGGTGTCCTCACCGGCGCCGGCGCGCGCGTTCGGGCCGAGCCCGGCCACGCGCACCCCGAGCAGGCGCACCGGGCGCGGCGGCGCGTACTCGTCGAGCAGGCGCAGCGCAACCTGCGCCACCAGCTGCGCGTCGCACGTGGGCTCGCGCAGCGTGCGCGCGCGCGTGACTGTGGTGAAGTTGTCCAGGCGCACCTTGATGCCGATCGTGCGACCGCTCCGTCCGTGCCGAGCGAGGCTCTCGCAGAGCTCGGTGCTCATGCGCTGCAGCGCGCCTCGCATGCGTCCCGCATCGAGCAGGTCTTCGTCAAACGTGCGCTCACGCGACTCCGAGGCGACCTTGTGCGGCGTGCCGATCTCGCCGCCCCCTTCAAAGCGCGCGCGGCGGATGAGGTCGTGGCCGTGGTTGGGCCCGAAGTTCGCCGTCAGCAGCCCCTCCGGCGCGTTGGCGAGGTCGCCGAGCGTGTTCAGCCCGAGCCGCGAGAGGCGCTGTGAGGTCTTGGGGCCGATTCCGGGCACGATCCCCGGCGGCGAGAGCGCGAACCGAGCGCAGGCCTGTGCGCGCGTCAGCACCACAAAGCCCGCCGGCTTGTCTGCGTCGGAGGCCACCTTCGCGACGAGCTTGTTGGGGCCGATGCCGACCGAGCAGGTCAGCTGCAAGCTGCGGTTGATCTCAACGACAAGCCTGCGCATGGCCGCGCGCGGGCTGAGCAGCCCCTGCACGTCGAGATAGGCCTCGTCGAGCCCGACGACGTCCACCCGCTCCACGTGCGAGCGCACGATCGCCATCAGCTTCGCCGAGGTCTCGCGATAGGTCGTGAAGTCGGGCGGCAAGAACACCGCCTCCGGGCACAGCCGCCGCGCGCGCGCCGCGGGCATCGCCGATCCCACCCCGTAGCGGCGCGCCTCATAGCTCGCGGTGGTCACCACGGCGCGCGGGCCCGATCCGGCGACGACCACGGGGCGGCCGCGCAGCTCGGGGTGGCGCAGCAGCTCGACGGCCACGTAGAATGCGTCGGCGTCCAGGTGCGCCACGCGCAGCGACTCCGGGGCGCAGGTGTCCGCTCCTGCTGTCGACTCGCTTGGCGGCACTGTGGGAGGGGAGCGGTCCATCGACAGTCAGGCTAGGCCACAGCCCTGACGGGCCGCGGTCCGCCGCGCGGCCGCGCAGCGCACCACAGCGGGGAGCGTTTGCGCCCTCCGCACCCGGGCGCAGCGGTGGCCCGAGGAGTAGGCTCTGGCGTCGCATGGACCTAACTTTCAGCGAGCGCGAGACCGCCTTCCGCGACGACCTGCGCGCGTGGCTGGCGGACAACGCGCCGGACCCGAAGCCGGCCGAGGCCGGCGACGAGGCTCAGTGGGCGTGGCGGCGCGACTGGCAGCGGCGCCTGTATGAAGCGGGGTGGGCGGCACCTGCGTGGCCGGTCGAGTACGGCGGACGCGGGTCCACTCCCAGCGAATCCGCGATCTACTTCGAAGAGATCGGGCGCGCACGGGTGCCACTGGCGGCCAACGTGCTCGGCCTGTTGCTCGGCGGGCCGACGCTGATGACGTGGGGCACCGACGAGCAGAAGGAGCGCTACCTGGCGCCGATCCTCTCCGGCGAGGAGATCTGGTGTCAGGGCTTCTCCGAGCCCGACGCCGGCTCGGATCTGGCGTCGCTGAAAACGCGCGCGGTCAAGCGCAACGGCGACTGGGTCGTCACCGGCCAGAAGGTTTGGACCAGCGGCGCGCAGTACTCAAAGTGGTGCATGCTCGTGGCGCGCACCGACGCCGCCGTGCCAAAGCACAAGGGATTGACCTACTTCCTGATGGACATGGAGCAGGATGCCGTGCAGGTGCGCCCGCTTCGCCAGATAACCGGCGAAGCCGAGTTCAACGAGCTGTTCATCGAGGAGGCGAAGATTCCCGACGAGAACGTGGTCGGCGGCGTGGGCAACGGCTGGAACGTCGCGCTGACCACGCTCATGAACGAGCGCGCGGGGCTCGGCTTCGCGCTGCAGATCCGCCTGCGCCAGCTGCTCGACGACGTGATCGCGATCGCGGGCGAGCGCGGCCTGCTCGAGGACCCCCTCTACGCCGACGCGCTCGCCGAGCTGCACGTCCGCACGGAGTCGATCCGCCTGCTGGCGTGGAAGGGGCTCACCGACGTCGAACGCTACGGCCAGCCCGGGCCGGAGGGCTCGCTGGTGAAGTGGCTGTGGTCTGAGACCAACCAACGGCTCACGCAGCTCGCCGCCGACATCGTCGGCCCGGAAGCGCTGACCGGCGACACGAGCTGGAGCTACGAGCTGCTGCGCGCGCGCGGAAACACGATCGAGGGCGGCACCACCGAGGTGCTCAAGAACATCGTCGCCGAGCGCGTGCTCGGCCTGCCCCGCCTGAAGGCGGCAGCCTGACCATGGACTTCGGTTTTAGCGACGACCAGCGCGAGATCAAGCGCACGGCGCGCGACCTGCTCGGCGAGCGCGCGGGTGCCGAGCGGGTGCGTGAGCTGGCCGAAGCGCAGCGCTTCGACGACGCGCTGTGGCGCGAGCTGTGCGAGCTTGGCTGGCCAGGGATCGCGCTGAGCGAGGAGCACGGCGGTCAGGGCCT
>DASZFR010000115.1:0-4122 GCA_035939635.1 Solirubrobacteraceae bacterium
TCGCCGGGATGATGTCCTCGTGAATCGATTCCAGCGCGCTCGCGCGGCCGGCGAGCACGTCGGCGATCGTCGGCTCCACGTCGGGGCTGAGGTCGAAGTAGTCAGACAGGTTGCCCTGCGGGTCGAGATCGATCGCCAGCGTGCGCACGCCGCTGCGGCGAAAGACGTCGGCAAGCGTGCGCACCGTGGTCGTCTTGCCGGTGCCGCCCTTTTGTGAGAGCACGGCGATCGTCTGGCCCATGTGTGCCCGATACTACGCGCCCGCGCGACGCGGGGCCGCGCGGTCTGCGAGGCGCCCAGAGCGCGCCACCTGGGCGGCGCGAAGCGGCTCAGCCGGCAGGATGGAAGGAGCTCTCGTCGGGTCCCGCGACGGCCAGCTCGGCGGGGTCCATGACTTGCAAGAAGCGCAGGCGGTAGCGCCCGACGACGATCTCGTCGCCGTCGTTGAGCACCTTTCCCTCCACGCGTGTGCCGTTGACGAACACGCCGTTGAGGCTGCGATCGTCGAGCACGCGCACGCCGTCTGCCTGGCGCACGATCAGCGCGTGGCGGCGCGAGACGGTGGGGTCGTCAAAGCGAACGTCGGCCGCGAGGCTGCGCCCGACGCGGGTCCACTCGCGTGACAGCGCGAGCACGCGAACCTCACCGCCCTCCTCGTAGCAGAGGTAATCGCCAGGCGCCCCGATCTGCGCCCGCGCGCGCTCCAGCTCGGCCCCGCCCGCACCCGCCATCACGGGCACGGTGTCGGCTTCCAGCGCGCGCGCCGAGCGGTCGATGCGCTCTGTGTTGAACAGCGACGCGCGGGCGAACTGTTCGCCCCCGCACCTGGGGCACGGGGTGAGGCTGTCAAGGCCTGCGAGCGTGAGCGTGTAGCCGCACGCCGAGCAGCGAAAGGAGCCGGCGCCGACGAAGGTTCCAGTGCTCAGCGCGTCCACGTCGCCTCTCCAGTGCGCGCGCGGTGGACGTGGTCCGCACAGCAAGGAACCTGGCGCCTCGCGCTTGAATCGTTGCTGGCCTCTTCGGCCAACCATTGCGGCTGCCCTACACCAAAGTGGAGCAAAGCAAAAGCACCCTCTCCCACGGCGTCGGGGATACCCGTGGAACGGCAAAGTCTACCCCGGCCCGCGAAATTTTGGCAAAAATCGTCGAAAAAGCTCGTAAATTGCAGCGCTTGTTGCCGCAGCGCGCGAACGGGCCGCGGCCCAGCTTGACGCGGACGACCCCGCAGGCAGGAGCGCGAGATGGGGCGGCGAACTCCTCAGCCATGCCGGTATCCCTGCCCCAGCTCGACGGCCTCGAGCGCGTGCTGCTGCGCCGCGGCGTCGGGGCCCTTGAGGCCGACCGCAGCCGCTGCGTGGACTGCGGGCGCACCCCGCTCACGGGCGAGCAGGTGCACCTGTACGAGGGTCGCCAGGGGGGAGTCGTGTGCGAGCTGTGCCGGCAGCTTCGCCGCCACGCGCCGGCTGCCACCGAGCTCGTACGCCACTGCGAGCACGGGCACACCGTGCGCCTTACGGCGCGCCGCCTGAGCGCGTCCGCCTGAGCGCGCCCGCCCACGCCGGCGGCGGTCTGGCAGACTGCGCCGGGCCGTGGACCCGGTAACCGTAGCGACCGTCATATCCGCCCCGCGCGAGCAGGTGTTCGACTACCTGCAGGACATCGCCAACCACAGCGAGTTCTCAGACCACTACCTGGTCGACTGGCACCTCACCCGCCTCGACTCGGTGGGGCGCGGCGCGGGCGCGCGCTTTCGCGTGAAGATGCCCGCCAACCGCTTCAGCTGGGGCGACGTCACGCTCGTGGACGTCGAGCGCCCACACAGGATCGTCGAGGTCGGGCGCATGGGCAAGAACAACCGCATCCGCACGATCGCCGTGTACGAGCTCTCCGAGGGCGCCCCCGGCACCACGCGCCTGCGGTTCACGCTGCAGACCGAGCCGCATACGCTTTCGGATCGGCTGATGGAGGCGCTCGCCGGGCGCCGCTGGGCGCGGCGCAAGACCGGCCGCGCGATGCGCCGGCTGCGCTCGATCGTCGAGCGCGACGAAGGCCGGGGCCGGCGCGTGACTGTGGCGGCTGGATAGACTGCCGCGTCGCGATGTGCCGGCGTGCGCGCACCTCTTTGCTCCGGACGTTCATGCTGCCCGTGCTGGCGCTGCTGGCGCTCGCCGGCTGCGGCAGTTCGCACACGCACGTGACCACCGGCACCTACGCCGGCGAAGGGGGCGCAAACGCGCCGTATCTCGACGTGGGCCCGCTCGCCTACCAGGTCCAGCTCTCGCGGCAGCTGAGCCCGTTTGACACTGAGGACTCGTCCTACCTGGCGGGCCTGACCGCCGGGCAGAGCCTGCTGACACCCGCACAGGAGTGGCTCGGTGTCTTCCTGCAGGTCTTCAACAAAACCTCCATCCCGCACCCGGCGGCGACCGCGCTGATCATCAGCGACACGCAGGGCAATCTCTACACGCCGGTGGTGCCCGGCGCGACCAACGAATTCGCCTACCGCGCCGGGATCGTCCCCGCGGAGAGCCGAGTGCCGGTTCTCGACTCGGTCGCCGCCAACGGCGCCACGCAGGGAGCGCTGCTGCTGTACAAGATCCGGATCGAATCGCTGCAAAACCGTCCGCTGAAGATCACGATCGTCGACCCAAACAACGCGTCGAAGCGCGCGACCGCCACGCTCGACGTGTGATCCACCTCGCCTAGCTTCCGCGGGCGAGCGCCGCTTCCATCACTTCGCGCGCCACCGGCGCCGCCGTCGCGCCGCCGGCGCCGTCTTTGACAAGCAGCACGCCCACATCGACGCGCGGGTGCACGGCAGGCGCAAACGCGGCAAACCAGGCGTCCGTGTTTGCAGTTTCGCTGGCCGCGCCGGGCTCACAGGTTCCGCCGCGGGGTTCGCCGCTCTGGGCTTCGCCCGCGCCGGACGCGCCGGAGCCGCCGCACGCGGTCTTCAATTCGGCAGTTCCGGTCTTGCCGGCGACGACGACCCCGCTGATCGCGGCCGCGGTCCCGGTGCCTTCGCGCACCACCGCCTCCATCAGTCGCCTGACCGTGTGAGCGACCGACGCGCTCAGCACGCGCGGGCCCGCGCCGTTGGCGCCGGCGAACGGCGCGAACGTGGGCTGAGGCCTTCGCCCGCCGTCGGCGACCGTGGCGGCGACCAGCGCCATCTGCAGCGGCGTGGCGAGCACCTGACCCTGTCCGATCGCTGTCGAGCCGAGGTCCAGTTCGCCTTGTATCTGTGAGGCGGGCGGGATCGTGCTTGCGGGCGCGCCTTCGATGCCGGTCGGACGGTTGAAGCCGAACCGTTCGGCTGCGGCCACCAGGCGCGCGGCGCCGACCTTGACCCCCAGCGGCGCAAAGACCGAGTTGCACGAGACCGCGAAGGCCACCTCCAGCGTCCCGCCGCATTCCTCGCCGCCGGCATTGCTCAGCTTCACGCCGTCAAGCGTCGCGTAGGTGGCGTAGGGAAAGCTCGAGCGGGCGCTGGCGACCTTCGCCTCGAGCACCGCGCTGAGCGTCACCATCTTGAACGTGGAGCCCGGCGGTTGCAGGCCGTCCAGGCCGATCCCTGCCACCGCGAGAACCTCGCCGCTGGTGGGAGCCAGCGCCACGATGCCGCCGTACTGGCCGCCGAGGGCGAGCACCGCTGCGCGCTGCACGCGCGGCGAGATCGTGGTGCGCAGCGCCGGCGCCGGTTTCGCCCCTGCGCTGACCAGGACGCGCACGCCCGTCGGCGACGACGCCAGCAACTCGCCTCCCGGGCGGCCGCGCAGGCGTTCGTCGAACAGCGCCTCGAGGCCGCTTACGCCGACGAGCGCGCCCGCCGGCACGCCCGCAGCTTCAAGTACAGGCTGACGTGCGGCCGGGGCCGGGCCAACCGTGCCCACGACGGCGCTCGCGAGTTCTCCCAGCGGCGAGCTGCGCGCGCCCGCCACGCTCGGCGTGCCTTCGGCCAGCACGCTGCCATCGCGGGCGAGCAGGCGCGCGCGCGGCGGCAGGCTGGTGCGACGCGACAGCCGCTCGCTGCCCGCCAGCCCGGGGAACGCGAGCGAGGGGGACCACAGCACGCGCGCCACGCCGCGCTGCGAAGCGATCCGCAGCTCAAACTGCAGGGCC
>DASZFR010000116.1:0-12711 GCA_035939635.1 Solirubrobacteraceae bacterium
CGACCCCGCCGTGCGTCGCGCGAGCGCGTTGGGCGTCCGCGCACGTGCCCAGCGCGTGCAGCTTCGGCGCATGCGCAGGGTCCTGGCGAACGTGCCGGTTCGGTCGCTGCCGTTCGTGGTGGATGCTGGAGCCGAGGACGAGCAGGGCCGCCGGCTCGCGCAGGCTCTCGCCGGGCGGATGTCGTGAGCAGCGTCGCCAAGCGTCTTGCCGGCGCAAGAGTCGTGATCTGTGTGGGCGCCGGCGGAGTCGGGAAGACGACCGTGTCGGCGGCGATTGCGATCGGTCTCGCCGAGGAGGGCCGGCGCGTGGCGCTCGTCACGATCGATCCCGCTCGCAGGCTTGCCGAGACACTCGGGCTGAGGGCGCTCGGCAACAAGCCGGGACTCGTCGAGCCGCGCATATTCAGCGATGCCGGCTCGCCGCTGGGCGGCGAGCTGTGGGCGATGATGCTGGACGCACGCGGCACGTTCGACGAGCTGATCTCGCTGCTCGCGCCTGACCCGACCGTGCGCGATCAGATTCTTGCGAACTCGGTCTACCGCAACCTGTCTGGCGCCGTGGCCGGCACGCAGGAGTACAGCGCGATGGCAAAGCTGTTCGAGATCGCGCACGAGAACACGTACGACGCGATCGTGCTCGACACACCCCCATCGCGCAACGCGCTTGACTTCCTCGACGCTCCGGCGAGGCTCAGCGCGTTCCTGGACAGCCGCGCGTTTGCGCTGCTCGCGCTTCCCGGCGGCAGCGCGGCGCGCGCCGCCGGCGCGCTCTCCGGCGCGCTGGCGCGCGTGCTTGGGGTCTCGCTGCTGGGCGAGCTCGCACGCTTCTTTGCCCTGATCGGGAAGCTTGCCGAGGGCTTTCGCGATCGAGCAAGCGGCGTCTCTGCGCTGCTGGCCGATCCGTCCACCGCGTTCGTGATCGTGTCCTCACCACAGCTCGCCGCGGCCGACGAGGCGTTGTTTCTCGCAGGAGCGCTGCGCGACGCGCACATGCGCTGCGCCGCGCTGGTCGTCAACAGGGTCCACACGCTGCTCGGCGCGACGAACGATCCCCAGGAGACGACCGCGCGCCTTGAGCCCGAGCTCGGGGCGTCCCTGGCGCGGAAGGTCGCGCGCGCCGATGCCGAAGCTCAGGCACTCGCGCGCCGCGACGCCCGCGTTACTGACCGCTTGCGCCGTTCGCTCGGTGACGTGCCTGCCGCGTGCGTGGACGAGCGCAGCGCCGACGTGCACGACATCGACGCGCTGGCCGGGATCGCGCGCGAGCTCTTCGCGGGCCAGCGCCTCTAGCCGCGAGAGCTGGAGGGCCTGCGTTCGTCCTCGGCGACGGTCCGTTCGGCCGTCGGCAGCACCTCGAGACGCTGATCGGGGATCGGCTCGCCGCTCTCCACCGACAGGCCGAACGTCCCCGTCGCGAGCCTCTCTTCGGCACGCGCCACGGCGGCCAGTTCCTCCTGCAGCTGCTCGCGGCGAGCGTCATCGAGTCCCGTTTCGAACAGGTCCTCCGACCCCTCGTCACCGGGTTCGCGCCCGGCCCTTTCGCTGGGGTCTGAGAGCTCGCGGGCCGTGAGCTCGCGTTCGATGCGGGCGCGCTCGGCGGCGAGCAGTTCGCGTGCGCGGTCCGGTTCCATGCCCACAGACTAAAGCCAGCGCGGCGCGACGTTCACAAGCGCGCCCGCACCCGATGTGGCATCGCCCGTGGCCATTGCGGTCACCTAGCGCCGTGCCGCGAGGTCGCTTGCCTACGGCGCTCCAGACGAGGAGCGCTGCGCGGGCAGGGCGCCAGAGCGATAGTGCTCGCGCCAGATCAGGCGATGGATCGGTATCAGCCGCGGCAGGTCGCGGATGCCCGGGATGAACGGGATGCAGATCAGGGCGATGCTCAACACGCCCATCACGAGCAGCACCAGCACGTCTGCGTTGGCGGAGGCTTTGAACGGTTCCACCTGGTACCAGAGCGTGTACAGCCACAGCCAAGCCTGACCCGGGTAGCTGCCGGTCTCGTTCATGATCCCCCACTGATCGCCCACCAGGTGCTGTTCTTCTGCGCGCGACGCGAGCGGCCCGCCGTCGGCCATCAGCAGCAGCGGCTTGGTGTAGTCGGTCTGGTAGAACTGCCGGCTCGTCAGCAGATCGCCGTCGAGGCCCCCGCTTTGGGCGAGCGCGAGCAGGCCGGACATCATCGCCGGGACGGGCCCCGCGGTGCCCGCTTGCACGCTGACGGCCCCCGTCGCTTCGTCGACCTTCACGCTGCTCGGGGGCGTCTTTTTTTCTTCTTCGGCCTTGGCGAATTCTTCAAGCGGCTTGTCGTACGCTTCGGCCCAGGCGGTGTGTTGCTTTTCGCTCGCCGCTTGGTATTGAGCGACCGCGCCGGTGAGCGCGGGCTGCCCGGTGACCATTTTCAGCGGGTTGAGCACGTAGTCGTAGGCGGTATTTATGGGGTGGCTGACGCCGAGCCATTTCTGCAGGCGGACGAAGGCGATGTGCTGGCCCTTGCCGTTGTGGTTGTACGGCGGCCCGTATTCGGCCGTCGGGCTCGTACCGTCGAGCTCTTTGGTCGCGGTGTCGAGGAAGTTGACCGGCGTCTGGCGCGACCACTGCGCGATTGTGCTCGGCTTGTCGTCTGGCGAAGAGAACAGGAGCGTCAGCACGATCGCAAGCAGCGTGATCACGCCGAGCGCGATCACGAACTCTTTGATCAGGTCATACGGCGCGTACGGACCGCGCCACTCGAGCGTCGCTCGCCGCGCATCGCGCCGCGACGCGCTCACGCGCCGTCTCCGGCGCCGCTCCCGGGTGCGCCCGTCGCACCCGCCGCAGCGGTCAGCTGAGCGCGCCGCGCCTCCACGTCAAACGGCGGTACCACCCCGTGGCGGCGCACGAGCAGTACGTGCGCGGCGACGAGCACGGTCACCGCGACGGGCAGCAGGAGCACGTGGTAGCTGTACATCTGGCCGAAGTTGGTCACGTTGAAGAACGCGCCCGCACCCACGGAGTTGATCGCGTCCTTGGCTTGCGTCGAGATCCACTGCGCGTCGAAGTTCTGCTGGGACAGATAGCCCGTGAATGCCGTGGGTATCGCCACGAGGAAGGTAATCGCGCCGGTGATCCACACACGCGCGCGCCCGCCGCGCCAGGAGGCCATCCAGTACTTGCCCCACAGGTGCACGACCATCGCGAAGAAGAACAGCTGCACCGACCAGAAATGCATGCTGTTGAAGAAATGACCCACGCCCGTGTAGTGCCACCACGCGGGTCCCTTCAGCGCGAGGATGCAGCCCGAAGTGATGATCACGACGAGCGCCGAGATGCTCGCGACGCCGAACACGTAGATCCATGAGGCCACGTAGGTGGGCTGGCCGGAGGGGAGGAGCTTCTCCGGCGGCAGCGCGCGCACCGCCGCCTCGCGCACGCGGTCGGTCCAGGAGGGATGCGAGGCCGGGGTGGCGGTGCTCACGAGGCGCTCCGTCGCCGCGCCGCACCGGGGAAGGGCAGCAGGATCGCGGCGAAGAAAACGACAAACATCACCCCGATTACGACGATGTTGGGCACCGACAGCTGGATGAAATGCCAGTGCACGACGTGTGCGGGGTGATTCAGGTTCACCGCGGCGCCGAGCAGACCCATTGGCATCCTCCTCTTGGCTGTGGTTCAGCTTCTTCTCGCGGGCAACGCACGGCTATCGCAAGGACGTTACCCGGAGCCGTCAGGAAGAGTCGGGCCGCTGCTCCCCGGGCCACGTGCCGGTGAGCTTGCTGAAGCTTTGGCGCGCGGCGCGGTCGAAAAGACCGCGCGCGGCGCGAAATATCGCGCCCTGCAGCAGCAGTCCCACCAACAGCTTTGACCACGTGATGTCTCGGCGCTTGGGGTCGGGCGGCTGCTCGCCGTCGACGAGTGACCACACCCGCGTGAACACCCGCTTGCCAACCAAGCCGGCGAGCTTGCCCGCAACAGCGCCAACCGGCGCGAACAGGATTTTGCTCATCGTGGCCCCTACGCGTCCTCGACGAGCGCGCGGCCCACGCTGTCGGCCACGCACGCGGGCTTCTCAGCGCCATCAATTTCGACGGTGAAGCGCGTGACGACCTGATGCCAGCCGCCCCCCAGGTCCGTGACCTCGACGATCTGCGCATAGCAGCGCACGCGCGATCCCGACGGCACCGGCGCGGGGAAGCGCACCTTGTTCCAGCCGTAGTTGATCCCGAGCTTGAAGCCGCTCCACTCGCCAAGCTCTTTGCGCATGCCGTCGATCAGTGACAGCGTCAGGTTGCCGTGTGCGATGGTGGTGCCGAACGGGCTCTCGGCCCGCGCGCGCTCCGCGTCCGTGTGGATCCACTGATCGTCGCCGGTGAGCTCGGCGAAGCGGTCGATCATCTCCTGGCTCACTTCGCGCCACGCGCTGGGGCCGACGATCTGGTCCTTCAGAGCGCGCACGTCGTCGATCCCGTGCGCCACCGACCTGGGCATGCTCGCGCTCAGTGCCACTTCTCCTCCTTCGCTGGGCCTGACAGATACCTGTTCGGCAGCTTAAGCCACGCGCTGGGCTCGCGCCCCCTCACAGCGCGTCGCGCAACGACTGCGCCGCGGGCTCCAGCTCGGCCGGCAGCCGCTCGAGCAGCTCCAGCCACGCTGGATTCGCCGCGGCCGCGGTACGCACGAGCTGCAGGCCGGCCTGGACGTCGTCTGCGCCGATCGCGAGCCCCGCCCAGAACGTCAGCTCGGCCGCCTCGGGCGCCAGCTCTGCCGCCTGCACGTAGGCGCGGCGCGCGTCCTCGCGCGCACCCTGCGCCAGCAGCTCGTCGGCGCGGCCGGCAAGCTCGTACGCGCGTGCGAGGCCCAGCTGCCGGCGCAGCTCGGCCAGGGGGTCGGGATGGTCGTCGACGCGCACGTCAAAGCGCGTGCGCCACGGCTCGCCGCCCGCCGGCACCACCAGCAATGCCGCCGACTGGCGCCCGCGCAGGTCACCCCCTTGGCCCTGGGCCGCGTCCAGCGCCGCCAGCAGTCGCTCGGCGAGGTCTCCCTCGTGTGCGCGAAAGGCATCGGCCATCGCGCCGGGAACGGTCTCGCCGGCCATCATGTTCGCTTGGCAGGCAAAGCCGCGATCGATCACATGCGCGGCGTAGGGAATGCAGCCGTCTCCGGTGTGCGCAGCCGCTTCGCCGCGTGCATCGACGGCGCCCAGCTGGCGAAAGCGCGCCTGCGCGTCGAGCTCGAGCACCGCGGCGAGCGCCTGCGCGGCCGAGGTGCCACGCTGCATCTCGTTCAGTGCGTTTGGCCCGTGTGCCACCTCTGCGACCGACTGCGTGGCCACGGCGCCAACGCCCGCGCGGGCCCACGTGACCACCGAGCCTACGGAGAACCAGTGCGACTGCACGCCGACGCCGAGCTCTCCGCTGGACTCGTCGCGCGCGACAATCGAGTAGGTGCCTGTGCGCATCGCCGCATCCTTTCAAGCCCACCGCCCGCGCGGTGGGCCGTCACGAGGCTGTCGCGCCGCACGCGCGACCTAAGCTATGACGATGGCCACGAGCGCCACGGCACAGCTCGACCGCGAGCGCATCCGCTCGCTGGCCGAGCGCGAGCGCGCCGAGCTCGACGCGCGCACGCAAGGCTCGCTGGCGATGTACCGGCGCGCGCGCGAATCGCTGTCGGGCGGGGTGGCGTCCAGCTACCAAGCGCGCGACCCGTGGCCGATCTACCTCGCGACGGGCGCCGGACCGGTGATCCACGACGTCGACGCCAACCGCATGTGGGACTTCCACAACGGGTTCGGCTCGATGGTGCAAGGACACGCAAACCCGGCGATCGTGGAGGCGATTCGCCGCAGGGCGGGATTGGGCACCCACTTCGCCGCCACAACCGAGGAAGGTATCGCGGTCGCGGAAGAGCTCAAGCGCCGTTTCGGCATTGACCGCTGGCGCTTTCTCAACTCCGGCTCGGAGGCCACGATGGACGCGATCCGCATCGCGCGCGGCTACACCGGCCGCGACGAGATCGTCAAGATCTTCGGCTCCTACCACGGGCATCACGACGCCGTCATGGTGTCGATCGGCGTCGAATACGACCGCATCGGCGACCGAGAGAACTATGAGTCGCTGCCGTACGGCGCCGGCGTTCCCGACGCGGTCGCGCGGCTGACGATTGCGGTGCCGTTCAACGACGCCGGCGCGATGGAGCGGCGCATCGAACGCCTCGAGCGCGAAGGCCGTAAGCCGGCGTGCGTGATCATGGAGGCGGCGATGATGAACCTCGGCGTGGTTCTGCCGCGCCCGGGCTACCTGGAGGAAGTGCGCGAGCTCACGCGCCGCCACGGCGTCGTGTTGATCTTCGACGAGGTCAAGACAGGCCTGGCGATAGCCGCGGGCGGTGCCTGCGAGCGCTTCGGCGTACAGCCCGACATGGTCACGCTCGCCAAGACGCTCGGCGGCGGCCTCCCGGCCGCCGCGGTCGGCGGCAGCGAGGAGATCATGCGGGTGGTCGAGGACGGCACCGTGTACCAGGTCGGCACCTACAACGGCAATCCGCTGGCGATGGCCGCCGCGCACGCGAGCCTCTGCGAGGTGCTCACGCCCGCTGCCTACGAACACCTGGACCGCCTCAACGAGCGCATCGTGTCTGGCTGTCAGGGCGTGATCGACCGCCACGGGCTGCCGGGCTACGCGATCGGCATCGGGGCCAAGGGCTGTGTGACTTTCTCGCCGAGCGCGATCGTCGACTACGAGACGTTCAAGGCAAACCAGGACGTGGAGCTCACCGAGCTTGCGTGGCTGTACAGCATGAACCGCGGCATCTTCATGACTCCCGGGCGCGAGGAGGAGTGGACGCTGTCGGTCGCGCACACCGACGAGGCGGTTGACGCCTACGTGCTGGTATTCGACTCGCTCGCCCGCGAGCTCACCGCCTAACACCCGCACCCGGCCGGCGCCTGCACGGGGCCGGGCCGGGGCGCATCGCTCGGACGCTTGGCCAGCGACCCTACGCAAGCCTCAGCAGCGGCGCCGTGCGCGCCGATGGCACCGACGCACGATGAGAAGCCGGTCGGCCCGCACCCCCACCACCGCACGGCTGCTCGCGACGCCCGCTGTGTCGCTGTCCGCGGTCGCGGTCGTGTGGCTGTTCGCCACGACCGCCGGCGCGGCGCAGCCGCCGAATCAAACGCACGGCCTGCGCGGAACTGCGCGCTTTGACGCCGGGCTGTATACCGCCTACTGCGCGCGAAAAGCAAGAACTCTCGCCGCAGGACGCGTGCGAAGCAGGGCTGCCACCGTGCTGGGCGACGAAGCATCCGAAGCGCAGCAGCAAGCCCAAGAAGAATCGACGGGCGCAGACGGCGAAGGATTCGGCGAAGAAAACGAAAACGAAGCGCCCTCGGACGGCGAAGCGCCGGCGGGCGACGAAGCGCCCGGCGGGGCGGAAGAAGTCCTCGTCTTCGACAACGAAGGCGGCGCGGTTGCGCGAGCCGCCAGCACCAGCGAGGCTGGGTGGCCGGCGAAGCAGTGCCTGAAGATGGACAAGGGCCGAGCCGGCCGCAGCCACACGCTCGTGGGGCTCGACGGCGTGCACAACTGGCTGCTGGGCGGCTACGGCAACGACACGATCGTGGGCGGAGACATCGGCGACGTGATCTGGGCCGACTATCACCCGAGCGGCGAGCCGCGCCGCCAGACCGCGGTGATCAGGGCCGGCAACGGTCGCAACGTGATCTACGCCAACGACACGCGCAACTACGTGTGGACCGGCACCAACCCGCGCACCGTGGTGCACGCGCACGTGTCCGGCATCTCCGGCGTGATCCACTGCCAGTCGCCCGGCATCGTGGTGTACCTCAGCACGGTCTCGCAACGCCACTTCAAGCTCGACCGCTGCCGGCACATCAGCCACTACAGCGTCGGCTACTGATCGCTTGCGCACCGCGCCGTCCAGGGGCGGCCCAATCGCCGCGGCGAGCCTTGCCGCGCCGGCGGTCGCGCTCGATTACTGCTCGGGGCGGCGCTCTGGGTAGCGTGGCAGCGCGTCGTCGGGGATCGTCTCCCACGACGCTGCGTAGGCCACGAACTGCCGGAACTCCGGACGAATTCCCGGGTCTCCATCGATCGCGCCCAGCCGCACGCCGGTCTTGGCGTGATCGTTGGGGTCACGGGTAAAGATCGCCGAGCCGCACTCGCCGCAGAACCACTTTTCGTGCCCGTCGACCGGCCTCCACGCCTTGAGCGCCGACTCGCCGCCGACGATGTGAAACGAACCGGGCGCCATTGCGGCGCTCGCCGACGCCGCCGTTCCCGTCCGCCGCTGGCAGCGCGTGCAATGGCAATACCGCGCGCTAAACAGAGGCTCGGCGATCTCAAAGCGGACGGCACCGCAGTTGCAGCCGCCCGTGAGCGGGAGCGTGCTCATCGCCGAACCTGTAGCAGATCACGGGCCTGCCTCGCCACGTCGGCGTCCCTGCCCTGGGTGGCGGTCCGGAGGGTCTGGCGTCGGATGGCGAGCCGCCTCGCGGCGTCGCGCACGCCGGCGCTCGGCGCTGGATCGCGGGCCGTCTATCGCGTATCCTCTTTCGCTAGTTCAGGGACGAAAGCCGGGACGATCAAAGGGGGATAGTCCTGGGGGGATTTGAGCGACCGGGCCACCGGCTCGGCCACAAACGACATCACGGCGCACAGGCGCCGCACAAGCGGGCGTACGCGCCTGGTCCGCGCGGCGAGCGAGGCGCGCGGCGATCACGCACGCCCGCCGGCGATTGCCTGCGCGCAGACGGGCAGAGGCGCGATGGCCGCTACTGAAATGGCGCCCGGAGGCTTGACGCCGGAGCACCCGCGCGCACGCCGCCGGATACCGGTGCTGTTCATCGCCGGAGCGGCGCGCAGCGGCAGCACGCTGCTGGACCGCGCGATCGGAATGCGCGACGGGTTCTGTTCGCTGGGCGAGCTGCAGTTCATCTGGCAGCGGTCCTTTGGCGAAAACCAGCTGTGCGGCTGCGGGGCTCCGTTTCACGACTGCGGTTTCTGGCGCGAGGTGTCATTCGCGGCGTTCGGCTCGGAGCCGGCTGATGTGGACGAGCTCGCCGCGCAGCGCCTGAAGGCCCAGGTGGACCACAAGCGCCGCATACCCGCGCTCGCGCTCAACGCGCCCGGTCCGATGCGCCGCGCGCTGCGCGAGTACGGCGAGCTGATCGAGCGGCTCTACGGGGCGATCCTCGACGTCGCCGGGGCGCGTGTGATCGTGGATTCGAGTAAGGACCCGCGACACGGCCTGGCGCTGGCGCGGCTGGATTGCATCGAGCTGCACGTCGTGCACCTGATTCGCGATCCGCGCGCGGTCGCGTACTCGTGGGGGCGCAGGCGCGAGCGGCCGGAGATCCATTGGCGCAAGCAGGAGATGATGCGCCAGTCCGTGCGCGCGAGCGCCGCTCGATGGACTACGCACAACGCCGTCGTGGAGCTGCTCTGCGCGACGGCCCACCGACACGACCGGGTGCGCTACGAGGACTTCGTGGCAGACCCGTCTGGCGTCGTGTCGCAGATCCTCGCGCCGTTCGGATGCGCCGATGCCCCGGCGCCGGGCTCGCCAGGGGAGCTAGTGCTGGAGCCCTCCCACAGCGTGTCGGGTAACCCGATGCGCTTTGACAGCGGAACCGTGCGCGTCAAGCTCGATGACGAGTGGCGGGCGGCGATGCCGCTGCGCGACCGCGCGTCGGTCGCGGCGGTCACGTGGCCGTTGCTGGCGCGCTACGGCTATCACCTGCGCGCCGGTGCGTGAGCTGATCGCCCGCGCTGTCGCCCCTCGGGGCAGGCGAAGGATGGCCCATGAGCCCGGGCCGGTCCCTCGAGGCGGCGGCGCTGTCGGACCGATGCGCCGCCGCCCCCGGCCGCCTCGCCCTACACGGCGGCCGTGGCGGTGTCCACGCTGGCCGGCGCGAGCGGCTGCATACCCCTGATCAGGTCTGCTGCGCGCTCGGCCACGGCGATCGTGGGGGCATTGGTGTTGCCGCGCGGCACCGTTGGCATCACCGAGGCGTCCACCACGCGCAGCCCCTGCACGCCGCGAACGCGCAGCTCGGGGTCGAGCACGGACGTGGCGTCCGAGCCCATCCTGCACGTGCCCACGGGGTGATACAGCGTCTGCGTCGTCGCCCGCACGTGCGCTTCGATGTCGGAGTCTGAGTCCGACGCGGGCACGAACAGCGGCCCGCTGATCGTCTCCGCCAGGGGGCTGTGGCGCGCGATTTCAAGCACCGTGCGGGTGCCGTCGATCGCGGTGCGCAGATCGTCGGGGTCGTCGTAGTAGTTGTGCACGATGATCGGCTTCGCCGTCGGGTCGGGAGAGCCGATCGCGACGAAGCCGCGGCTGCGCGGCTTGAGCACGCACGCGCCGCAGGCGAGGCCGTGCGCGTCGGCCGGAACGAGGCCCTCGGCGGCGAACATCGCCGCGGCGAAATGGAGCTGGATGTCGGGGGCCTCGAGGCCCTCGCGCGTGCGCAGGAAGCCGCCCACCTCGGCCACGTTTGACGTCAAGGGCCCTTCGCCGCGCTCGAAGCGCTCGAGGTTCTCGTCGTTGAGCGCGCCGAACAGGCTGTCTTCGCGGTCGGTCAGCCACACGCACCCGGCGTTGGGGTGGTCCTGCAAGTTTGCGCCGATCTCCGGGCACTCCGCCACGGTGTCGATCTGCAGCAGCTCGAGCTCTTCCGGGCGACCGATGCCCGACAGCATCAGCAGCTTGGGCGAGTCATACGCCCCGCAGGACACGATCACCTCGCCGTCGGCGTGGACCTCAAACGGCTCGCCGCCGGCGTCGAGGCCTGCGGCGCCAACTGCGCGACCGCCCTCGAAGAGCAGCTTGAGCACGTGGCAGCGCGTGCGCACCTCGAGGTTGGGCCGATCCATCACCGGGTGCAGGTAGCAGCGGGCCGCGCTCGCTCGCGCGCCGTCGCGGTGCGTGACCTGGTACCAGCCCACGCCGTCCTGGGAGGGCCCGTTGAAGTCCCCGTTGGGAGCCAGTCCGTAAGCCTCGGCCGCCTGCAAGAACAGGGGAGCCATCGGTGTGCGGGCGCGTCCCTCGGTGACGGACAGCGGGCCGCCGCTGCCATGGAGCTCATCGGCGCCGCGTTCGTTGTCCTCGGCGCGCTTGAAGTACGGCAGCAGTTCGTCAAAGCCCCAGCCCGGGCAGCCGCCCTCGTCGCGCCATTCATCGTAGTCGGCGCGGTTGCCGCGGATGTAGATCATCGCGTTCAGAGACGAGGAGCCGCCGAGCGTCTTGCCGCGCGGCAGATATATGCGGCGGTTGTGCAGCTGCGCCTCCCACACCGTGGAGTGGTCCCAGTCGACGTCGGTGCGAAACAGCGCGCTGAACGCGGCGGGGATCGCGATCAGCTCGTTGGTGTCCGGCGGTCCGGCCTCGAGCAAAAGAACGCGCGTGTCGGGGTCCTCAGACAGGCGTGCCGCCAGCACGCACCCTGCCGAACCCGCGCCGATGATCACGTGGTCATACATGCCGCTCCTCCCTGTCGCGCTTTGCACGCATCATGGCACCTTCTCGAGGGATGGGCGCGTCTACGGTTGATCGCGCCGCGGGACCAAGAGCAGCGCTCGCAAGCGGCTATGAAGCTTCAGTCGTCGATGTCCGGCTGGGCGTCGTCCGCGTCTCCGTCGGGCTCGACGCGGTCTCGGCGCGACGCGGCCGCGTGCTGGACCGGCGAGCGCTGCGCATCGCGGGTCACGAGCACGCCCGCCGTGCGGGCTGCCCCGCGATGCGTGTCCCCGGGACGCGTCCGGTACAGCGCGGCTCGGTCGATATCCCGGTGGTTCGCGCCGACGCCCTGAGCCAGGGGTGCGACCAGCAGACCGGCGACGAGCGCGGGCAGCGCGAGCGCGGCGAGGGCGCGCTGGCGCCGGCGCGGGCGCGCGCCGTCGCGGGCCCGATCGCGCCGTCGCGAGCGCCGTACCTCTTTGAGTCCGTCCGTCAGGCCGAGCAGTCCCGACCACTCGCGGTTGAGCACCCGGTGAATGAACAGCATTCCCAGCAGCGCCGCGAAACAGGCTCTCGCGCGGAGCGTCACCGGAAAGTTCTTGTGGAACAGATACGTTTTGTTGACCACGTGAATGCGGTTGATCTTGCGCAGGTCCATACCGCGCCTGCCCATCTCGTGGTGGTGCACCACGGCGGTGGGCTCGTAGCGAAGCCGCCCGCGGCGTGAAAGCCGGTAGGAGAAGTCGTCGTCCTCGCCCAGCGCGTAGGCGCCGAGGCTCTCGTCGAAGCGAACGTCGGCCGCATACTCTCGCCGTGCCGACATCAGCGGCCCGTACATGAACTGCATCTCGTGCGCTCGCTCGAGGTCCACCAACGGCCGGCGAAAGCCGAAGCGGTTCATGGTGCCTTCCTGGCCGCCTCCGATCAGCAGGCGCCGCAGCCGGCCGTTGCTGGCAAACCGCGCGTTGGCTGGTTCGAGAATCAGGCCCGTGGCCCCGATCACCGACCGATCGCGGTACACGCGCGCCAGTGCCTCGAAGAGATCCGGTTCCACCGTGCAGTCGTCGTCGATGAACACCACCACGTTGCCGCGTGAGGCGTCGATTCCCTTGTTGCGCTGCAGGGTCATGCCCGGCTCGCTGGCGATGTAGCGGGCCGAGACGTCGGGGTGCGCCTGGCGCAGCTCGGCGAACGGCTCGGCCGCCGAGCGGTCGGGATCGCCGTCGACGACGATCACATCTCCGTTTG
>DASZFR010000117.1:0-11202 GCA_035939635.1 Solirubrobacteraceae bacterium
GGCGGGGAGCCGTACATGTACGGCTCCCTCCGGGCCGTGCATGCACGGCCCGGCCCGCCGGTACATGTACCGGCGGGATCTCATTGATCTCCCGCGATCCCCGCGTCGGCGAGCGCACGCTCGCGATCCCAGTAGAGGACCAGCCTCACGACCTTGCCGTGGTCGACCTCGAAGTAGTTCGCCACTGACCGCAGGTCCAGCTCGAGCCCGCTCGCGCGGCCACGAGCCGTGTTGCGCACGAACACGAGCACGCGCCGCTCGTCGGGCGCGAAATAGCGCTCCGGCTCGGCGCGGAAGTCCTTCCAGCCGCGCAACCAGTCCGCGTAGCGCGCCGACATCTCCTCCAGCCCTGTCCAGCGGCCGGGTTCGGGACCGTCTGCGTATTCGAACTCGATCTGCGGATGCGCCCACTCGACCGAGCCGAAGTCGCCGCGCTCCCAGCGCGCGTAGATGGAGCGCACGAGGTCGAGGGCGCTCTGTGTCATAGCTGCTGAAGTATCTCGTCCCGCGCTCGCACCCCGCGAGAGCGCGTCCGGCGCTCGGCGCGCGGCGATTTGCGGACGCGCCACCTGGCTAGACTCAGCGTATGCGCGAGGAGTCCACTTTCCGCGTCAAGGCCGGCCTTGCCGAGATGCTCAAGGGCGGGGTGATCATGGACGTGGTCACGGCCGAGCAGGCCACCGTCGCCGAGGAGGCCGGCGCCGCTGCGGTGATGGCGCTCGAGCGCGTGCCGGCCGATATCCGGCGCGACGGCGGCGTGGCGCGTATGTCGGCGCCGGAGATGATCGCCGGCATCCAGGAGGCCGTGAGCATCCCCGTGATGGCCAAGGCTCGCATCGGCCACTTCGTCGAGGCACAGGTGCTGCAGGCGCTCGAGGTCGACTACGTGGACGAGTCCGAGGTGCTGACGCCCGCCGACGAGCGCAACCACATCGACAAGTGGGCGTTCAAGGTGCCGTTCGTGTGCGGCGCCACCAACCTCGGCGAGGCGCTGCGGCGCATCGGCGAGGGCGCCGCGATGATCCGCTCAAAGGGCGAGGCGGGAACGGGCGACATCGTCGAGGCGGTGCGTCACATGCGCCTTATCACCGGCGAGATCCGCAGGCTTGGCGCGCTCGCGGAAGACGAGCTGGCGACGGCCGCCAAGGAGCTCGGCGCACCGCTTGAGCTCGTGCGCGAAGTGGCGCGCGCGGGGCGCCTGCCGGTGGTGTTGTTCTGCGCCGGAGGAATCGCCACGCCGGCCGACGCCGCGCTGATGATGGCGCTGGGCGCCGAAGGTGTGTTCGTGGGCTCGGGCATCTTCAAGGCCGAGGATCCGGCGACGCGCGCGCGAGCGATCGTGGAGGCCACCACTCACTGGCAGGACCCCGAGCGGGTCGCCGCCGCGTCGCGCGGCCTGGGCACCGCGATGGTCAGCCTGGAGAGCTCAAAGCTCGAGCACGGGCAACTGCTCGCGCAGCGCGGCTGGTAGGCGGCGTGGCACACGCGCCGCACGGCGCGCCGGCGGCCGCCGCCGTGGGCCAATCGGCGCCGACCGCGCAGCCGCTGGTGGGCGTGCTCGCGCTGCAGGGAGGCTTCGAGGCCCACGAGCGCGCGCTCGCGCGGCTGGGTGCGAGCGTGCGCGAGGTACGCGTCGCCTCAGACCTCGAGGGCCTGCACGGGCTCGTGATCCCCGGCGGTGAGTCCACCACGATGTCGCTCGGGATCGCGCGCGAGGGAATGGCCGAGCCGCTGCGCGAGCGCATCCGCGGCGGCATGCCCGTGCTCGGCTCGTGCGCGGGGTTGATCATGCTCGACCGCGACCACCTCGACGTGATGGACATGCGCGCGCGGCGCAACGCGTTCGGGCGCCAGCTTCAGAGCTTTGAGACCGACCTGCAGCTCGACGGCATCGGCGGCGGGCCGCTGCGCGGGGTTTTCATACGCGCGCCATGGATCGCCGAGCACGGCCCCCGCGTCGAGATCCTCGCTGAGGTGGACGGGCATCCGGTGGCCGCGCGCCAGGGTGCGATGCTCGCCGTGGCGTTTCACTCAGAGCTCACCGACGACGATCGCGTCCACCGCATGTTCCTCGACGCCGTGCGCGCCCGCGCGGACAGCGCGGGCGACGGGCGATACTGAGCGCGTGCGTATCGCGCTGTCGGCCGACGAGCGCACCGGCGTGGCCGGCGAGATCGCGCACAGCCTGCGCCGGCGCGGGCATCGCGTGCTGCTGCACGGCGCGCTCGCTGAGGGCGAGCGCGACGACTGGGCGTGGGCATCGGAGGCCGCCGCTCGCGACGTCGCCCACGGCCGCGCCGCGCAGGCCGTCGTGTGCTGCTGGACCGGCACCGGGGCCTCGATCGCGGCCAACAAGGTCCCCGGCGTGCGCGCCGCGCTGTGCGCGGACGCCGCCACCGCGGCCGGCGCGAGGCGCTGGAACGACGCAAACGTGCTCGCGCTCAGCCTGCGCAGCACCTCGCCCGCGCTGCTGGAGGAGATCCTCGACGCGTGGTTCTCGGCGCGGCCCAGCCGCGCGCGCGACGACCGCGCCAATGTCGCGCACCTGCGCGAGCTCGAGCGCGGCTGAGCGCCTCACGGCGGCGGCTCTAGCCGACGGCCACGAAGCGCACCACGCCGTCGCTCTCCTGCTCCTGCGCTTGCCCGTCTCCCACCAACAGGTCCATATGGCCCAGCACCTCTGACAGCGTGAGATATGCCTGCGTCACCGCCACGTTGCCCCACAGCTCCTGCGCGATCTCGTGCGCGGTGCGCGGCTCGGACGCGATCAGGCGGCGCATGCGCTCCGCGCGCCGGCGGTGCATGCGGAAGCGCTCGTCGATCAGGGCCGCGTGGTCTGTGATCGGCCCTCCGTGACCTGGCAGCACGAGCTCGAGCTCCATCGCCTGCGTCTTGCGCAGCGAGTCCATGTAGGTGAGCAGCGCCTGCGGGCGAGGTCCGTCGTAGTCGCCGGTCGACTCCAGCGGACGTGCCAGCAGCGGGTTCGACGAGATGTGCGCGATCAGGTGGTCTGCGGCGAGCAGGATGCCGCTGCGCCCGTCGAGGAACACCGTGTCCGACGGGCTGTGCCCCGGGCGGTGAAGCACCGTGAGCTCGCGGTCGCGCAGCTGCAGGGTCGAGCCGTCCGCGAGCGGGTGGGTGACCTCCACCGCCGAGCCCCAGGCGCGAAAGCCGGCGGACACCGCGCGCAGCGCCGTGACGATTTCACGGGGAATTCCGTGGCGCAACATGATCGACTCGGCGAAGCGATCGTCGAGATCCGTCTGGCGGCTGTAGCCGGCGAGGTACGGCGCGAGCGTATCCAGCGCCGCCACCTCCGCGCCTGACCGCCGCGCGAGGATCGCCGCCAGGCCAAAGTGATCCATGTGCTGATGGGTGATCACGAGCAGTCCGATGTCCTCGACGCGGTGTCCGCGCGCGTCGAGCGCCTGCTCGAGCTCGTCAAGCGCCTTCGCCGAGTTGGGTCCCGAGTCGACCAGCGTCAGCGGCTCGTCCTCGATCAGGTAGGCGTTCACGCGCCCGACCTGAAACGGCGTGGGAATCGCCAGGCGGTGGATCCCGGCCTCGGCCCCGCGCGCCAGCGCCCGCTCGGCCCGCTCGCGATCGGCCTGCTGGCGCTCCGTGGCCGCCTGCGCGTCGTGCTCGCTCATGCGCGTATCAGCGCGAGCACCCCGTCGCGGCGGCGCTGCATGTCCTGGTGTGACACCAGCGACTCCAGGTTCAGGCGCAGCAGCGGCTCGGTGTTCGAGGGGCGGACGTTGAAGTGCCAGTCGTCGTAGTCGATCGAGATCCCGTCCAGGCGGCTCTGGCGCGCGTCGGAGTAGCGCTCGGCGATCTCCTCGATCTTGGCGTGCTGGTCTGTCACCTGCGAGTTGATCTCGCCGGAGATGAAATAGCGCTCGCGATATGGCGCGAGCAGCTCCGACAGCTTGCGCCGCTCGCGGCACAGCAGTTCGAGGATAAGCAGCGCCGGAACCGTGCCCGAGTCCGCGCAGTAGAAGTCGCGGAAGTAGTAGTGCCCGGACACCTCGCCGCCGAACAGCGAGCCCTCCTCGCGCATGCGCGTCTTGAAGAACGCGTGCCCGACGCGGTTCACGTACGCGACGCCGCCGGCCCGCGCGACGGTGTCGGGGACCGCGCGCGACGCGCGCACGTCGTACAGCACCGCTTCGCCCGGCGCGGACGCCTTGTCCAGCAGCGAGCGCGCGAGCAGCGCCGTGAGGAAGTCCCCCGGCACGAACTCGCCCGCGTCGTCGATGAAAAAGCAGCGGTCGGCGTCGCCGTCCCAGGCGATGCCGAGGTCGGCGCGCTCGGCGCGCACGCGCTCGACGATCAGCCGCCGGTTCTCCTCCAGCAGCGGGTTGGGTTCGTGGTCGGGAAAGTTGCCGTCGGGCTTGAAGTACAGCTCGACCGGAGCGAAGCCCAGCTCGCCCAGCAGCGGGCCCACCATTGGTCCCGCCATGCCGTTGCCGCCGTCGACCACCAGCTTCATCGCGCTCGCGCCGGCACGCACGACATCTGCGTCGATGAACTGCAGCACCGCGGCGCGGAAGCCGTCATACACGTCGACCTCCTCAAGAGCGCCTCGCGGCTGGTGCTCGCCGGGCGTGACGCCGCGTTCCACCAGCCGGCGCACGTCCTGGATGCCCGCGTCGCCCGACAGCGCCAGGGCACCCTCGCGCAGCAGCTTCGCGCCGGTGTACGGCTTGGGATTGTGCGACGCGGTGCACATCAGCCCGCCGTCGAGCTCGCGCGAGCCCACCAGGGAATACAGCATCTCGGTCGCGACTTCGCCTGCGTCGAGCACGTGCACGCCCTCCTCGCGCAGGCCCTCGCGATAGCGGCCCGCCATCTCCGGAGCGGTCAGGCGCATGTCGTGACCGAGTCCCACGCGCAGCTCGTGCGTGGGCTTGCCGCGCAGCCCGGCGAGCACGTGCGCGAACGCCCGTGCGATCTGCTGCGCGAGGTCGCCGTCGAGCTGCTCGCCGTAGACGCCGCGGATGTCGTACGCCTTGAAGATGTCGGGGTCCAGCGGGCGCACGCGGCACAATCCTATGCGCGGCGCGCCCTAGACTCTCGCCCATGTCCGGTCATTCCAAGTGGGCCAGCATCAAGCACAAGAAGGCCGTCGTGGACTCGCGCCGCGGCGCGCAGTTCTCAAAGCTCACGCGCGCGATCACGGTCGCGGCGCGCGACGGCGGCCCCGATCCCGCGGGCAACGCGGCGCTCGAGAACGCGGTGCGCAAGGCCAAAGAAGCGTCGATGCCCAAGGACAACATCGAGCGCGCGATCGCAAAGGGCGCGGGCGCCGGCAGCGAAGCCGAAGCGATCGAGTCGATCCTGTACGAGGGCTATGGCCCGGGCGGCGCCGCGCTGCTGGTCGAGGCGATCAGCGACAACCGCAACCGCACCGGAGCCGAGGTCAGACACGCGTTCTCAAAGAATGGGGGAAGCATGGGCGAGCCGGGCTCGGTCGCCTACCTGTTCGCGAAGAAGGGCACGATCGTGGTCGACGCCAGCCGCTACTCCGAAGACGACCTGATGGCCGCGGTCGACGCCGGCGCGGAGGACATCACGACCGACGACGACGTATTCGAGGTCGTGTGCGAGCAGGCCGATTTCGCCGCGGTGCGCTCCGCGCTGGAGCAGGCGGAGGTGCAGATGGAGAGCGCCGAGCTCACGTATCGCCCGTCGATCGTCGTGCCCGTGGATGAAGCGCACGCGGCGCGCCTGATGCGCCTGATCGACGCGCTGGAAGAGCTCGACGACGTTGAGGCGGTGTACTCCAACTTCGACGTCCCCGCCGAGGTGCTCGAGCGGGTCGCCGGTCAGGCCGCCTGAGTCCCGCCTCGCGCCGCGCGAAAGCGCCCGAGCGCGCCCGCTTGTGGGCTCATGAGGTCGCGGCGGAGTCCGTGCTGTCTGTCGGCAGCCCCACCGCTTCCAGCGCCTCGGCGGGGTCCGAGTACATCTGCATGCGTGCCTGGAGCCCGTCGCGCACCGTGAACACCTGCGCGAATTGCATGTCCAACGAGATGCCCGTCGTCTTAGCGCGCGCGTGCTGGCGCAGGACGACGACGACCTTGTCGCCGAAGTCGCGTACCAGCTCGACGTCGACGCGCCAGTCGTCGAACGCGCTTCCCCAGTCGCGCAGGAAGGCGCGCGCGCCCTCGAACCCCTCATACAGCGGCTGCTCCGGCCAGCCGCGAAACGTGGACATGTCCCACACGAAGTCGGGCGCGAGGATCTCCTCCAGAGGTTCCGCGGTGGCCCTGAAGTGCTCAAAGCCGCGCATCACGACGTCTACGTTCTCGCGGCTCACGTGTTCACCGCAGGGCCGGGTTGGTCCTCCAGACGCCGCGCGCGAAACAATGGCACGGGCTCGAGCAGGCCGCGCAGGCGGCGTTCGCCGGCGTATGACCAGCGGAACTGATCGGGCGCCGCCTCCCGCACCTCGCGCTCAGCGAGCAGGCTGCCGGGCCGCGCGATCTGCGTGATGCGGCTGGCGACGTTCACCGGGCGGCCGAACCAGTCGCCGGCGCGGCTCAGCGCCGGGCCCAGCGCCGATCCCACGCGAAGCTGCGGGAAGTCCTCGCCCTCCCCTTCGGCGGCCTCGAGCAAGGAGAGCCCTGCCTCCAGGAGCGGCTGAGGCTCGGGGCTTGTCAGCATCACCGCGTCGCCGATCGTCTTGATGAGGCGCACCGGGGGGCGCACGACGTCGTTGGTGAGCGCCTCCAGGCGTACTGCGAGGCGTCCGAGATCCTCGGGCGGCACGAGCTCTCCCAGGCGCGTGAAGCCAACGAGGTCCGCGAAGCTCACCGCGATCTCCCGCGAGCCGGGCAGCCGCCCGCCGCTTCGCTCGGCCGCGGTGATCGCCTCGCTCTGGGCCATCTGGCGCAGCTGTACTGTGAGCAGGTTGGTCACCAGCGGCCCCAGCGTCGGCGCCAGCTCGGCCACCGCGCCGGCGTAGCGGCGCGCAAGGTCGTGCTCGCCCACTCCCGGCTGGATCACCAGTTTCATCACGAGGGCGCGCATCACCTCCGCCGCCGGCGCGAGGCCGCGCGACAGCGTGCGGTTGAGCTCCACGATTTCCTCGTCGGAGATACCCACCTGTTTGGCGATCTCCATCCCGCTGCGTAGATAATCGACATCTTCCTGCGTGTACAGCGGCTCGTCCTCGTCGGCGAGCGGCATGCCCGCGGCGGTGCGCATCGCCTTCAGCAGGCCCGTGTCCACGCCGGTGAGCTGGGCGGCTTCCGCGGCGGTGTAGCGCATGTGACCGCCGATCACGCGCTCGGCGGGGAGAAACACAAGCGTGCCCGACCCGGTCGCGCGGCGCAGCTCTGACAGCGTCACGCCTTCGCCCGCGAGCTGCTCCAGCAGCGCGAGGCGGTCTGCGCGCTGCTCGGTGTCGAGGCCGTCGAGCAGGCCCTCGGCCGCGAAATCGATCTGCCCGCTGGACACTGCCGGTCCAGCCTAGGGCAGGCAGGCGTCCGAAGGCGCGCGCAGAATCAAGCGGGATGATCGTCCTGGGGATCGATCCGGGCCTCGCCAGCACCGGCTTTGGCGTGGTCGCGCGCGAGCGCGACGCGCGCGATGGCCAGCGCCTGCGCGCGCTGGACGCCGGCGTGATCGCGACGCCGGCAGACGCGGCCCCGGAGCGGCGCCTGGCGCAGCTGCACGCGCGCGTCGAGGAGCTGCTGCTCGCGCACGCCCCCGACGCGATGGCGCTCGAGGAGCTCTACTTCGGCCAGAACGCGCGCACCGCCTTCGCGGTGGGGCAGGGGCGCGGCGCGGCGATGCTCGCTGCCGGCCAGCGCGAGGTGCCCTGTGCGAGCTACACGCCGCAGCAGGTCAAGAGCGCCGTGTGCGGCAGCGGGCGCGCGGACAAGCTGCAGGTGAGTCGCATGGTGGCGCTGCTGCTCGGGCTGGCGCGCGAGCCGCCGAGCGACCACGCGACCGACGCGCTGGCCGTGGCGGTATGTCACGCCAACCGAGCGCCGCACACGCTCGCGCTGGAGGGCGCCCTGCGATGATCGCCTTGCTGCGCGGTGAGGTCGCACAACGTCGGTCCGACCACGTTGTCGTGCTGTGCGCGGGCGTGGGCTACCGCGTCGGCGTGTCCGGCGAGACGCTGCGCCACGTTCCGCCCGCGGGCGAGACCGTGACGTTGCACACGCACCTGATCGCCCGCGACGACGCGCTGTCGCTGTATGGCTTTCACACAGAGCAGGAGCGCGACCTGTTCCTGCTGCTGCTCGCCGTCCAGGCGGTGGGGCCGAAGGTCGCGATCGCGGTGCTCTCAGGGGGCTCGTCGCGGGAGCTGTGCGCGGCGATCGCCGCGGGCGACGCGCGCCGCTTTCAGTCGGTGCCGGGGATCGGCAAGCGCACCGCCGAGCGGATCATCGTGGAGCTGCGCGAGAAGGTCTCGCTGGACGCAGATGTCGTAGCGGGCGAGCAGATCACGGCGCGAGCGGTGACGCGTGGCGCGCCCGCCAGCCAGCGTGAGATCGCGCGCGAGGGGCTGCTCGAGCTCGGCTACGCGCCGCTCGAGGCCGAGCAGCTGCTCGGCGGCGCGCAGGGCGACAGCGCCGAGGAGCTGATCGCGGACGCCCTGCGAATGGCGCGCGCGGGAGCGTGATGGCGGACGGATCGCGCATACAGACGCCGTACCTGCTGGCCGAGGATGAGCTCGACCGCTCGCTGCGCCCGCGCCGCCTTGACGAGTTCGTGGGTCAGGACTCCCTGTGCGAACAGCTCTCCGTGGCGATTCAGGCGTGCGCGGCCCGCGGCGACGCGCTCGATCACCTGCTGCTGGCGGGACCGCCCGGACTCGGAAAGACCTCGCTCGCGCACATCGTGGCCGCCGAGCTCGAGGTGCCGTTCGTGCAGACCGCCGGCCCGGCGCTCGAGCGCAAGGGGGACGTCGCAGCGTTTCTCACGGCACTGGAGCCGCGCAGCGTGTTCTTCGTTGACGAGATCCACCGCCTGCCGCGTGCGCTGGAGGAGACGTTCTACCCCGCGATGGAGGATCAGCGCCTGCCGATCACGATCGGCCAGGGAGCGGGCGCGCGCGTGGTCACGCTGGAGCTGCCCCCGTTCACGCTCGTCGGCGCGACCACGCGCACGGGGCTTCTGACGACACCGCTGCGCGATCGTTTCGGCATCCAGGCGCGGCTCGAGCAGTATTCGGCGGCCGAGCTCGCGGTGATCGTGAAGCGCTCCGCGGGGATTCTCGACATCGAGCTGCTCGAGGAGGGCGCGAACACGATCGCGGCGCGCAGCCGCGGCACGCCGCGCGTGGCCAACAGGCTGCTGCGCCGCGTGCGCGACTACGCCGAGGTGCGCCTCGACGGCGTCGTCACCGCGACGGCGGCCGAGCAGGCGCTGCAGATGCTCGAGGTCGACGAGCGCGGCCTGGACAGGCTCGACCGCGAGATCCTGCGCACGATCTGCGAGAAGTTCGACGGCGGCCCCGTGGGCCTCTCGACGCTCGCGATCGCGGTCGGCGAGGAGTCCGACACCCTCGAGGACGTCTACGAGCCGTACCTGCTCACCGAGGGGCTGATCAAGCGCACGCCGCGCGGACGTGTGGCCACCGCAGCGGCCTTCGCCCATCTCGGCCTCGAACCGGCGCGCGCGGCGGGCCCGGCGCTGTTCTAGCGGCGTGCGCGACCTGAGCCAACAGCGCCGGGCGCCGGGCGCCCAGCGGACGCGCGCCCACGAGGCGCCGGGACGGCCTTGCCCACCCGTCCCGCGCCTGGCGCGGCTTTCGTAGTCTGTAGGAGGCCATGGCGCACCCGTTCATCTGCCCCAACTGCGGACACCGCACAAGCGAGCTTGACCGCAACGTCGGCTTCACGCGCGAACGCAAGGGCTGCGGGAAGTGCGGCTTTGCGTTTCTCTTCGAACTGCTCGACGACTACTACCCGGCGCCCGACGCGGCGTTTTTCGTATGCGACGGCGAGGGCAGGGTCATTGGCTGCGGGCGCAACGCGTTCGCGTTTACGGGCCTGGAGGAGGAAGACGTGATCGGCCAGCGCGTGGAGGAAGTGCTCGGCCTGCGCTTCGCGAACGGCGACGATCCGGTCAAGACCGTGCTCGAGTGGGGCGTGCGAGCGCTCGACGTGCCCGTGGAGGTGAGCGGAGAACGCGACGTGGCGGCCGCCGCCACCGCGGACATGTTCCCGGCCTACGAGGACGAGGGCGGCCTGCTGCTCGTGCTCACCCCGGAGAGGTAGCGCGCGCGTGTCCGAACGCCGCCGCAACGCCGTCGTGCTGACCATCGTCGCGGTGCTGATCGCGGCGTCGCTGCTGCTCGTGATCGTCGGCATCCCCGGGGCGGTCAAGGCGCGCAAGACGCGCCTCGGACTCGACCTCAAGGGCGGGGTGGAGCTGGTCTACCGCGCCAGGCCCACCGCGCAGTCGAAAGTCGACAGCGAATCGGTCAACCGCAGTATCGAAGTCATGCGCAAGCGCGTCGACCAACTGGGCGTCGCGCAACCCGAAATCCAGCGCTCGGGCGAAGGCGAAATCCTGGTCGCGCTACCGAGCGTGACGAGCACGCAGCACGCCGAAAAGGAGGTGGGCAAGACCGCGCAGCTGTACTTCTATGACTGGGAGCCCAACGTGATCGGGCCCAACGGAACGGCCGCGCCCACGGAAGGCACGGTCACCGGCGACAACACGGGCGGCGGCGCGGGCGGGTCAACAGCGGGCGTGCCCGAGTACCAGGCCGTGCTGCGGGCGCAGAAACGAGCCCCGGTGCTGCCACCGCAGGCCAGTGACCTCGGCACGTTGGAACGCGGCTGCACCGCGCAGCAGGAAAAAGGCTGCATTTACGGCACCTGGTACCTGCTCGACACCAAGCACGAAAAGGTGCTGCACGGCCCGGAGGAAACGAAAGCCAACCTCTACGCCGACAACTACCGCCCGCCAGCCGGCGCGGTCGTGCAGGCCGTGCACATCAACCCGGGCACGATCATCGTGCGCGCTCACCCAACCGAAACGGGCGCGGGCAAAGTGGTCAACAAATCGCCCGAAAGCTGGTACGTGCTCAACGACAACGCGGTGCTCACCGGCTCTGACATCACACACCCGCAGCAGGGCTTCAACGAAGGCAGCGGCGGCAACGGCGAGCCCAATGTGAACTTCGGCTTCACCGGCCACGGCAAAAGCGTGTTCGAAGGGGTCACGAAGGCGATC
>DASZFR010000118.1:0-10927 GCA_035939635.1 Solirubrobacteraceae bacterium
GCGCGGGACCTCGGAGATGGGAAGGATCTCGTCGGGGACGTGACGCGGGGAGCAGTCTGCGCGGATGCGCGCCTTGATCCGAGTCTTGAGCTCGTGATCGAGGAGCACGCCCTCCCCCAACACGACGAACAGCATCATCCACAGCTCGCCGCGGCCCCCCGGCCGGGCGACGTCGACGACGAGCGCGTTGAGAACGTCCTCGACGGCGGCCGCCGCGCGGTATATATCGCTCGTGCCCATGCGCACGCCCTGGCGGTTGATCGTCGAATCAGAGCGTCCGTAGATCACCGCGCCGCCGCGCGGCGTGATGCGGATCCAGTCGCCGTGGCGCCAGACGCCGGGGAACATCTGGAAGTAGCTCTCGCGCAGCCGCGGCGCGCCGCTGCCGTCCGGTTGCGGCAGGCCGTCGCCCCAGAAGAACAGCGGCATCGAGGGCAGCGGCTCGGTGATCACCAGCTCCCCCACCTCGTCTACCACGCTGTTGCCGCGCTCGTCCCACGACTCCACCGCACAGCCCAGCGCGCGGCACTGCAGTTCCCCTTCGTACACGGGCAGCAGCGGGCAGCCGCCAACGAACGCGGTGCAGACGTCGGTGCCGCCGCTGGTCGAGAACAGCCACACGTCAGAGCCGACGTGCTCGTACACCCAGCGAAAGCTCTCGGGCGCAAGCGGCGAGCCCGTGGAGCCGATCGCGCGCAGCGCGCCCAGATCGCAGTCACGCGCGGGCTCCACGCCGGCCTTCTGTGCGGCTGCCAGCAGGCCCGCGCTCGCCCCCAGGCACGTGATCCCGGCGCGCTGGGCGAGCTCGAACAGGGCCGCCGGCGTGGGATGCGCCGGGCTGCCGTCGTACAACACGATCGCCGCCTCCGACAGCAGGCAGCCCACGAGGAAGTTCCACATCATCCAGCCCGTGGTGGTGAACCAGAACATGCGGTCGCCCTCGCGCAGGTCCAGGTGCAGCCGCTTCTTGAGCTGCTCGAGGAGGATTCCCCCGTGCCCGTGCACGATCGCCTTCGGCAGCCCCGTTGTGCCCGAGGAGTAGAGCACCCACAGCGGGTGATCGAACGGCAGCTGCTCGAAGTGGGGCGGCGCGCCCTCCCCCAGCCGCAGCAGCTCCTGCCAGGCGATCGCGCCGCGCGCGAGATCGCTCGGCTGCGCCGCGGCCGAGAGGTAGGGCACGAGCACAGACTGCTCCACGGTGGGCAGCTCGGCGAGGATGCCGCGCGCGATCGCCAGGCGATCGAAGTCCTTGCCGCCGTGGCGGTAGCCATCCACCGCGAGCAGCACCTTGGGCTCGATCTGCGCGAAGCGGTCGATCACGCTGCGCGCGCCAAACTCCGGCGCCGCGCTTGACCAGATCGCGCCGATGCTCGCGCACGCCAGAAACGCCACGAGCGTCTCGGGGATATTGGGCATGTAGGCCACCACGCGGTCCCCGCGCCGTACGCCGAGCTCGCGCAGTCCCGCCGCCGCAGCCGCCACCTGTGCGCGCAGCTGCGCCCACGTCAGCTCGCCCTGCTCGCGCAGCTCGGAGGCGTGTACCACCGCCACCCGCGCGTCGCGCTCGCCGCCATCGAGCCCGCCGTCGAGCGGCCCGCACAGGAGGTTCTCGGCGTAGTTGAGCTGCGCCCCCTCAAACCAGCGCGCCCCCGGCATACGGTGCGAGTCGAGCACCCGCTCGTAGGGCCGTGAAGCCCGCACGCGGCTGAACTCCCAGACGGAGGCCCAGAACGCGTCGATGTCGCGCACCGACCAGCGCCACAGCTCGTCGTAGGTCGCAAAGGGCTCGCCCGCGCGCTCAGACGCCCAGCCCATGAAGCGAGCCATATCGGAACCCTTTAGCTGCTCGCGCGACGGAGTCCACAGCGGCATTTGTTCTGCGGCGCTGCTCACGCCACTATTCTCGCGCGCATGGACGCGACCGCGCTGCGCGCCGAGTTCCCTGTGCTCGCGAACCTCGCCTACCTCAACGCGGGCACTGACGGGCCGCTTCCCGCCGCCGCCGTGCGTGCGGCGGCCGAGGAACTGGAGCGCGAGGCTCGCGACGGACGCACATGGGCGCACTTCCAGCGCCGCGGCGAGCTGGCGGCGCAGCTGCGCGACACGTACGCCGAGCTGTTGCACTGCGCGACAGAGGACGTCGCGCTCACCACGTGCACGAGCGAGGGCATGGCACACGTCATCGCCGGCATCTCGCTCGCGGAGGGGGATGAGATCCTCACCAGCGACGAGGAGCACCCGGGTTTGCTCGGCCCCCTCGCCGCCGCCCGCGAGCTGCGCGCCGTCTCGGTGCGCGAAGTGCCGCTCACGCGCATCGCCGCGGAGATCTCAGAGCGCACGCGCCTGGTTGCGTGCCCGCACGTGGGCTGGATGAGCGGCGCGCTGGCGCCCGCCGAGCTCGCGCAGGCGCCCGTGCCCGTGCTTCTCGACGGGGCGCAGGGAGTGGGCGCGGTTCCGACCGACGTCAACGCGCTCGGCTGCGACGCGTATGCGGGCGCCGGACAGAAGTGGCTGTGCGGCCCTGACGGGCTGGGCATGCTCTACGTGAGCCCACGCTTACGCGCGCAGCTCGCGGTGCCGCGCCGCGGCTACGGCAACCTCGCCGACGCCAACGCCGGGCTCGACGCGCGGCTGCACGAGGACGCGCGGCGGTTTGACTCGCCCGCTCTCAGCGCCGAGGCGCTCGCGTGCGCCGTGGCTGCGGTGGGCGTGCTGGCGCGCGCCGGCTGGCACGACGTCCACGCGCGCGCGGCGCAGCTCGCGCTGCGGCTCGCCGAGCTCCTGCCCGCCGGCGGGCGCGATGTCGCACCGCGCGACCACACCACGCTCGTTTCGTTCACAAGCACCGATCCCGAGCGCGAGCGTCAGCACCTGACCGAGTCTGGGTGCATCGTGCGTAATATTCCCGGTCGTCCCTGGCTGCGAGCGTCCGTCGGGGCATGGAACGACGAGCACGACATCGATCGGCTCCTGGCGGCGCTCTTTCAATGAAAGCGCCTCGCCGGCCCACCGCCGCGGGCGAGCATGAGCCGACCGCGCGACCGCATCCAATCGTCTGAGATGACAGCCTCGCAGCAGACCGACGCGATCCCGGCGCCGCCGCTGGCGCCGCCGGTTTCAGCCGCGCCCGCAACGGCCCCGCGCGCGGCGCTGATGTCGCACGCGTGGCTGCGCCACCTCGCGCTCGCTCCGGTGCTCGCGCTGTCGGCGGTGCTGAACGTCAACCACCTCGCGCAGAACGGCTACGCAAACATCTTCTACTCGGCCGGCGTGAAGTCGATGCTGCGCTCGCTGCACAACTTCGCGTTCGTGTCCTTTGATCCGGGCGGGCTGGTCATGGTCGACAAGCCCCCGCTGGGGCTGTGGCTGCAGGTCGCGAGCGCGAAGGTGTTCGGCTTCTCGCCGCTCAGCCTGCTGTTGCCCGAGGCGATCGTGAGCGTGGTCACGGTGGCGCTGCTGTACTACGTGCTGTTGCGCCGGTTCGGCTGGCTGGCCGCGCTGGCCGGAGCGCTGGCGCTGGCGGTGTTTCCCTCCTTCGTGGCGGTGTCGCGTGACAACGGCGTGGACCCGCTGCTGATCCTGCTGCTGCTGCTCTCCTGCGCCGCAGGGCTGTGGGCGGTCGAAAGCGGGCGCTGGCGCGCGCTCTTGTGCAGCGCGGTGTTCATCGGGCTCGCGTTCAACACCAAGACGCTGGCCGCGATCGTGGTCGTGCCGGGCATCGCGCTCGCCTACGCGCTGTGCGCGCCGGGATCGCTCGCGCGCCGGCTCTCGCAGCTCGCAGTGGCCGGCGTGCTGATGATCGCGGTGTCGTTCTCGTGGATTGCCTTCGTCGAACTCACGCCGGCGTCCAAGCGTCCGTTCGTGGGGGGTTCCACCGACAACACCGAGCTCAGCCTGACGTTTGGATACAACGGCTTCGGCCGCGTGGAAGGCCAGGAAGGCGGGCCCGGTCGCGTCCCCGTCAAGCCCGGCGCCATCGTGCACACGCAGCCGCTGGCGCCCGCCGCGCGAGGCTCGGGGCACCTGCCGCGCGCGGGCGCCACCGGCCATGGCAAACATGCCGCTCGCCGCCGTTCCGCGCGCGCTAAAAAACCGCGCGCGGTAGCGGTCATCAACAACACCCAGAAAATCATTCCCTTCGGAGGCGTCACCGGGCCGCTGCGCCTGTTCGACGCAAACCTCGGCGACCAGGGCAGCTGGTTTCTCCCCTTCGCGCTCGGAGGCGTGGTCGCGCTGGTCTGCTGGCTTTTGCTCGGCGCGCGCTCCACCGCGGCGCTGGCGCAACGCCGCCGCGACCCGCGCCTGGCCGCGCTGCTCGTGCTCGGCGGCTGGTTCATCGTCGAGACGCTGCTGCTGAGCTTTTCCAAGGGAATCGTGCACCCCTACTACATCTCGGCGCTCGGCCCGGGCACGGCGGCAATGGCCGGCGTCGGCGTCGTGGCGTTCGCACGGCTCGCCGCCGGCCCGCTCAGCGACTGGAGGCGGCTGCTTGCTCCCGTTGCGATTGCCGCCACCGTGGCGGCGCAGATCGTGCTGCTGCACCGCGAGCACTACATGCACTGGTTCGTGCCGGTTCTGCTCGTCGGCGGCCTGCTCGCCATGACCGCGCTGCTGCTGCTGCGCCGCTCGACGCTGCTTCTGTCCGCGCTCACCCTCGCGCTGCTGCTGATCGCGCCCGCCGCGTACTCGACGACCACCTGGCACGCCCCGGTCGAGGGCACGTTCCCGGCGGCCGGCCCGCACCATGCCAGGGGTCGCGGCGGCGTGGAGCTGCCGCGCAAGGACATCCCGCGCGAACGCCTGCTTGCCCACTACGTGCTCACGCACGGCGCAGGCACGCGCTGGGCGCTGCTCTTCGATGCCTCCAACTCGGCCGCGCCGCAGATCCTGATGGGTGGGAGCGCGGGGGCGATCGCGGGCTACTCCGGCACGGACCCGGCCGTGAACGGACGGCAACTGGCGGGCTTCGTCGCCCGTCACGAAGCGCGCTACGTGGTGATCGGAGGCGAGTTCGACACGCGGGGGGGCAACCGCGCCACCGCGGCGACGATCAGCGCCTGTCGCGAGCTCCCGGCCGACACCTGGCAGGGGCCCGTGCCGCTGTTCCTGCACAGCTACGTGCTGTTCGACTGCGCGGGGCGCGAACGCGAGCTCGCCGCCGAACCCACGCTGACGAACATCCCGCGGTTGCGGTACTAGCAGACGCGCGAGTGCGGGCTCGCGCGAGGCCGCGCCGCTCGCGCGAGCTAACGCGCGACCGACAGGGACACGCCGAAAGCGCGTTTGAACAGCTCGGCCTCGCGGCGCGCGGCCCACCGCGGCACGACCGAGTTGCCGTCCGCGATCGGGTGCAACTCGACCCCGCCGTTGCGCGAGCTGAAGCTCGTGCTCTTCACCAGCTGGTCGCGCGAACGCTCGAGGTCCTCCGCCAGGCGCAAAAGCACCGCGCACCGATCCAGGCGCCTTGCGTCCTGCTCTGACAACAGCGGCGCCAGCGGACCCGGCTCGGGGAGCCCCTTGCGGTGGTAGCGCGCTGCCTGCGCGATGATCGCCACCTCGGCCGGGGAGAAGCCCGGCAGCCCGGCGTTGAGGATCAGATAGCGCGAGTGCTTGTGGTGGTCGTCGTAGTCCACCGACATGCCGATGTCGTGCAGCATGCTCGCCGCCCACAGCAGCTCGCGCTCGCGCGCGTCGCCCGGGTGCAGCCCCAGACGCGCGAGCTCGTCGAACATTTCCAGCGCGAGCGCGGCCACGTGGCGGATGTGGGTGGGATTGGAGTGGCTGACGCTCGCCAGGTTGAGCACGCTCGCCCGGCGCACGTCCTCAAACAGCGGCGGGTCGCGGCCCTCGAGCAGGCGCTCGAAGAAGATGCCCTCGCGCAGCCCGGCCTCGGTGGCCTCGATGCCGTCGAAGCCCGCGACGGCGAGCACGCCTGCCACGGTCACCGCGCCCGCGAGGATCAGGTCGGCACGGGCGGGCTTGATGCCGGGCACGCGCGCGCG
Source organism: Solirubrobacteraceae bacterium (assembly GCA_035939635.1). Taxonomy (GTDB): domain Bacteria; phylum Actinomycetota; class Thermoleophilia; order Solirubrobacterales; family Solirubrobacteraceae; genus Palsa-744. The sequence goes on from DASZFR010000118.1 coordinate 6,003, forward strand.
CTCGTCTGGCGCCAGCGCGGCGAGGCGATCAATCAGCTCGTCGAGCGCCTCGCGCTCGATGACCATGCCGCCCACGCCGTTTGACGGCAGCCCCGCCGCACGCTGCGCCGCCGCAGCGAGGTTGCGCACGGTGCCGCCCATCCCCACCAGTCGCGCGCCAGATCCGCGTGCGCTCGTGAGCCAGGCCGCGCGGCTCAGCTCGCCCTCGACGTGTTCGCGCAGCTGCTGAAGCTGGCGGCGCTTGGCCGGGCCACGACCAGGGAGGAAGCGCTCGCTCATGCGCACGGTTCCAAGCGGCCAGCTGCCCAGCTGCTGTGCGAGCCTGCCCGCGACGCTCACCATCTGAAGCGACCCGCCGCCGAGGTCGAGCACGTATCCGTCGGCGAGCGTCGTCGAGTTCACGGCTGCGATGTAGGCGTAGCGCGCCTCCTGCTCGCGGCTGAGCACGCGGATCGGCAGACGCGAGCGATCGCGCGCGAGCGCCAGGAACTCCTCCGCGTTGTCCGCGTCGCGAATCGCGCTGGTGGCCACCGCGTCGAGCTGCTCGGCGCCGAGACCGGCGGCCGTGGCGAAGTGCGCGAAGACCTCGAGCGTGGACAGCGCCCGCCGCATCGGCTCTGCCCCCAGCCGGCCGCTGGCCTGCAGCCCCTCGCCGATGCGCACGGCCTCATAGATCTCGTCGGTGCGCTTCCACCAGCTGCCGCCGGTTTCGTACACGACCATGCGAAACGAGTTCGATCCCAGGTCGATCACCGCCAGGCGCTCGTTCGGCCGCATCCGCTTCCAGCGTATTGACCACTGCGGAGGTGGCCGGCATCACGCGCGGGCGCCGCAGCGTCTGGGCGCCTGCGCACCGATGCGTTATTACCTGGTGGCGCTCACCGTGTTCGCGCCCGATGGCACGACCATCGGCACCGCGCAGACACCGCTCATTCCAACGCCGCCGCCGCCCGCCATCAAGAAAGTCTCGCCGGGCCGCGGATCGCGTGCCGGAGGCACGGTGGTGACGATCGTCAGCACCGGGTTCACCGGCGCCGAAGCGGTGCGCTTCAGCGGCTCGAGCGCAGCGAGCTTCACGGTCAACTCCGCCACGTCGATCACGGCTGTGACGCCGCCCGGCGCCAAGGGGCCTGTGCCTGTGACCGTGACGACGCCGTGGGGCACGAACGCCGGCTCGCGCCACTCGCACTTCAAGTCTCGCTAGCCGTCAGCCGTCAGCGGGCAGGCGAGTCGTCCGCGAGCTCCTGCGCCGACGCCACGATCTTCATGTGCTCGCCCATCCGCGTGATCGCCAGCAGACGCTGCACCTGAGGAGAGCCGTCGGTGACCGCGAAGCCCTGGCCTCGCGCCGACGCGCGTTGAAAGGCGCTGAACAGAGTGCGCAGGCCGGTCGAGTCGATGAACTGCAGGCCCTGCAGGTCCAGCAGCAGGTTCGGGGCACTGGTCACCTGGGGACGGTCGACCTCCGCTTCGAGCAACGGCGCGCTCGCGAGGTCGAGCTCTCCTTCCAGTTTCAGCACGGCCACCGCGCCCTCCGTGCGGGCGACAACATGAAGGTGCTGGGCCACAGCCACGGGCTTTGATGCTAGCGCTCGGCGCCGCCTGGCCCGCCGTCGACGCGCAACGCCAGCAACGCGATGTCGTCGTGCAGTGCGCCCTCGGAGTGCTCGAGCGCGGCGTGCTCGATGCGCTCGAGCAGCTCCTGCAGCGCCAGACCCGACGCTTCGCCGCAGAGCCGACGCAGGCCGCTCTCGCCCAACGGCGAAGCAGGCCGTCCCGCCTCGGTGACGCCGTCAGTGAACAGCAGCAGCGTCTGCCCGGACGCGAGCTGCGCGGCAGTCTCGCTGACGCTGATCGGGTCGATCACGCCGAGCAGCGTGCCGAGCCGCCCAACGCGCTGCGCTTCGCCGCTTGCCTCGACCAGCAGCGGCGGTTCGTGCCCGGCGAGCGCGATATTCAGGTCGAAGCGCTCGCCCGCGCGGGTCACCTTGACGAGACACACGGTGCAGAGGTCGGCGCCTTGTGGCTGGCGCTGCAGAGCGCCATGAAGCGTCTGCAGCATTTGCGGCGGCGCCTGTCCGCTGATCGCAGCGGCGCGCAGCGTGTGGCGCGCCAGCGCCGTCACGCTGGCCGCCCGCGGGCCCTTGCCCACCACATCGCCCACCAGCATCATCCAGCCCTTCTCGCCGCAGTCGAACACGTCGTAGAAGTCGCCGCCGACCTCGTTGAGCTGCCCCGCCGCGGAGTACAGCGCGCGCACCTCGGCGCCGGGGATCTCGGGCAGCTCGTCGGGCAGCAGGGCGCGCTGCAGGATGTGGGCGATGCGCGCACGCTCGGTGTAGATGCGCGCGCGTTCCACGGCGCTGCCGGTGCGCCGGCCAAGTCTCACTGCCAGTCCCACGTCCGCGCGCACGAGCCGGCGCGGCGTCTCGCTGCTGCCGAGCGTAATCGTGCCGATCGGCGATTTGGTGGCGCCCTGCATCGGCGCGACGATCACCGAGTTGGCGCCAAGCGCCACCAGCAGCTCGAGGTGCTCGCGATCGTGCGCGTAGCGCGCGACTGCCTCGGCGTCTATGTCGCTGTACAGGCGCGCCTGACCGTTGCGCAGCACCTCGCCGATCCCCACCTCCTCGTCCAGGCGCGGAGCGTAGAGCCGATCGAGCTCTTCCAGCGCGCGCTGTCTGTCCGGGTTGACGTGACGCAGCGCGACGCGCTCGATCTCGTCGTCGTCGCCCAGCACGTCGATCGTGCACCAGTCAGCGATCTGCGGCACCGTGAGCCGCGCCACCTGACGCAGCGTGGTGGTGTAGTCGACCGAGCTGGCGAGGATGCGGCTGGCCTCGGCAATGAACGCTTCGCTCACTTCGGCGCGCTTTACGCCGGTGATGTTCTCGAACACGTTGACCGCATGCGTGATTCGCTTTGTGTCCGGGTCGACGACGGGAGACGAGCGCACCACCAGCCAGCGCTCCTCGCCGGTGGCGCGCACGATGTTTCGCACGACTAGCGGCTCTGGCTCCGCGCCGGCAAACAGGCGCCGCGCGGGCATCTCGTCGCCGTTGAGCTCACGCCCGCGCTCGTCTGTCGTGAGAAACCGAGCGCGCAGCGAGCCTGGCGGCGCGCCGATCGCGTCCTGCGGCGAGCTCAGGCCGAGCAGCTCGGCTGCGGCGTCGTTGGCGAACACCGTCTCGCCTTGCTCGTCCTCCATCGTGATCGCCTCGGCTAGGTTGCCCAGAAGGCCCTCCAGGCGCTGCTGCACGGCGTGCAGCTCGGAGAACAGCCGTGCGTTGTCGATCGCCAGCGCCGCGCGCCGCGCGAGCTCGGAGATGAGCCCAAGGTCGTCCTCGGCGTACGGCGCGCTGTCGCCGAGGCGCAGCACCGAGAGGGTGCCGAGCGTCCGTCCCCGCGCAGGCAACGGCACCACCACCGCCGAGTGGTAGCGGTGGTCGATCATGAAGCGCCCGTGCTCTGAGCCCTCCGCGATCGCGCGCAGCAGCGGCTGCGACATCTCGGCGAGCAAGAGCGGCTCGCCGCTGCGGATCACGGCAGCAACCGGGTGCTCGCCGTGGGGGCTGATCGGAAAGCGCTGTCGCAGCTCCTCCAGAGACCGGGCGAGCTGCGCATCGGCCGCCGCCGCCGCCACCTGACCGATCGTCCCGTCCTGCGCCTGGAGGTCGATCACACACAGGTCCGCCAGTCGTGGCACGGTCAGCCGCGCCACCTGACGCATCGTCGTGGCCAGGTCCAGCGAGCTAGCCAGCACCGCGCCCGCCTCGACGAGGAGGTCGGTGCCCGTGCCGCTCACGCCAAGTTCGGCGCTCATCAGGTGCCGCCGCGCTGTTGTTGTTGGATGGCCGAGCGCTCCTCCGGTTGGGCCTGGCGCGGATCACGCGCGACGACGACGAGTATCGCACCAGGCAACGCGCGGCCAGGCTCGTTGTCCTAGCGGCGCCACGGGCCCGCGGGAGGCGCGGTAGGGCGCCTCGGGAGCGGCGTCAGCGGCGCGGTGCTTGTGGGCGGTTAGACCGCGTCCATGCTCACGCGCACCGCCGTGCCGCGCTCGCCGGAGCGGATCTGCACGAGGTCGCACAGCTGGTTGACCAGCCACAAGCCGCGCCCGCGCAGCTGGTCGGGGCGCGGCTGTACGCGTCCGGCGAGCGCGCTGTGCATCCGGCCGTGGTCTGAAACCTCGCACAGCAGGGCGCCGTCCTGGCGCCATACCCGCGCGCTGCCGCCGCCACCGCCGTATTGCACGCTGTTGGCGGCCAGCTCGCTCGCTGCGAGCACGAGCTGCTCGCTGCGCTCGGGCGTCAGCTGGGCGCCGGTCGCGGCACGGCGGACCATGCCGCGCACATCGCCGAGGTGCTCGAGCGAGAACGGGAGCTCGGTGACGCCGCCGCGCGGCGGCGCGAGGCGTCCTCCAAACACCAGGGCGGCCCAGTCCGGATCGCGATAGGCGTCGTTGGCTTCCCAGCCGCCCCCACAAAGATGCAGCGGGTGGCTGCGACGGGCCGAGACCAGCACCTCCTCGTCGAGGCGTTCGCCGTCATACGTGCAGAGCAGCCGCCACGGCTGGACGTGTGCGAAAACGAGGTTCAGCAGCCACTCGTGCCGATCGCACTCGGTGAGCTCGGCGCCGGTGCGCCCCGGCCACACGGGTTCGCCGATGCCGAGCGCCGGCTCCCCGCCCGGGGCGCTGTCGCGCAAGAAGCGGGCCCACGCAGGAATGATCCGTGCGGGGTTGCGCCCCAGCGCCACGGCGTCCGCGAAGGTGACCCACTCGGCGCGGGGGCCGAGCGCCGCGCGCAGCAACGCGGCTTTGTCCTGCGCCACCGCCACGAGCACGGGCTGGAGCGCCTCGAGCGCGTGCTCGATCGCCCCCACCGTGGCGTCGAGGAACTCCTCGTCGCCCGCGTACAGCAGCG
>DASZFR010000119.1:0-7382 GCA_035939635.1 Solirubrobacteraceae bacterium
CCGATTCCGCGATCAGGTACTCGCCCGCACCCACCGTGAGCGCCGCCCCGACCAGCAGCGCCGCCAACAGGCGCGTGATGCGCAATCGCGCCACCATCGAGAGCACCACGTAGCTGAGCAGGGCAACCACGGCGACCACCACCGATGAGCGGGCGCCGGATGAAGCGATGCCGAGCACCGCACCCGCGAAGCAGATCGGGACGACCCATTTTCTCCGCAGCCCCCCTACCGAGAGCAGTGCCAGCAGCCCAGGCAGGGCGAGCACCCCGAGCCCGCCACCGCCGCCTGCGTCGGAGGCCAGCCCCGGCGGTCGCACGTGGGGTTCGCCTTCGATGACGTACGTTCGCCCGGCCAGGCCCTTTTTGCCGTTTTCAGTCGGGGTGCCCTTGACCTTCGTTGCGTACCCGGGCCCCCACGACGCGAGCGCGCTCGGGCTCAAACGCGACTGATAGGCGCTGACCGCCCCGTTTGCCAGAGCGATCACCCCGATGATCAAAAACATCTTGCGCAGCCGCTCCTTGGAGCGAATGAGCAGGTATCCGAAGAAGAAGAACGGAATCCACTCGAGCTCCTGTCTGTAGCCGCCCACGATCTTGAGGAACCCGTGCGTAGCCGGGTTCAGCGCCTGGATCAGGACCGCCGCGACGAATCCAAACACCCATGCGCTGAGCGGCGGGATCGAGATCTTTTTCCTGTCGGTGGCGAGCCGCGCGGCCATCCCGATCAGCACCGCCAGCACGAGCACGTTGCGAAGCGACGACGCGGCGCGGCTCGCGGTGAGCAGCTTCACGGGCCCGTCGAGGAGCCCGAGGTAGAGCACCACGATCGTGACCGTGACTTCGTAGCGCGGGCTCACGATCAACGCGAAGACCACCAGCATGGCGACGATCACCCCCACCACCGTCACCAGGCCCGGGTTGGGAATCGCAAGCACGACGCCGAACGCCAGGCCCAGCGCCACCAGTCCGGTGACCGCGACCAGGGTGAGGTCGTGCATCCGGCGAGCCGCCACGGCGGGGTGCGCGCCCACGGTTGGAGCGGCCAGCCGCGCTCCCAGCATGCTCACCTGCCGAGGATCCTGGCGAACCAGGAGCGGCGTCCGTACCCGAGCGAGAGGCCGTAGCGTTCCATGTCGGTGCGCGCCACGTCGTTCGCAACCACGCCGAGGATGCGAGCGCTTTTTTCGCGCGTAAGCAGCTCCACGAGCCTCGCCGCGGACGCCTCGCGCGTGTGCCCGATGCGCCCCACGAGCACGATTCCGTCCACGATCTTCAAGAGCGCCATCGCGTCGCTGACCATCAGCGGCGGCGGAGCGTCGATGAGCACATAGTCGAACTCCTCCGCGGCGGCGCGCACCAGCTCGGGCATCGTCGGCTCGGCGAGCATCGCCGGCGGGTTGGGCACCCCGGTCTCACCCAACAGCAGCGACAGCGCGCCCGTGCTCTGCGGCCTTGCGAGCGTCGCCAACCCACCCTGTGGCTCGAGTTCCGGGACTTCTGATACGACCGAATCGACGGGCTGAAGAGCTTCGTCGAGCGTGAGCGCACCCGCGAGGACCTCGAGCAGGCCGCCGCGCGTCGGCACGTCGAACAAGCGCCCCTGCACCGGTCGCCGGAAGTCGGCCTCGATCAGCGACACGCGCTCGCCGCCCTCGCGCAGGATCATCGCGATCCCGGCGGCGATCGTCGACTTGCCGTCACCCGAGTCGGGGCTGAGGATCAAAACGGTGCGCGGCCGCGCGCCGCGGCCGTTGAGCGAAGGACCGAGCTTGAGCGCCACGTGCAGGCGCCGCAGCGGCTCTCTGAGCGCTTTCGTCGGCCGCAGGTCTCCCTGCTCGCGCCCGAATGGCCGTCTCACGCCCGGCAGGGCGGTGAGGATTTGTACGCCAAAGACACGCTCCAGGCCCGCGAGCGTTCGCACCCTGCGGTCGAAGCGGTTGAGCGTGTAGGCGGCGATCGCAGCGAGGAAGATCCCTATGACAAATCCGAAGATCGCGTTCTTTTTCGGATTGGACTTGCTCTCCGCAGCCGCGAGCTCGTTGGCGATCGCGATCTGCCGCACGCTCATGATCGACAGCTGCGCTTCGAGCCCCCCGACCTTGCTCTGCAGACTCGCCGCCTCCAGGGTCAGCGAAGTGCTGCTGCCGCGCCCGGCTCGCTTGCCCTTGGGTTCCGGCTTGGACTTCGCCGCTGCGGCTTCGCTCGCCGGCTGCGCGGCCAGAGCAACTTCGGTGCTGGCCAGCTGCGCGCGGTCGGCGGCGAGGTTCTTGCGGATGCCGCGTGAGTAGTTTTCGTTCTGGTGGTTGACGTACGTGGTCGCCGTGATGTTGGCCAGCAGCGCCGCAGCGCGGGCGGTGCTCGCAGACGCCGTGATCGTCACGAACTGGGTTCTTTCCTTGGCCGCGGCGCCGACACCGCCGCGCGACGCGTCCAGCGCCGTCGGGGTGCCGAGAGCGCGCAACTGCCCGATCACGCTCGCGTGCACCAGCGGCGAGTCGATGATGCTCACCGCGACGGCGCCGGCGCCGCCGCCGTTACCTTTTTTGCCGACGCGCTTTTCGACCGGCGGCGGAATGCCCTGTTCTTCGTAGCCGTTGTTGAGGTTGATCTCCGTGGAGGCCGCGAAGGTCGGCTTCCCGCCGGAGTAGTGCAGGTAGGTGAGGCCGCCCACGAGCAGACCCACGACGAGGATCAGCCACTTAAATCTCCATAGCGGCGCGATGATCGCGCCGGCGTCGGTCTGTTCGGTCATTCAGCTTCCAATATCCGTCCATGGCCAGGAGCCGCCGGCCATCCTTAGTCCACTGGGTTACGAGCCTCTAAAGAGTAGCGGTCAAACGCGCTCGCGCGCACGCCTTGGCGGCCCCCATGCAACTGCTCTCGGCACTGCTCTCCGCCATGCTGCAACGGCTGGACACATATTGTGACGGACCGCTCAGGCGACGCGTTGCGGGTGCGCCGCGCCGGTCTGCGTCCGCTGCCCCAGCAGGCGTCCGTATAGCGCGCGGTGGCGCTCGACCATCGCCTCCCAGCTGTACCGCAGGGCCGCTTCGCGAGCGGCCGCGGCCAGCCGCGAGCGTAGCTCGGCGTCCGCCCCGAGCTGTTGCAGGCGTGCTGCGATGTCGCGCGCCTCGGCGGTGATGAAGAAGCCGCTTACGCCGTCTGAGATCAGCTCGCGTACGCCGCTGACGGGAGTACACAGCAGCGGCAGGCCGCTCGCGGCCGCCTCGAAGCTGACCAGCGAGAACGTCTCGTAGCTGGACGCGAGCACGAACGCATCCGCGAGCGCATACGCCAGCTGCACGTCTTGGGTGATCCCCAGCCAGCGCACCGACGAGCCCACGCCGAGGGAGTCGGCGACACGCTCATAGCGCGCGCGGTCGCCGCCGCCGGCGACGACCAGCGTCCACGCATGCGCGCCGGCAAGCGCGCCGAGCACCGGCCGCAGCCCCTTGCGCTCCCACTCGCTGCCGACGAACAGCACCACCAGGGCGTCGCTTGAGATCGCCAGCGCCTCGCGCGCGGCGCGAGCGTCGTCCGCGCGCACGCCGGGGGCAAACGTATGCGTGTCAACGCCGTTGTGGATCGTGGCCACGCGGCCGGCCAGCTGCGGATATTGCTCGCGCAGCTCGGCGGCCACCCCGTCGGAGACGCACACGAACGACGCCGCACGGTTGATCGCAAAGCAGGCCCGCTCGCCGGCGCGCTTGAGCAGGGCCACGAGGCGTGCGTGGGCGCGGAAGGCGATGCCCGCGCGGCTCGGGTGCGCGGGGCCAACCTGATGTACGTAGTGCACTGCAATCACGTCGACGCGGTTGAGCACGATCGCGCCGGTGCTCTGGACGAGGCCGCGGCGTCGCCGGCGCACCGCAAGCGAGCCGGCGAGCAAGAACCACGGGTATGCGAATACGAACGGCCGGCGCGGTCCGCGCACGCGGTGGAAGCGGATCGAGTCCATCGACCGCAGAGCGCATTTGCGGGCGATCACGGTGACGCGGTCGCCGCGGTCGCGCAAGCCTTCGATCAGCTCGCTGAGGACGCGCTCCATGCCGCCGACCCCGCCGATGTCGTGCGCGACGATCGTCACCTCGAATCCGGCTTGGCGAGTGCGCAGGTCGGTCAAGCAGCAGCTCCGCAGCGCACGTTACTAAGGGCGCACGGCGCGCCTGGACGCGCGGTGGGCGCCGCTAGCATCGCCGGGCGTGGACGCGCACGCAGATCAGCTCGACTCGCAAGGCAGCTCGCAGCCTGAAATCGTGCAGCGCGCGATCGACGCGGCGCTGCCCGCGCCGGGGCTGCGCTGGCTTGACATCGGCTGCGGGCGCGGCGAGCTGCTGCGCGCGGTCAAAGACCGCTGGCAGCCCGCGCAGCTGTGGGGCATTGACGCAATCGATTGGCTCGACGACGACCTCAGGGTCGACGTCGACTTCCGCCGCGTCGCGGCCGAGCTGGCGGAGGGCCTGCCGGCGGTCGACCGCGTGATGCTCGTCGAGGTGATCGAGCACCTCGAAGCGCCGTGGACAGTGCTGCGCCGTGCCGCGCAACTCGTCGCTCCGGGCGGGCGGATCGTCGTGAGCACGCCCAACGTCGCCACGCTGCGCCACCGCTTGGAGCTCGCATTGCGCGGACGGCTGACCAACTTCCGCCCCGACAACCAGCCGCACATGTCGCCGGCGCTCCCCCACGTGACGACGCGCGTCCTGTCGGAGGAGGGAATGCGCGTGGACGAGCCGCGGTTCGCCGGCGCCGACATCGTCTCGCTGACGAACGGTCGCGTGTGGCCGGCGCCGATCCGCGCTCGCTATCCGCAGCTGACGTGCGTGTCGGTGATCGTCTCCGCACAGCGCCCGCGCTAGCGGTCCGTCTCCGCGCAGCGCCCGCGCCAGCCGCTCCGCGCCGGCTGCAGCGCTCACCTCTCGTCTACGGCGCCGCGCCCGCCCACGCGTCGAGCAGCCCTCGCAGCCGGCCGAAGAACCGGCGGCGCATCGCCGCGTCTGTGAAGTCCGCGATATAGCGCTCGCGGCCCGCCTGCGCCAGCTGCGCGCGCAGCGGCGGCGACGCGAGCAGCGGCTCCAGCGCGTCGGCCAGTGCGGCGGGCTCGCCCGAGCGGGCCAGCATCCCGCTTTGGCGATCCTCGATGAACTCGCTGGGTCCACCCGCGTTCACCGCCAGCACGGCCACGCCGCGCGCCATCGCCTCGAGCAGCACGATCCCGAACGGCTCGGGGTCCGACGCGTTGACCAGCACGTCCATGAGCCGCATGTACGGCCCGGCGTCGGTCACCTCGCCGGTCATCGTGACCGCGCCGCTCAGTCCGAGAGCGTCGACGAGACCGTTGAGTGATCGCGCGTAGTCCGGCGACAGTTCGTAGGAGTCACCGCCGACGATCAGCGTGTGGATCTCGTGCCCGCGCTCGCGCAGCAGAGCCTGGGCGCGCAGCAGGCGATCCTGTCCCTTCCATGGCTGCAGGCGCCCGACGAGTCCGACCACGGTGACCCCCTGCGGGAGGTCCAGCGACACGCGCTCGGCGGCCTCGTCCCGGGGCTCGGGCGAGCCGGCGCCGATCACCACCGTCGGGCGGCGCGGACGGAGCCTCTGCTGCGCTCGCGCCGCGGCTTGCGAGTAGCACGCGATCGCGCGCGCCGGAAGGAGCGTGGCTACGACGTCGAGCCAGTTGTGCGTGGGGATCGCCTGCTGCCACCAGAGGTTTCTGCCGGCCATTCCCGCCAGCAGCGCCGCCGGCGCGCCGTAGAGCTGCGTTTTTGCCGACCAGTTGAGGATGAGGTCGGGACGGCGCGCGCGCAGCAGGCGGGCGAGCCGTGCGACCGTGGCGGCCCAACGGTGCACCTCACGCAGGCGGCCCGCTTCGAGCACCTCGACGCGCAGGCCGCGCGCCGCGAGCTCCTGGGGCCAGCTGCCGGCTTGCAAGAAAACGAGTTCGACCTCCCGCTCTTCGTCGGGCGCCCCGTCGAGCACGGACTGCAGCATCGCCTCCGCACCACCGAGGCGCTCGCCCCAGGGAACCGTGATCAGCAATCGCACGTCGCTTGACGCTCAGGCAGGCTTGACCGCGCGCACGGCGATGCTCAGCCCGGGGACGCGCAAAAGCTTTGTGAGAGGACGGTCCAAGACGCCCAGCGGCCGCAGCGGCAGCACAAGAAGCCATGCCAGCGGACGCCCGACGTGCACGGTGAGCCGACGCATCAGGCTCGTGACCTTCTGTGAAACCACGCCACTCACGAGCTCCTCGCTGCGCACCTGCAGGCCGGCCTGCTCGACCAGCTCGCGCAGCCGCTCGCGCGAGTAGCCGTAGCGCACGTGAGAGCCGTCTTCGCCGGCACTCGGGTGGCGCTCCTCGGAGTACAGAGGGCGATGGTCGGCAAACGGCGCGCTGAGCAGCAGCGCGCCGCCGGGCTCGAGCAGCATCGCGAGCGTGCGCAGCAGCGCGGCATCGTCGCCGACGTGCTCGATCGTCTCCAGGCAGATGATCTGGTTGAAACGCCCGAGCTCCGAGCGGTGTGAATCGATCTCGCGCAGGTCGAGCGTGCGAAAGCGGATCTCGCCAACCCCGAGCAGCTCCGCTCTGCCGCGTGCGCGCTCGAGCTCCGCGGTCGAGAACGACGCGGCCACCACGTCGTTGCCGGCGCGCGCGGCATACACGCTGAACACGCCGTTGCCGCAGCCCGCATCGAAGGTGCGTCCGCTGCCGCGCTGCAGGTGGCCGCGCAGCCACAGCCAGCGATCGAGCACGCACGGGTCGCCGTGCAACAGCAGCGAGCGCCATCCGAAGATTCGCAGCAGCAGGTCGCGCACGCTCGCAACATAGCCAACGACCTGCGGCCGCCTGGCAGGAACGGGCGCAGCCGCGGATACGCTCTTGCCCCGTGGGCACCTCGACCTCCGCACCGCTCTCGCGCGCGCGCGTAACTCTTGCGCACGACTACCTGCTGGTCCTGCGCGGGGCCGAGCGCACGTTCGCGGCGATGGCCGATATGTATCCCCGTGCGCCGATCTTCACGCTGCTCTACGACGAGGAGGGGACGCTAGGGCGCTTTGCCGCTCATCCGCTCACCACGTCGGCGCTGCAGCGCCTTGGCGTCAAGCAGTCGGGCTTCAGGTGGCTGCTGCCGCTGTACCCCTGGGCGGTGCGGCACCTGGCGCTGGCGCCGTGCGACGTGGTGCTGAGCAGCAGCAGCGCGTTTGCGCACGGCGTGCGCAAGCCCGCGGGCGCGGTCCACATCTGCTACTGCCACACGCCGTTTCGCTACGCGTGGGACGAGCAGCAGCGCGCCCTGTCAGAGCTCCCGCGACCCGCGCGCCCGCTGCTGCGCGCCGAGCTGCGCCGCATCCGCCGCTGGGATCTTCAGGCCAGCCGCGGTGTCG
>DASZFR010000120.1:0-22358 GCA_035939635.1 Solirubrobacteraceae bacterium
CGGCTGATCACAGGGCCCGAGCCGAGCTCGTGCTTGCCCATCTCGCGCACCTCGATGCCGGGCGCGTCGGTGGCGTGTGTGACGTCGACGACGATCGCCGCGTCGGGCTGCAGCGCGAACGCGCTCGTGCGCGAGCCGCCGAAGGTCGTCTCCTCCTGCGCGACCGCCACGGCGGCGAGCTCCCACGCGGCCCCGCCCGCCAGCGCGACCAGCCGCGCAGCCTCAAGCGCCACGAACGAGCCGAGGCGGTTGTCCAGCGCGCGCGCGCTCAATCGCCCGTTGGGCAGCTGCACGGGCTCGGCGTCGATCACCGCCACGTCGCCCACTCGTACCCGCCGGCGCGCGTCGTTTGCGTCGCGCGCGCCGATGTCGATGTGCAGCTCGCGGATCTCTGCCACCTTCTTTACGTCCTCGTCGCGCAGCAGGTGAATCGGCTTCTTGCCCACCAGTCCCGGGATCGGGCCGTCGCGCGTGTCGATCACCAGACGCTGGCCGACGAGGATCTGCGGGTCCCAGCCGCCGACCGCGCGAAACCACAGGTAGCCGTCGTCGTCGATGTGGGTGACGATCAGCCCGATCTCGTCGATGTGGCCCATGACGAGCAGGCGGCGGGCGTGCGCGTTGCGAGCGCCGCGAGCGGCCACGAGCGCGAGCGGCGTGCCGACCACGTCGCGCGACACCTGCGCGAACTCGCTCGCCGCGTGCAGCCATGCGTCCGCGGCCGCGCTCTCATAGCCCGACGGCGCACGCGCGCCGAGCAGGTCGAGCAGTACCTGCGGCGCGACGCCGTCCTTGCCCGCGCTGCCGCCGGCACGCGTCCGTGAGACGCGTTTCGCAGGGCGTTTTGACGCCGCGGTGGGACGCCGGGCGCGTCCGGCCGGGGGGTTGCTCATCGCGCCAGCAGCGCGCGCAGCACGTAGGGGAGGATGCCGCCGTGGCGAAAGTACTCGGCCTCGCGCGGCGTGTCGATGCGCACTCGGGCGCAGAACTGCCGCGCCTCGCCCGAGCCGTCGCCGCGCAGCGCGCGCACCGTGACCTCGCGCGGCGGCGCGCCGCCGTCGTTCATGGCGCTCGCCAGCCCCTCCACCGACAGCACCTCCTCTCCGCTGAGACCCAGCGAGGAGACGCTGTCGCCGTCTTGAAACTGCAGCGGCAACACGCCCATGCCGATCAGGTTCGAGCGATGGATGCGCTCATAGCTCTGCGCGATCACCACGCGCACGCCAAGCAGGCTCGTGCCCTTGGCGGCCCAGTCGCGCGAGGAGCCCGAGCCGTACTCCTTGCCCGCGAGCACCACCAGCGGCACGCCCGCCCGCACGTAGCGCATCGCCGCGTCGTAGATGGGCATCTGCTCGCGCGAGCCGTCGCCGAGGTAGAGCGTGACGCCGCCCTCGGGCAGTCGCCGGCCACCTGCGCCGAGCAGGTTTTTCAGGCGGATGTTGGCAAACGTGCCGCGCATCATCACCTCGTGGTTTCCGCGCCGCGAGCCGTATGAGTTGAAGTCGCGTGGCGTTACGCCCTGCTCCTGCAGGTACATGCCTGCGGGCCCGTCGCGCTTGATCGCGCCGGCGGGCGAGATGTGATCGGTGGTGACGCTGTCTCCGAGCACCGCCAGGACGCGGGCGCCGTCGACGTCGGTTACCGGGCCGGGCTCGCGCGGCAGCTCGTCGAGGTAGGGCGGGCGACGGACGTAGGTGGAGGTGTCCTGCCAGGCAAAGCGCTCGCCGCCGGGCACATCCAGCTCGCGCCAGCGCTCATCGCCGGTGAACACGTCGCCGTAGCTGCTTTTGAACATGTCCGCCCGGACCGCGTCGCCTACGATCTCGGCCACCTCCTGCTCCGACGGCCAGATGTCTGACAGGTAGACGTCGTTGCCCTGCTCGTCGCGCCCCAGCGGGTCGTGCGCGATGTCGACGTCCATCGTGCCGGCGAGCGCGTAAGCGACGCACAGCGGCGGCGAGGCGAGGTAGTTCATCTTCACGTCGGGGTTGATCCGCCCCTCGAAGTTGCGGTTGCCCGACAGCACCGACACCACCGCGAGGTCGCCGTCTGCAACGGCCTCAGAGATCGGCTCGGGCAGCGGCCCGGAGTTGCCGATGCAGGTGGTGCACCCGTAGCCGACGAGGTTAAAGCCGAGCGCCTCCAACGGCGCGGTCAGGCCGGACCGGTCGAGGTACTCGGTGACCACCTTTGAGCCGGGAGCGAGCGAGGTCTTCACCCACGGCTTGGAACGCAGGCCGCGAGCGACGGCGTTGCGCGCGAGAACGCCCGCGCCCACCATCACCGAGGGATTGGACGTGTTGGTGCAGCTGGTGATCGCCGCGATCACCACGTCGCCGTGGGTGAGCTCGAAGCTGTTGCCGTCGAGCTTCACAGCGACGCCCTGGGGCCGGGGGTCAGCGGCGGCCGCGGGCCGCGGCGGCGGTGGTGGTGGCGGCGCGCTCTCAGGCGCCGGCTTGGATCCGGGCGCGCCGTTGGCCGGCGGATCAGACGCGGGATATGACTCGGCGACCGCCTCGTCGTGCGCGTCGGGCAGCTCGCCGGGGATCGCGTCGTCGGCGCCGTTTGGCATGAAGTCCACAACGGCGTCGCGAAAGGCGCTCTGCGCTTGGCTGAGCGGCACACGATCCTGCGGTCGTTTGGGACCGGCGAGGCTCGGCTCGACCGTGCTCAGGTCGAGCTGCATCTGCGAGGAGAACGCGGGCGTCTGCGAGTTCTCGTCGTGCCACAGCCCCTGCTCCCTCGCGTACGCCTCCACGAGCGCGATCTGCTCGCGCGAGCGCCCCGACAGCTGCAGATAGCGCAGCGTCTCTGCATCGATCGGGAAGATTGCGCACGTGCTGCCGAACTCGGGCGACATGTTGCCGATCGTGGCCCGATCGGCGATCGGCAGTCGCGCGAGGCCCGGTCCGTGGAACTCGACGAACATGCCCACCACACCGCGCTCGCGCAGCATCTGCGTGACGGTGAGCACGAGATCGGTCGCGGTGGCCCCCTGCGGCAGCTCGCCGAGCAGCTCAAAGCCGAGCACCTGGGGGATCAACATCGACATCGGCTGGCCGAGCATCGCGGCCTCCGCCTCGATGCCCCCTACCCCCCAGCCGAGCACGCCCAGGCCGTTGATCATCGTGGTGTGTGAATCGGTGCCAACGAGCGTGTCGGGATAGGCCTGGCCGCCGCCCGCGGGCGGGTCGGCGAAGACCACGCGCGCGAGGTACTCGAGGTTGACCTGGTGCACGATGCCGGTGTCGGGCGGCACCACCGCGAAGTTGTCAAACGCTCCTTGGCCCCAGCGCAAAAAGGCGTAGCGCTCGCGGTTTCGCTCAAACTCGCGCTCCGCGTTGACGCGAAACGCCTCGCGCGTGCCGAATGCGTCGACCTGCACGGAGTGGTCGATCACGAGCTCGGCGGGCACGAGCGGGTTGATCTTGGCCGGGTCTCCGCCCATTTCTGACATCGCGTCGCGCATCGCGGCGAGATCCACCACGGCGGGCACGCCGGTGAAGTCCTGCATGAGCACGCGCGCGGGCGAGAAGGCGATCTCGCGGCTGGGCTCCGCGGCCGGATCCCAGTCGGCAAGCGCTTCGATGTCAGGCGCGTCTACAGCTCCGTTGCCCTCGGTGCGAAGCAGGTTCTCGAGCAGCACCTTCAGCGAGAACGGCAGGCGCGCCACGTCGAAGCTGTCCTGCAGGACGTCGAGGCGATAGATCTCAAACGTGCGACCTCCCACCTCGAGGCTGCCCTTCGCTCCGAAGCTGTTCTGCGACATCGCCTCCTGCATTTCGGTCGTTTGCCGGACCCTGCTTGCAGTCTCGCAGAGTGCTTGCACCGGGTAGCGCGACCACCCGCCGGCCCAGTGACGCGGACGGGGTCTCGGGTTTGGTCAGTAGGCGGGCTCGGCGGCCCGCGTGACGCGGCCCTTGCCCTCGCGCTTGGCGCGCAGCAGCGCCACGTCGCAGGCTTCGATCAGTTCGTCGGTGGTCATCGGCGCGTGCCACTCGGCCGCGCCGATCGAGGCCGAGATACCGACCGTGGGGCCGTTGTCGTGCCCGGAGGCAAGATGCTCGCCGATGATCTGCTGTGCGACCGGATCGCGCACCGGCACCGACAGCAGCCGCTCCAGAGCGCGGGCGCCGGCGGCGGCGGCGCTGCGCAGGTCGGCGTTGGGCAGGATCACCACGAACTCGTCGCCGCCGTAGCGAGCGACGCGGTCAAAGGCGCGAAACTCGCCCACCAGCGCCTGCACCACCGCGCGCAGCACGGCGTCGCCGGCCTGGTGCCCCTGGACGTCGTTGACCTGCTTGAAATTGTCGAGGTCGATCAGCAGGCACGACAGCGGGTCGCCGGTGCGCGTGGCGCGGACGATCTCCTCGTCCAGACGCCGGCGCATCGCGCGGTGGTTCATGCAACCCGTGACCGGGTCCGTGCCCGCTTCCACGCGGGCGTGGACGAGCGCGAGCGCGGCCGCAGCCTGGTCCACCAGCGTCGCGGCGAGATCGACCGCGCCTGCTCCAAATGGATCCGCGCTGCGGCGCACGAGCATCACCACGGCAGCGACCTCACCGCGCTGGGCGAGAGGCAGCAGCAGCGCGCTGCTGGCGGCTCCGGCGGCGAGCAGACGCGGCACGTTCTCCTCGAGCTCGGAGTCGCCCGCGAGCAAGATGCTGCGACCCGTGCTGGCCACCCAGCTGACGCCGGGTGGGCGCTCACCGCGGGGCGCCAGGTAGCCGAGGCGCCCGTCGCCGTCGAACATGTACACGGCAACAAGCTCGTCGTCCGCGCCGGGTGGGGCGAGGTGGTGAGCGTGGACCTCGTCCGCGCTCGGCGCGGCGAGCAGCTCGCGCGCGAGTTCGCGGTAGATCACCTCTGGGCTCGTGGCGCTGTCGGCAAGCAGTGTCAGCCGCCGCACGCCGGCCAAAACTGACTCGGCATCCCCTGGCGACGTCGCGGCCTCCATACCTTCCCCCACGTCCATCGCGGCGATTCTAGGCCACGCCCACGGGCGCGGTCAACGCGTGATGACGCTCAGAGCGTGAATTGTGCGCCGCGGCGCCGGCCGCAAGACCGGCGCCGCTTAGCGTTAGAAGAACGTAACTGGAGCGAAGGAGATCGACGCGTGTTCGCTGCGGCTCGAGGGCACAAAGCCGATCCGCACCCGCGTGCCGAACGGCCGGCCGCGGCTCGCTCCCGAGCGCGACAGCGGCACCCGCACTGTGATCCTGGCCGCGCCCCGCACATGGCGATACACGGTGGACAGGCCTCCGCCGCTGCCGCTCACGCGTCCGCCCGCAAACGTTTCCACGGTCACGAACGCCGCGTGGCCGCTCACGTGGTGGCCGACGATGCGCACCGGGCAGCCGCGCACCAAGATCCTGCTGTTCTGTTTGATCGAAGTGCCGTTCCAGCCCACGAGCGTGGTCGGCATCAGCAGCGGTTTGGAGCAGAGGTTGCCGAACGCCGCTAGCGACGAGTGCGGACCGATCGGGAGGTTGACCGTCGCGCTCGAAACCGGAACGTCGGGTAGCGAGGCAAATTTGGTCGTTGTGATGCCTTTTTTGATGTCGGTGTTGCCGACGAGGATCACGCGCACACCGTTTGCTTCGAGCACCAGATCGAGGTCCGGGAACGCGAGGTTCGAGTGTGAGACGAGGATCGCGGGCCCTGTCATTTTCTTGGGCAGCACTGGCGTGTTCGCGCGCGCACCGCCGACGAACGAGCCTTTCGGGCAGTTGAATGGGTTGACTTCGAAGGTCGCCGCGAGGCACGCCTGCTGCAGCGTGGTCAGCCGCGATGGCAGCTGGATCGGCAGCTGCACTGTGATCGACTTGAGGTTGGCCTGGCCCGCGGTGTAGCCGATCGTGGTTTCAAGGCTCGCGCCGTTGGCTTTGGACGTCTTGGCGGTGCTCGCCGCCGAGAACTTTGGCTTGAAGTGAAGCTTCGAGCAGTTGCCCACGCTGAACGGCGTCGACAGCAACTGCGTGCCCGTGATCGGGCCGTTGACGAGGGTGTACCCACTCAACGTCGATTCGGTGGCCAGCGGGCCGCAGTTGGTTGGGTTGTAGAGGAAGTTGGACTTGCTCACCGTGACGGAGATGCTCTTCATGCGGATCGGGACGCCGGCCACGATGCGCGGCAGCACGCTGGTGACGATGACGCGCGAGGTGGACGGGTCGACTTCGACTTTGGCGCGCGTTATGACGTTGCCGAGGTTGAACGGCCCGGCGACCGCGGGGACGACGATCGACATGCCGAACGGCGCGCCGTTGTAGGGACCGGTGAAGTACACCGGGCCCGAGAACGTGTACGGCGTCGCGCCGGCGCCCGCCTGCACGACCGCCGTGCCGATCTGGCTGGACGCGGGGCACGTGCCCGCGTTCGCCTGTGCTTCACCGCATTGGGCGACCTGCGGCACGGCGCCCGCGAGCCCGGCCGGGAGCACGGTGCGCACCTGGCCGGGGTACTGGTTGCCATCCGCGCGAGCGAGGTTGAACGTGAAGAACGTGTGCCCGCCCGCGTTGGGGTTGGTGCTCTGCGTGCTCTGGGTGAGCGAGAACGGCGGCTTGGCCGGGCACGCTCCGCCGAGACCGTTGCTGTCGACGGTGAAGCTGCTTCCAGGCGAGCGTGCCGGCGTGCCGGAGAACGGTGTAAGCGTCGTCGCCGTCGTCGCGATGCCGCACAGGAGCGGGTTGGCGATGGGAGCGAGCGCGCCGGGGTTAAAGCTCAAGATGGCATTGCCAAGCGGCTGTTCGGGGTTTTCGGAGAAGATCGCCGTGACCTGCCCGGTCGCTTCGTTGGGAATGACTTCGCCTTTGATCCGAACCGAGATGCCGTAACGCGTGGACTCGGCGTCGAGATACATGATGTACGGCGGTTTGGTGATCGGCCCGGATTCCGGTTTGCCGAGATAGATGTTCCCGTGCAACGCGCCTTCGGGCAGGCCAGGCACGTTGAGAGTGACTGTGCCGAGCTTTGAGCCGCCGGGGCATTCCACGGGTTTGCGCGTGTGGATCCCGATCTGCGCCGGAGTGCAAGCTTCCAGTCCGTGCGCCGCGGACTCGTTCAGCGCCATCCCTTCCGGAAGGGTGACGACAGCTGTTTTCAGTTGCGAGGGTTCGCGTTCGGTTGGTTCCGGGCTGTGCGGAATTTCAAGTTCGGTGGTGATGCCGTCGGGCAGATCTGACTGAGTGAGTGCCGGTTTCAGGCGAAACGCCGGCGCGAACGGCACGGTCGAACATTCGTTAGGCCCGATCGGAGTTTCGAACGAGGCGTGCGCCGGAGGGGTTGTCGGTGTTTCAAGCGTGATGCTGCTCGTCGTCTGGGCACCCGGGCCGTTGCAGCTCGTCGGATTGGTCAGAAATCCGCCGGCGCCGGGATTACCGATGTTTCCTTTGAAGACAAGACGTGACGAGATCAGGGGGAGCGAAGGTGAGACGTTGATTTCGAAGTAGTCGTGGTAGTCGCTTGCCCATTCGATGTGCCCTTCGATGAGCGTGTGCGCGAAGATGCCCGGTGTTCCAAGCGGCGCAAGGCTGAGGGCCACCCCGAACTCCGATGCGAGCCCCGATTCCGGCACCAGGTTGTAGACCGTTCCCGACAGCGGGACATCGCCGAGGCCTTCTACATAGACTTTGACTTCGTTCTTGCCGAGTTCGCTTTCGGGGCATTTCGGTTCCGGAAACGCCCCAGAGCCCGGCGCCAGTTCTTTGTTGCCGAAGTTTTCGAGGGAGCACTCGGTCACCGCTTCGGGATTCGTCGCCACTCCGGGCGCCACGTCGGTGCGGATGTGCGTCACGGTTGCAGTCGGCTTCACGGGGCCGGGGGTCACAGGTTCCGTTTCGACCGTGAAGTCCGTCACGCCGAAGTTGGGGTGACCAGCAGCCTGCCTGAATCCTTCTTCTTCGGCGGCTTTGATTTCTTCGGCTTTGGTGCCGCCGTGCTTTTTGCAGGTTTCGTGGGCGCCGTTGCAGTTTGCGGCGAAGAAACTGGCGACCCCGAACGCGTTCGCGGCCGAGGCGGATGCGAGGACCATCGTGGCGGCCAATGCCGCAAGGATCGACAGACGGACGGACCTACTCATTCCTACCTCCCGTGCAGACACTGGCCTCTATCTACTATGGACTCGTCTGAGCCGCAAAAGTTGCGTGCTAGACGGATCTATTAGACGCGGCGACCGGTAGTCCTCCTGACCCGCGGGGCCGAGTGCTTCCGTCGAGAAGCCCCCAAGATTCGCCGCCCCGTGGCCGCAAGAGGCCCAAAAGCGCGTCGGCGTCGCTCAGTAGGCCGCTAGCCGCTGCGCGCGGCCCTGGCAGTCATACAGCGTGATCGAGCCGCTCCTGGCGGACGCGCGCGCGGCGGCCGAGCTTGGCGAAAGCGCGACCGCGCGGCATGCCTTGGCGACCGCCGACACGGCTTGTTTAGAGCCGGCGCGCGTATCACCGGCCAAACGTGGCCCGGCGCCTGCGCCGCCCGCGCCTTCGGCCAACACCCAGCGGATTTTGCCGGTGCGGACCTCCTGCGCGAGCCAGGAGATGCTCACGGAGCTCTCGCGCCCCGAGAAGCCGCCGATGCCCGCGACAGAGGCGTCTTGGGAGACGATCGAGGAGGCGGCGCTGGACTGGCTGGACACGGCCACCGTGCCGCCGCCGTGCTGCTTGACGTAGCTCAGCACTTCGCTCAGCGAGTCGTTTGCGCCGAAGCTCCCGGGACCGCCGGCCGCGAAGCCGCCGGCGCCGCCGCCGGCGAAGCGGCCGCCGGGTGGCCCCGCGACCCCGCCTGGAGGCCCGCCCGGACCGGCGCCGTTGCCCGCGAACGCGGGGGGACCGCCGGCAGCGCCGCCGCCGCCGGCGCCCGGGATCGCCGCGGCTTCGCCAGAGCCCGAGCCGCGGCGTCCGGTCGAGCTGCCGAACAGCTGCAAGCCCGCTTGGGCGCGCCCCGGACGGCCGCCGAAGCCGCCGCCACCGGGCCCACCGCCTTCCGCGACAGACGCTGGCCCTCCGGCCGGGAACGTGGTGCTCGTGGCGTGCCCGAAAGTGTCAAAGGCCCACACGGACGGCGCGACCAGCAGCAGCCCGAGCGCACTGGCCAGCGCGCCGATCCGCACCGAGCGCCGCGGACCACCGGCAAGCACCAGCGCGGCGAGCGCGCCACCGCCGACCAGCAACGGGACGAGCCATTCGAGCTGCCCCGGGTAGTCGCCGAGGACCACTAGCTCGGTCACGACGCCGGCGGCGATCGCGAGCGGGCCGAACAGGCGCCATTTGATTCGCCCACGCAGCAGCTCGGCGGCGCCGGCGCCCAGGAGCGCCGCGATGAAGGGCGCCAGCAGCGACACGTAGTAGGGATGAAAGATCCCGCTGGCAAAGCTGAACAGCGCGGCCGTTGTGAGGAACGCGCCGCCGGTCGCGATCAGCCAACCGCTGCGGGCGTCTGAACGCCGCAGGCGCGTGGCGACCACCAGGCCCACCAGCGCCACCACGGCAAACCCGAGCAGCCAGCCGGCCTGGCCGCCCAACGCGCTGTTGAGCAGTCGAAACGGTCCCGACGAGCCGCCAAAGGACGTGGCACCGCCGCCGGCGCCCCCCGGGCTACCTGCCTGGCCGTCGACGCGGCCGAGGCCGTTGTAGCCGAAGATCAGCGACAGCGCGCTGTTGTCGCTGGTGCCCGAGATCCACGGCCGGCTGGAGGCAGGTGTGAGTTCGACCAGCGCGGGCCACGCGCCGCCGATCAGCGTCATCACCGCACCCGCGCCCGCGAGCTGGCCCAGCGCGCCGCGGCGACCACCCTTGGGCGCGGTCACCAGCCACGCCGCCGCGATGCCCGGCACGACCGTGAGTGCAACGCCCATCTTGGTCTCAAAGCCGAGCCCCACGCACGCGCCGGCAGCCACCAGCCAGCGTGCCCGGCGGTTTTCCAGGGCGCGCACCGCGCACCACAGCGCCGCCACGCAGCACAGCACAAGCATCGCGTCGGGGTTGTTGTGGCGCGAGATCGCCACCGTGATCGGGGTTACCGCAAGCGCCAGCCCCGCCACGAACCCGCCGGCGCGCCCGAAGCGCCGGCGCACGAGGTCATACGTGAGCGCCACCGCAGCCATGCCCTCGAGCGCTTGCGGGATCAGCAGGCTCAGCGGGTGGTAGCCGAAGATACGCGCTGACAGCGCCTGTACCCACAGCGCCAGCGGCGGCTTGTCGACCGTCATCACGCCGCTCGGGTCAAGCGAGGCGAACAGGAAGTTGTGCCAGCTCGAGCTCATCGAGCGAACCGCGGCGCTGTAGTACGTGTTTGCCCAGCCGTTGCGGCTGAGTGCCCACAGGTTGAGCACCCCCGCCAGCCCCATCAACGACCACAGCTCGGGGCGGCGTACGCGCGTCAACGCGGCGTTGGCGACGCCGTGCCAGGACGGAAGCCGCTGGGCTACGGGCGCGGGCGCGGCGGCCGCAGCGCCAGAACTGGTGTGCTCGATGGAGCTCATGGCACGGCAGCATCGCCGCGCGCGCTATGACGATGGTCAGAGCATGCTGGGGATTTTGTGAGGGGCCGGCGCGTAGTCGATCAGGCGCCGGCCCAGGCGCCAGACCGCGAGGGCCACGTCAGAAGCGCGAAGGCCGGCCTGCGCCGTCTGTCCAGCCGTGCCCGTCCGAATCTCAGACGACAGTCGATGGCGCCGCGGGGACGCTGCGCGCAAACTCGGCGTGAGCTTGCAGTGATACGGCGGATGGGGCGACGGAAAGCCGAGCGTGCAATGGGAAAAAGAACGCCACAGATCGTCGCGCTGGGAGGCGGTGGGTTCTCGATGGAGCGCGACGGCTCGCTGCTCGATGACTTCGTGCTGTCGCTCACCCCCGCCTCGCGCCCGCGTGTGTGCTTCTTGCCGACCGCGTCGGGCGACGCCGACCACTACGTGGTCCGCTTCTACAGGCGCTTCTCGACTACCTGCGAACCGAGCCACGTGTCGCTGTTTCGCCGCGACCACAGCGAAGGTCGGGTCGAGGATGACCTCTCGCGCCACCTGCTCGCTCAGGACGTGATCTACGTCGGCGGCGGCAACGTTGTGAGCATGCTCGGTGCGTGGAGCGCGAACGGGCTCGATCAGATCCTGCGCGCGGCGTGGCGCAAGGGCGTGTTGCTGTGCGGCCCCTCGGCTGGGTCACTGTGCTGGTTTGCCGAAGGCCTCAGCGCGTTTCACGGACCCGCGCGCGCGGTGCGCGGGCTGGGGCTTTTGCCGTACTCCAACTGCGTGCACTACGACGCCGAGCCGGCGCGGCGGGCCGAGTATCACCGGCTGATCGCCGCCGGCATGCGTGCGGGCTTCGCGGTCGACGACCGCGCGGCGCTGCATTTCCGCGGCACGCGCCTGGAGCGCGTCGTCAGCTCGCGACCAGACGCTTGCGCCTACCGCGTGAACGCGAGCAGGCGCGCCGTGCGCGAGACGCGCATCGATGCCGTGTACCTCGGCGACACCGAGGCGGCCGTCCCAGAGCAAGGGCGCATCGCGAGGCCGCGCCGCGCGGCGGCCGGCGGCGGCATCGGCAGTGCCTCTCGCCGAGCTGCGCCCGAGCTGCTCGGTGCCTGACGTAACGATGGAGCAGACGCCGCCCATCGCGCGGCGCGCGCGGGTGATCTTCGCGATGGGCGGCGGCGGCTTCACGATGGAGCCCGGCAACCCCCTGCTCGACGACTACGTCTTGAGCCTCGCCGCGGCTCGCGAACCGCGCATCTTGTTCTTGCCAACGGCTTCCGGCGACGAGAGCGCGCAGATCACGGCGTTTCGCGCGCGTTTCGGGGCTCGCGCATGCGTGCCCGAGCACCTGTCGCTGTTCCGACTGAGAGACGCGCGGGCGTCGATTGAGGAGATCGTGCTCGATCAGGACATCGTCTACACAGGCGGCGGCTCGATGCGCAACCTGCTCGCGCTGTGGCGTGCCCACGGGCTCGACGATCTGCTGTGTGCCGCGTGGCGGCGCGGCGTCGTGCTGGCGGGCCTGAGCGCGGGCGCGATGTGCTGGTTTGAGGGCGGCGTCACGTGCTCCAGTGGCAAACCCGAGCCGATCGCGGGGCTTGGGTTGCTGGAGGGCTCGCTCACGGTGCACGCGGACGGTGAGCCGGAGCGCCTGCCGCGCTGGCTGGCCTCGGTGCGCGACGGCAGCCTGGCGGGGGGCTGGGCGCTGGACGACGGTGTGGGGATGCTGTTCTCAGATCGTCGCCTCACGCGGATCGTGAGCTCGCGCCCCGGAGCGAGCGCGGTGCGCGTGGACGCGATCTCGGGCGAGCTCGTGCGCCGGCGGCTCGACCCCGACCTGCTCGGCGAGGGCGGACATCGCGGCATCGGCACGGTCGACGAGTCGGTGCACGAGCTGCGCGATTTGCGGCGTATGCGCCAAGAGACCGCGCGTGGCCCCTGGGGACGGCGCGCTACACCGGACTGAGGCCATCGGTGGTAGAAGTGCCGAGTGGCCGACGTCGAGGCGACGCCCCCACCCGGCGACTTGCGCGCGCGGCGCGAGGAAATCGTGCGCGAGCACATGGAGTCGGAGAACGACCACGACTTCGACGCCACGATCGCCACCTTCACACACCCGCGCTATGAGATCGTCGCCACCGGCGACGTCTATGACGGCGAGGAGGAGGTGCGGCGCTACTACGCCGAGACGCGCGCCGCGTTTCCCGACCAGCGCAACGAGCTGGTCGGGCTGCACCACCTCGATGACGGTGTGGTCGTGGAGTTTGACCTGCTGGGTACGCACAGCGGGCCGCTGCGCTCGTTGGCGCCCACGGGCCGCAGCTTCCGCTGCCGCATGGCGGCGTTCTTTGAGTTCGACGACGAGCGCATCGTGTGCGAGCGCGTCTATTTCGACCAGGCCACGATCCTGCGCCAGCTCGGCCTGGCCCACGATCCGCAGTCGCTCGCCGGCCGCGTCTCGATGCTCGTCAGCCACCCGCTGACCGTGGGTCGAGCGCTGCTGCGCCGCTGACGTCCGCCCGCGCGCCGTCACGCCGGCTGGACAATTGATCGCTCCTCGATGCGCGCGCTGAAGCAGAGCGCGTTTGCGCTCGATGCGCTCCTGTTGCTGGGGTCGCCAAAGCTGCGTGCTGGACAAATTCCCGGTTTGCGGCGAGCCAGGCCGGGTAGGGCGCCCGTGGATGTACTGCGCCGCCATGAGGCGCGGCGGCGGCGATTTCTGACACATCCCATCGGACAAACCACGCGAAAGGGCCACGCAACGACGTGCACGGCGAGCAGCTGAAAATCAAACAGACGGCGACCGGCTACTGGGTCGTCGAGCGAGGAGCGGTGCAGGTGGCGAGCGGCATGACCCGCAGCGCGGCGGAAGCAGAGCGCGACCTACTCGATCGCCTGCGCGTGCGAAGCGTCAGACGGCTTCGCTCGCCGCAAACCGCGGCGGCGACGCGCCTGCGCCAAGTGCACGGTCACGAGCGGCGCTAGGCGCTGGCTGCGCCGGCCGTATCGGGCTGCCTTTAGCCCACCATCCCTACACCAGAACGGGTGCTCGTGGCTACCGGCACGCCCCCGCTCCAGTCGATCTCCAAAGTCTTGCGCGTGTTGGCGAGCGTCGGCAGCACGGCCGCCGCTTTGCGGGTCGCGGTTTCGATCACGGCGCCGGAGTCGCCAACGTAGACGAACCTGCCGTCCAGAGAGTGCTGCAGCCAGCCGTCCTGCCCGCAGTCATACGCGCACGGGTGCTCGTCTCCGCTGAAGCCGGGCACAGAGATCGAGGCCACGCGCACCGGCGCGACGCCCTGCAACACGCGTGAGACGTCGTACACCTGCACCTGGCGGTGTACGGAGTCGATCACGTACAGTTCGCGCTCGTCGGGCGACAGCGAGATGCCATGGCTGGGCGCCGTGAAGGGAAAGCCGCCCGGCACGGGCCCGAATGGCACGGTGAACAGCACCTTGCCCGTTACTACGCTAGACACTTGAAAGCCGTCGAAGCCCGTGGCGGTGGTGTAGGCGAGCGTGTTCGAGCCGTTGACCGTGAACGGCCGCACGCCAGCCACCAGCGGCCCGATCTCGCGCACGCTCCCGCTGGCGGTTTCGTACACGCCGAGGTAGTTGTGATTGCGCCCTCCGAGGTACACGTAGCGCCCGTCGGCGGAGGCGATCGTGTTGTGCGGGCCGGCGCCGCCCTGGATCTTTCCGACGATCGCACCGTTGTTCGTGTTGAGCACGTTCCAGATGCCGCTGGAGCAGTTCTCCCCGCAGGGCATGTACAGCAGCCTCCCGTCGGGGCTCACCGCGCCGGAGTCGATACCGCCGTTGAGGCGCACGCTCCACACGACTCGTTCGCCGACCAGGTCGTAAGCCAGCACCGAGCCGTTGCCGTTGCCCCCGCCGTCACCGCCGTAGGACACGAACAGCATGTGCGTCGCCGGCGAGACCGCCACGCCTCTGATGCCCGAGCTCGTCTGAGGCAGGCTGATCGTCTTGACCAGCTGCTGGGCGTGATCGATGTCGTACACGGACACCACGCCGTCGTCGAAGACGTACTCCAGATGCTGTACCGGCGCGGGAGGGGCACCTCCCGCTGCGGCCGCCACAACGGAGGTGTGCGCCGACAGCGCGGCTTTGGATCGGCCCCCGCCATTTGCGGCAGCGACCGCGACGCGCAGCGTGTGGCCGATGTCCTTGGCGCTAAGCCTGTAGCTGGCCCGGTTGGCGCGCGCGATCGTTCTGCAGCGCCGGCCTGCACGGTCACAGCGTCGCCAGGCGTAGGAGTACGAGCCCGGACGGTGCGACCAGCTGCCGTGGTGCGCGCGCAGCAGCGTTCCGGCGACGGACTGGCCGCTGATCGTGGGCGCGCGCAGAATGCTCGGCCGCGACCCGGCCGCAACTGCGAGGCCTGTGCAGGCGAGCCCGGCAACCGCCGCGGCAGCGATGGCAGCGAGGTCGAGCGCGCGGCCGCGGCGGGCGCGCAACAGCGGTCGCCGGCGGTGGATCAGTGTTCTGTGGCGTGGTCGATCACGGCGTGCAACGGCTGGCACCAGTCGTCCTCCTTGTGTCGCTTGGCGCTAGTCGGGGCCCCTCCCGCGCACGCACTCTTGCCGATCGCGCGGCTGGGTTCAAGTGCCAACCGGCGCGACCGCCTCAGATCACGGCCTCGCGTGGCTCACGCGTCATGGCGTCATTGTCTGCCGTCGTATCGCGTTCACGACACGAAGCGATCGCTCTCCGCTCAACGGTATGGTCAGCGCCTGTTGGGATCGAGTGCGGTCGCCGTCAGCCACTGTGGAGCTCCTCGCGTTGATCGTTGGGCGCTGCAAGCACGGACGGTTGTGATGGCGCCGGGGACATAACGATGCCCGAGGGCCAACACTTGCCGCCGCCGCCGGGCGAGAACACCAATGCGGTGTTGCGCGAGCGCGCAAGAAGCGTGCACCACCCGCTCAGCCGCACGCTGCTGGTGCTCACGTTCACGGCCGGCCTCGTCGACGCCGCCTGTTTCCTCGGGCTGGGGCACGTGTTCACCGCGAATATGACCGGAAACGTGGTGCTGCTCGGCTTCGGCGTGGCCGGCAGCGCGGGGCTGCCCGTGGTTGCGCCGCTGATCTCGCTCGCGACATTCATGGCCGGCGCGTTCGTCGGGGGCTGGATCGCCTCGCGCCTGGAAGACCGTAACCCCGAGCACCTCGCGCGGGCGCTCGCGCTCGAGACCGCCATGGAGGCTTCGGCGGCGACGATCGCCGCCGCGGCGACCGTGTCGGCCAACTCGACCGCTGCCTACACGGTGATCGCGATGCTGGCGTTCGCGATGGGGGCGCGCAGCGCCACCGTCCGGCGCCTCGCGGTGCCCGACCTCAACACGACCGTGCTGACGATGACGATGACGGCGCTCGCGTCAGAACTTCCGATTTTCGGCGGCTCGCCGAGAGGCGCCGTGCGCCGCAGCTCTGCTCTGCTGTCGATGTTCGCGGGCGCGGTGGCCGGCGCGCTGTTGCTGCGCCAGAGCGTGGCGCTGCCGATCGCGCTCGCTGCCGGGCTCGCGTTGGCAGCCTCGGTGGCGTACCCGCTCGCCGAACGGCGCACGCGCACCGCCTGAGCTGCCGGCCACGGCGCTAGGCCGAGCGCACCCCCGCGTCCTGCAGCGCCGCGCGCCGGTCGAGGTGCACGACCACCGAGACGATCATGCCGTCTTGCACCGTAAACACGCTCACGCCGTGCTCGGCCACGGTGAGGCCGCTGCCCTTGGCGCGACCACGCTCGTTCCACAGCACCACCACGCGGCCATCGGGCGCGGGAACGCAGCGCTCGATCTGCATCTCAAACTCGTCCCACGTGCTGGTCCACTCGAACATCGCCCGCCGCACACCCTCGCGCCCGTTCCACACGCGTCCGTCAGGGCGCACGGTGGTGTCGTAGGCGACTTCGGGGTGAAAGTAGGCGAGCGCTTGCTCCGTGCCGCTGCGGTAGGCCTCGAGCATGCCTTGTACGACGTCGAGCGCTTGCGCCATCACGGTGACGCGAGTATCACACGCCCGCGGGAGCGCATGCGGTCGCTGAGCGTGTGCGCCGGGGCTCGCCGGCCTGGGAAGCCCGGCCGGTCCTGCGCGCCGCGCGGCCGAGCGCCGGCGAGCCGGGCGCCACGGTCAGGCGGTCGCGATAGCCGCGCTGCAGAATTTGCACCGGGTAGCTGCGGTGGGGAGCCCCTCGGAGAAGCACTCCGGGCAGCTCTTGGACGGGGCCGGTTCGCCGAACACGGTGACGCCGCGACGCCGCTGGTATGCGCGGTAAGGCACGACGATCGCGAAGTAGATAACGGTCATGAAAACAATGAAATAGATAATCGCCGACACGAGGGCGCCCAGGTTCACGAGCTGCCCTTTTACGTGAAAGCCCAGGCCGGTTGTGCCGCCTCCGCCCAGCGCGTTCACCAGCGGCGTGATGACGTTGTCAGTAAACGCTTTGATCAGCGTCGAGAACGCAAGCGCGATCACGAGGCCCACTGCAATGATGATCAGATCCCCCTGCATCAGGAAGTTCTTGAAGCCCCTCAGCGTCGACATAGATCGCTTCCTCCTCGTCGAGATTCCGCGGACGCCGACCAGGCACCAGGCACCCCCAGCCGTGCGTTTCGCGCCGAGCCTACAGCGCGGCCGCGATTAGCCGCGCGTGACGCCGCAGTTTGACCGCTGGGCACGAAGTCACCTTGGAAGCTCCTGCCAACTGATCGCGTTCGGGCGCTGTCGCAGTAGAGTCGCTACGGATGGAGGTCGAGCACCTGTTCGCGGGAATTCCCGTGCGCAACCGTGACGAGGCCGTCGCTTGGTATGAACAACTAACCGGACGCGCTCCGGACCTTGTACCCAATGAGCGCGAGGCCGCGTGGCGGCTCACGCCGACCAGCTGGATCTACATCGTTGCCGACCCGCCGCGCGCCGGCTCGGCGCTTCATACGGTGCTCGTGGACGACCTTGACGGCTGGGTCGCTGCGCTAGCGAGACGCGGAATCGCGCCTGGCGCGATCGAGGTGATCGCACCCGCGGTGCGCCAGTCGCTCCTGACGGATCCCGAGGGCAATCGCCTCAAACTCGGGCAGGTGTGTCGCTGACGCGCGACCGAATCTCTCGCCTTCTATTCGTGTGTGTAGGTCGCGAAAATCGACAGCTGCACGCTGTCGGCGCGCGGACGCCCAAACGGGTTGCTCGCCCCCGAGGTGAACGCGTTTGTGTTGAACTCGCCGGCGCCCGCGACCGGGTCATAGCGATAGTCGGCGACCTTGCTGGCGGTGCCGGCGAGGATCCCGATCCAGTAAGCGCCCGCCGGAAGGCTCGGCGGCGCTGCGAACACGAGGTCATACCAGCCCGTGGGCTGCGATGCGCTGAACGCAAGCGTTTCTGAGCTCGCGAGCAGCGTGCGGGGCGCGTTTTCGCCGTCGGCATAGATCACGCCGGTGAGCAGTTGCCGGCCGGACTTGCGCGCTGGGTGCAGGTAGACGCTCAACTTCACCACCGTCCCGGCTCGAGCAAGCTGGTAGCGGGTAACGGTCTTGCGGTTGGCGACGATGCGCGACGTCGACGCTCCGACGGTGCTCTTGCCGAACGTCGCATAACTGGGCGTCACCGCGTGGGTGGCTTCGGAGGTCGCCGATGCGCCGCTGCCGCCGGCGTTGCCGGCGGTCTCCTGCACGCGCAGCGCGTGGCCCACGTCGCCCCCTTGCACTACATACGTCGGTTTGGTCGCGCCTTCGATGGCTTTGCAGCTGGCCAGCGTGCCTTCCGCGTTGCACCGCAGCCACTGGTAGCTGAATTCGGTCGGGCTGTTCGTCCACACGCCGTTGTGCTCGGTCAGCTGCGTTTCCTGGTGCGCTTCGCCTTCGATCTTCGGCGGCGAGGCGTTGACGGGCACCGCCTGTTCGACCACGCCGGTGAGCGCGGATTCGGCCGCTTTTTCGGCGGAGCCGCCGGCGTTTGAGGCGGTCTCGAGCACCTTGATCTTTTTGCCCACGTCGGCCGCTTCCAGCACGTATTCCTGTTTGTTGGCGGCGCTTGAGATCGTGCTGCAGCCCGAACCCGAGCTTTCGCAGCGCTGCCATTCGATCGTGTAGGCGGTGGGGCTGTTGGTCCATTCGCCGTGGGTCTCTTTGAGCGTTTTTTCCTGCCTGGTTTCGCCTTCGATCTTTGGCGGCGATTTACCCGGCTGGGGCACCGCCTGCAAGACCGGGCCCGCGAGCGCCGATTCCTGCGTTTTTTCGCTTTTGCCGCCGGCGTTTTCGGCGCCCTCGATGACCTTGATCTTTTTGCCCACGTCGGCCGCTTCCAGCACGTATTCCTGTTTGTTGGCGGCGCTTGAGATTGTGCTGCAGCCCAAACCCGAGCTTTCGCAGCGCTGCCATTCGATCGTGTAGGCGGTGGGGCTGTTGGTCCATTCGCCGTGGGTCTCTTTGAGCGTTTTTTCCTGCCTGGTTTCGCCTTCGATCTTTGGCGGTCCGGTGCCGACGGGGGGCAGGCAGCCGGGAATCGCCTTGCACACGTCCAGGCGCCCACCGGTGATCACCTCGCCTTCGAGCGAGCTCAGCTTGTCGACGCTTTCCAGGATGTCCGCCCGCAGCTGTGTCGCTGACAAGGCGGGCTGTGTCGACAGGATCAGCGCGGCCGCGCCCGAGACCTGGGCCGCGGCCATCGAGCCGCCGCTGAGGTAGCCGTACTTACCTTCGCGCAGCGTCGAGTAGATCGCTTCGCCGGGGGCGGCCAGCTGCACCGTGTTGGGCCCCCAGTTGGCCCAGGGTGCCAGGTGGTCGGTGTTGTTGGTCGCGGTGACACAAAGCTCGCTCGGGCGGTCGTAGTCGCACGGATAACGTCGCGACGCTTCGAGGTCGTTGTCTTCGTGGGTGTTGCCGGCCGCGGTGACGAAAAGGATGTTGTTTGCGCCGAGCGTGTCGATTTCTTCCGACAGCGCCTGCGAGAACGAGGTCCCCCTGAACGTCGCCGAGTCGTTGACGACGCGGATGTTCACGCCTTCCTGCTTGGCAGCAACGAGCCACCGCAGTGCCGCGATCAGGCCGCTAGTTTCACCGCCGGCTTTCGAGTTCAGCCACTTGACCGGAAGCAGACTCGTCTGCCAGTTCATGCCGGCGACGCCGGTGCCGTTGTTGCCCACCGCCCCCATGATCCCCGCGACGTGCGTGCCGTGCCCCCCGTAGACGGTGTCATCGTCCATCGGTTCACACGTTTTCGTGAGCACGTTGTAACCGTGCGTCGCGTTGGCGCAGCCGCCGATTTTCGCCGTGTTCGTCCACACGTTCGCCGAAAGATCGGGGTGCGTGTATTGGATCCCGGTATCGGCCTCGCCGATCACGACCGAGCTCGAGCCAGTGGTTACATTCCACGCCTTTGCCGCCCGGTCATCGGCTCCCGGCGTGCCGCTGACCGGCGGCCCCAGTTTCTCTTCTTCGTTGCCCGTCTGGGTGGGGATGCTCTGCCCGGTGTTGCTATCGCCCCACTGTTTTTCGAAGAAGGGGTCGTTGGGAGTGGCGCTCGCGCTGAGCAGGTAGTCCGGTTCGGCGTACGCGACGGTTTGCTGCGCCGCGAGGCTGCTTGAGATTGCGAGCACGTTCTGCCCTGGCACGTACAGCAGCAGCGGCGTTGGCGCGACGCGAAGCACGCCGTGTTCGCGAACCGGCTGCAGGGTCGGACCGAGCTGTTCGACCGCGGTCGCGCGCACGGAGCGCTCGATCGCGCGCTCGCGGGTGAGCGAGACGTGCGGGTGAAAGCCGAGAATGACCACGCCTTCGCGGTACGGCGTGGGCATATCGTCTGCGACGAAGGGCGATGCCAACACATTGGTTGAGCCGGGCGCCGCCGCGGCGTCGGCGAGCGCGCCGTCGGCGCGCGCGCCGGCGACACCCGGCAGAGCGATTGCGCCGGCCGCCAGGGCAGCGGGCACAAACCTCCAGCGGAAGCCTCGCCGTCCCGGTCCGCAAGCGCGCGCGATCATTTAATTGCTCCACGGTACCGGCGCAGCGCGTCCAGGGACTGCCCGGCGGGGAGACAACGAGCGTAGGGCTGCGGTCCGCAACTAGCGGACCTCGTTTGTTGCAGTTTGCGCCAAATCCGCCCAGCGCGGCCCTTGCCATACCGGCCAGATTCCCGCTTGGCGGGCGATCTCACATGACATGTGTCCATGCCGTTTCCGCGCCCGTCGCGAAGATGCGCAGGCACGCGCTCGCAGCGAGACGGCTGGGGCCGCGGCGAGGCTCAGGCCGCGCTAGCGAGCGTGGCCCGCTCGCGCTCGCCGAGCGCCACGCGGTAGGCAGCCGCGAGTCGCTGCAAGGCGCGCTCCCAGGTGCGCGCCGCGACGGACTCGAGCCCGCCTCGCGCGAGGCGCTCGCGCAGGCGCGGCTGTGCAGCCAGCTGCAGTACCGCTTGGGCGAGGGCGTCCGCGTCGGGGTCGCGCAGCAGGCCGCTGACACCGTCGGCGACCAGCGAAAGCGGGCCGCCGGCCGCGGCTGCCACCACCGCAAGCCCGCTGGCCTGCGCCTCGAGGATCACCTGCCCGAAGGTGTCTGTGCGGCTCGGGAACAGAAAGATGTCCGCGCTCGCGTACGCGCGCGCCAGGTCCAGGCCGTCGAGCCACCCCAGAAACTCCCCGCGATCGCCCACGCGCGCGCGCAGCCTCTCCTCCTCAGGGCCGCCGCCGACGATGACCAGGCGCAGCCGCGCGTCGCGCGCGTGCGAGCGCAGGAACGCGTCGGCCAGCAGATCGGCGCCCTTCTCGTGCGAGATGCGTCCCACGTAGAGCAGGTTGATCGCGCCCGGCGGTCCCAGGCGCCCGCGCAAGCCGGGGTCAAAGCGGCCGGTGTCCACGCCACGGTCCCAGCGCTTCACGCGCTGCGCGTCGACGCCGTTCTGCGCCAGCGTGGCGTCCGACGCGGGGCTGGGCGAGAGCACGAGGTCGCAGGCTCCGTAAAACGCACCGACCACGGCCTCCATCGCCTGGCTCACCCGGCGGTCGCCGGAGCGCAGGCCGGCGTACGCGGTCAGCTCGGTGTGGTAGCTGCCCACCAGCGGCATGCCGATCCCGCGGCTGACCAGAGCGCCCGCGATCCCTGCGGGGCCGGGCGAGCAGACGTGGATCAGGTCAAATGTCCCTTCCGTGAGCGTCTGCACCGCTGCCGAGAGGCTCGGCACGCCGATCCGCAGCCCGGGGTAATAGGGAACCTCGAATTCCGACACCGCCGACAGGCGCCGGTCGACGGCCGGGTCGGTGCCCACCACCTCGATCTCGAACCCCCCCACGCCGCGCTCGCGAATCTCCTCGATCACGCGCGTGACTCCGTGCGTGCTCCCGATCCCGTCCGCCACAACCGCCACGCGCGGCGTCTCGCCGTCCTCGCGGCGCATGTCGAGCTTGGCCTGCTCGCTGGCCACGAAGGCCGTCGCGGGGGCGTATGGAATGGCCGCGATGCAGCTCTCAAACAGGCCCATCGCCGCGTCGTCCGCCGCGGCCTCGCCGCGCGCCGCGACGAGCGCCTGCTCGACGGCCGCGTGCAGCTTTCGCTCGTGCAGGCGACAGGCGCGGCGGTAGAGGTCTTTGTGGCTGAAGCGCTCGTCCTGCATGTAGGCGATCAGCTCGTGCTCGTCGAGCTCGACAGCGCTCAGCCAGGCCCGAAGCAGGCAGCGCATGTCCTCGCGCGACACCGAGCTGGCGGCGCCGGCGCCGGAACGGACGCCGCCTTCGCTGAGCGCGCGGCGCGCCATGGCCATGACGCTCTTGGGGTCCGGCTGGGCAGTGCTCGCGCCCGGCGCGCCGTCGTCACCGCGATACGCGCGCGTCGCGAGCGCGATCGCGGCGTGCGCGAGCTTGGCGGCGCTCCCCTGCGCGCCGTCGGCGTGGGGGGGGG
>DASZFR010000121.1:0-9626 GCA_035939635.1 Solirubrobacteraceae bacterium
GGGAGCCGGCAGCGCGCCGGTGGCGGTGTCCACCGGCGTCGACGGCCTGAAGCGGTCCACCACCTACACCGTGACGCTCGTCGCCAGCAGCGCGCAGGGCACGACCAGCGGCGCCAGCGTTGGCTTCTCCACCCCGGCGCCGGGTGCCGGGGGCGGCTCGCTCAGCGTGACGCAGCTCGCGCTGAGTCCCGCGCGCTTCCACCGCGGCCGCCACGCCGCGACGATCTCCACGTCGAAGGGCACGAAGGCGGGCACCACGATCTCCTTCCGCCTGTCGGGGGCGGGGACCGTCACG
Organism: Solirubrobacteraceae bacterium; assembly: GCA_035939635.1. Lineage (GTDB taxonomy): Bacteria > Actinomycetota > Thermoleophilia > Solirubrobacterales > Solirubrobacteraceae > Palsa-744. The sequence continues at coordinate 296 of DASZFR010000121.1, forward strand.
CTCAGCTTCCAGCGCGTGCAGGCCGGCGTGCTCGTCGGCCGCCGCTGCCTCGCCCCCGGCAAGGGCCACGCCAGGGGACGGCGCTGCTCGCGCTACACGGCCATCGCCCACGCGGTCGCGCGGGCCGGGCACGCGGGGCTGAACCGCGTTCACTTCGAGGGCGTGCTCGACGGCGGCGCGCGCCTCGCACCCGGCGGCTACCGCCTGTCGCTGAGCGCGCGCGGCCCCGCCGGCAGCGCCAACGCGGCGCAGCACCCGACCTTCACGCTGCTCGCATAGGCCGTATAGGCTTGCGCGCCGCATGCGCTTCTATGAGTACGAGGCGCGCGAGCTGGTCAAGCGCGCAGGCATCCCGGTAACGGACTACGGATTCACCACCGACCCCTCCGAGGCGGGCGCGATCGCGCGGCGGATCGGCGGTCCGACCGTGATCAAGTCGCAGGTGTTGTCGGGCGGGCGGATGAAGGCCGGCGGCGTGCAGTTCGCCGATAACCCCCAGGAGGCCGAGGCGCACGCGCGCAAGATCCTCGAGCTCGAGATCGGCGGCCACATGCCGCGCGGCGTGCTGGTGGACCCCAGGGCCGAGGTGGAGCAGGAGTACTACGCGGGGGTGGTGTGGGACGGCACGCGCAAGCAGCCGGTGATGATCTTCTCCCCCGTCGGCGGGATCGACATCGAGCAGGTGGCCGAGGAGCAGCCCGACGCGGTGGCGCGCAGGCACTTCTCGAACATCCTGCCGTTCAGCGACTTTGCTGCCAAGGAGGCGATCGCGGCCACCGGCGTGACCGGGTCGGCGCTGAACCGGCTCGTGCCGATCCTCGCGCGGCTGGCGAAGCTGTTCGTGGACTACGACATGACGCTCGCGGAGATCAACCCGCTCGGGCGCCTGCCGGACGGCTCGTTTGTGGCGCTCGACGCGCACATGGAGATGGAGAACGAGGCGCGCGGGCGCCACGCGCGGCTGCTGGCCGACCTCGGCGTGGGCGAGCAGGAAACGCGCCAGGCGCGCGAGGCCACGGAGTTTGAGCTAGCCGGCGAGGCGGTCGACAGCATTGACCACCGCGGCGTGGCCGGCAACGTGACCGAGTTCGACGGCAACCTCGGCCTGGTGATCGGCGCGGGCGGCGGCTCGCTGACGCTGTTCGACGCGGTGCGCGCGCACGGCGGGCGGCCGGCGAACTACTGCGAGATCGGCGGCAACCCGTCGGTGGCCAAGGCGTGCGGCCTCGCGAAGCTCGTGCTCTCAAAGCCGGGCGTGGAGCAGATCGCGGTGATGATGTCGATCGTGTCCAACACCCGCGTGGACATCGTGGCGCGCGGCGTGGTCAAAGCGTGCCTGGAGCTCGGCTTCGAGCCGGCGCAGAAGATCGCGATCTTTCGCATTCCCGGAGCGTGGGAGGAGGAGGGCTTCAAGATCCTCGAGCGCTACGGCGTCGACTATGCCGACCGCTCGGTCTCGCTCAACGAGGCGGCGCGACGCGCGGTGGAGAAGATCGAAGGAGTCGCGGCGTGAGCATCTTGATCGACGCCGACACAACGTTCATCGTGCAGGGCATCACCGGCCGCGAGGCGGTGAACCTCACGCGCGAGTGCCTCGACTACGGCGCCGGCGCGAAGATCGTCGGCGGCGTCACCCCGGGACGTCTCGGGCGCGAGGTGCACGGCGTGCCCGTGTTCGACACGGTCGCGCAAGCGGTGACACACCATGGCGCTCGCATCGACGGTTCGGTGGTGACGGTGCCGCCGGCGTTCACCAAGGACGCGGTGTTCGAGGCGATCGAGAACGGCATCAAGCTGATCGTGATCGTCACCGAGCGCATCCCGCGGCGCGACGTGGCACAGATGGTGGAGCTTGCGTCGCTGCGCGGCGCGCGCATCATCGGGCCGAACTGCTTGGGCATCATCGTGCCCGACGTGGTGAAGATGGGTGGCATCGGCGGTCCCGCGAAAAACGCGGAGCAGGCCTACAAATCGGGTCCGATCGGGGTGGTCTCGCGTTCGGGCGGCATGACCACGGAGATGTCCTCCACGCTCAGCGCCGCCGGCCTGGGGCAGTCGACCGCGGTGTCGATCGGCGGCGACGCGATCATCGGCTCGACCTACGCGGAGCTGATGCCGCAGTTCGAGGCCGACGCGCAGACGCAGGGAATCGTGATCTACAGCGAGCCGGGCGGGCGCATGGAGGCCGAGCTCGCGCGCTGGGTGAGCGACAACGATTCGCGCCTGCCGATCGTGGCGTTCATGGCCGGCCGCTTCATGGACGAGATGCCCGGCATGAGCTTCGGGCACGCAGGCACAATCGTGGAAGGCCGCGAGGACACTGCCGGCGAGAAGATCGCGCGGTTGGCGCAGGCCGGAATCGCGGTGGCCGAGCGAATCGAGGACATCCCGGAGATGATCCGCGCGCGGATCGCCCAGGCGGCGCCGGCATGAGGGCCGACGGGATCTTCATCGCGGTCGAGGTCGACGACGCGGCTGCGGCCGACGCGGCGCTGGCCGCGCGCCTCGCCGAAGCTTGCCCGGTGGACATCTACAGCCAGCGCGACGGCGGCGCGCTCGAGCTCGTACAGGACAACCTCGACGAGTGCGTGTTGTGCCGGCTGTGCCTGGACGCGTCGCCCGACGGCGTGGTGAAGGTGATCAAGCTCTACGACAACGCCGCGCTGCTCGCGTAGGCTCCGGCTCCGCGGCGCGGTCCTCCCCACGCTCGCGAACGGCTCGCGCTCGAGGCTTGCCGCCACCCGATCCGCCGCGCCGATCGACAACACCCAGGCGCCTCAAATTCCGCTAGCGCGCGCGATGGGGATCGATGAATTTCGGGCAGCATCGCGGTCTCACCATCTGCCCCAGCCCGCCAACGGACAGGAGGTACGCGATATGGCCAGGCTGATCTATTCGGCGATCACCTCGCTCGACGGATACGTCGAGGACGAGCAGGGCAAGTTCGACTGGGCGGCGCCGGATGACGAGGTGCATGCCTTTGTCAACGAGCTCGAGCGACCGATCGGCACCTACCTCTACGGTCGCCGGATGTACGAGACGATGGTCTTCTGGGAGACCGCCACCGGTGCCGACGAGCCGCCGGTGTTCCGGGACTACGCGGAGATCTGGCGCACAGCCGAGAAGATCGTCTACTCCCGGAGCCTCACGAAGGCGTCCAGCGCTAAGACTCGGATCGAGCGCGAGTTCAACCCGGCCTCAATCCAGGATCTCAAGGACACGTCGCCCGCCGATATTGCTATTGGCGGTCCCGATCTCGCCGGGCAGGCGATCGCCGCGGGCCTCGTCGACCAGTGCCACTTGTTTCTGAACCCGATCCTCGTCGGTGCCGGCAAGCGCGCGTTGCCGGATCACCTGCTCGTTGCGCTTCAGCTCCTTGGCGAGCGCCGGTTCCTAAACGGCGTCGTCCACCTCCATTACCGCATGAGCGCCTGACCCCACGGCAAGAAGCATTAGTCGAATCTGCACCGCCTGGTGCGCCTACTCGGATAGCGCTGCTGCGCACAGGGCTTCGGCGCGGTCGTTTACGCTCCCGGCGTGGGGTTTGAGCCGAGGTTGATCATCCAAGTGCCGCGCGACGGTGCAGTCGAGCGGCAGCTGCGGCGCGAGCCCCCGGAGGCGATAGCGAGCGGCGAGGTGGTGGTGGAGGCGGGGCCGACGGATGAGCATGGAAACCTCGAGGCGCCCGCAGCCGGACAGCTCGTGTACTCGGTTCCTTCGCCGGAGGCGCTCCCGCGCGAGGCCGAGGAGCTTCGTAGCGTGCTGCAAGGGGCGGGCACCGGCACAGAACCGCTCGTGGTCGCGGTCGAGGCCGCCGAGGAGTTGCGCGCAGAGGAGCTTGCGGTCGTGCTCGAGGCGTCCCAGCACGCCTCGCGCACGGCGATTCTGCGCATTGTGCGCGACGTTTGACGGCGCCGACGTCCCGCGACCCGCGGTCCTTCGGGCAAGGTGGGGGTATCCGCGGCTGCCCCGGGGGCGGCTGTCACTCCGCGCCCGCGGTGCTCAGGACAGCTCTGCGGGCGCGTCGCCGGCGTCTGCGAGCGGCCGCTGCAGCCACGCGACGTCGTGCCAGCGTCCGTGCTTGAAGCCGATCCGCTCAAACGTGCCGACCGGCTGAAACCCGAGCGCGCGGTGCAGCCCTACGCTCGAGTCGTTGGGCAAGGTCATCCCGGCCACCGCCATGTGGTAACCGCGCTGCGCAAGGCGCGCGAAGAGCGCCTCATACAGCGCCCTGCCGGCACCGGTTCGACGGCGGCCGAGCTCGATGTAGACGCTCACTTCACACGCCCAGCGGTAGGCCGGGCGGTGGTTGAACACGCCGCCGTAGGCGTACCCGACCACACGCTCGCCGTCCTCGAGCACGACCCACGCATGGCCGCGCGACGCAGCCGCGATGCGCTGGGCCATCTCGTCCGCGCTCGGCGGCTCGAGCTCGAAGGTGATCGCGGTGTCGTGCACGTAGGGCGCGTAGATCGCGGCGCACGCAGCAGCGTCGGCGCGAGTTGCGTCGCGTACGAGTGCGCCGGCGGCGGGCGGCATGGACGCTAATCGTTAGCAGCGACGCCGAAGCCGGGCGGCGCGGCCCGGCCCCGCCGGACGATCAGCGCGGCGGCGCGGTACGGCGCTCGCTGTCCGCCGGTGCGGCGTCGGGCCAGCCAGGCTCCGGCCGAGCAGCAGGGGCGGGCCGGCGCGTGGGTCGCACGCTGCGTACGAGCTCGCGCTCGCCCGCGCGCGCCTGCTCGCGCATTGCGGCATCGAGCGAGACCCGCGGGCGCAACTCACGCTCGTCCGGCTCCCGCCCTCCCCCGCGTCCGGTGTGCGCAGGCGGCGTTGCGCCGAGCGGGCCGGCGAAGCGGTCAAACGCCTCGTCGGGTGTTGGCCCGCGGCGTAGCAGCCGTCGCGCGAGGATGTATCGGATCATGTGGGCTGAATCGGCAACCGGGGCGGCGCGCATTAGCCGCGCGGCCGTGAGATTTGGGCGTAGCGGTGCGCGCTCCACGCGAGCCTCCTACCCGCGTCGGCGCGCCCCTACGCGGCGACGGGCTCCGCCAGCACTTCCGGCGCCGCGTCGGCTTCCTCCCGCTTCGCCGACCGCGCGGCACGTTCGGCGCGCATAAGCACTATGCAGGGAACGATCGCGAGCGCGGTGAGCACGGCGGCAAACCAGAACGCGGTGCCGTACGCGTCCGCGCGGGCGCCAATCGTGTGCGCGCCCACGAGCGCGCGCTGCAGCACGACCGCGAGCAGCGCGGTGCCGATCGACCCGCCGGTGCGCTGGAGCACGTTGAGCTGCGGCGTGGCGTCGGATATCTCGGAGCGGTGTAGCGACGCGAACGCGGCGGCCATCGCGGGGATGAAGCCAAAGCCGATGCCGGCACCGCGCACGAGCATCGCGATCGACAGCCACACGGTCGAGGTGTGCGCGCCGATCAGTGCGAACGGCACGGTGGTGATGGTGGTGAGCAAGACGCCGAACAGAGCCAGCGGGCCGCCGCCGAGGCGATCGGACAGCCTGCCGGCGATCGGCATCACCAGCGCCATGCCCACCCCTTGCGGCGCCGTGAGCAGCCCGGTGTGGAGCACGCTCTCATGGCGAATGCCCTGCCAGTAGAGCGGCAGCAGGATCATCGAGCCGAACAGCGCCGCGGCGAGGCAGAACATCGCGATCGAAGCCGACGCGAACGTCGCGCGCCGGTACAAGCGCAGATCGAGCAGCGGTCGCGGCACGCGCAGCGCGTGCAGTGCGAACAGCGCGACGAGCAGCAGCCCGGCTGCCGCCGGGATCACGACCTTCGCGGAGGTGAACCCGCCGGTGATGCCGATCTCGGCTATCCCGTAGGTGAACAGCGGCAGCCCCGTGGCCATCAGCGCCAGGCCGCGGATGTCCAGGCGGTCTGAGCTACCGCCTCCGCCCGACGGCAGGATGCGCAGCGCGGCCACCGTGGCGATCACGCCGATCGGCAGGTTGACGAAGAAGATCCAACGCCAGCTGGCGTTGTCGAGGATCACGCCGCCGATCACCGGGCCCAGGATCGGTGCGAGCATCGCGGGCACCGCCACGATGCTCATCACGCGCCCCATCCGCTGCGGACCGGCGGCGCTGGCCATCATCATCTGGCCGATCGGCAGGATCATGCCGCCGCCCAGCCCCTGCACCACGCGAAACGCCGTCAGCTCGGCGGTCGAGCTAGCCAGCCCGCACAGCGCGGACCCCGCGGTGAACAGCACGAGCGACACGAGGTAGACGTTCTTTGCGCCGAAGCGCCGCGCCGCCCAGCCCGTAACGGGGATCACAGCGGCGAGAGCCAGCAGGTACCCGGTGACCACCCATTGGATCTCCGCGACGGTGCTGTGCAGCTCGCGCCCCAGCGTGGCGAGCGCAACGTTGACGATCGTGGTGTCGAGGATCGACATGATCGAGCCGACGATCACCACGGCGCTGATGCGCCACACGTAGGCCTCGATGCGATCCGAGCTCGATTCCATTTAGTTCAAACTGCGTCGCTGCCGGCGGACCTTCAACGTAGCGAATGACCTGACGGATGCTGCCCGGCGCCACCTTGCAATCGGACGTCGCGCCGGTCCGACGCGCAAGCCCTACTGTCAGGCCTGCGCGCGCGCACGCTCAGCGCGTTGAGAGCTGGTGTGGCGCGGTTAGAGTGCGCGCGCTATCGTCCGCAACTAGCGATGAACGAAAACTTCTCGCTGATCGTGATGTGCCTGTTCCTGCTGGGATCGCTTGCGTTCCTTGCCCAGCAGCTGACGTCCTACCACTAAGCGCTCGGCGCGATCACCGAGAGTGTCGCGCCTGGGCGCGGACGGGCCGTGTGGCCCCGTTGGGGCCCGGCCCGAGTCGCTCCGCCGTGGCGAGGAGGCTCGCAACGTGGCGATTGGGGCTGTCTTGGCACCAGACGAGAGAGACCCTGGCAGGGTCTGCGTCAGCCAACGGTATGACCGCGGCGCCGGGTACGACCTGCTTCGCGACCAGGGCGTCGGCAAGCGGCACGGTCGTGACCGCGTGACCCGAGGACATGACCGCGAGCATGTGCATCGACGTGAGCGCCTGATCGCCCGTCACAGACGAGGGTGCGCTGCCGCGGTGGTCATCGAGGCTGTGAAAGCCCGCCCACTCCTGCTGGACGTCGGGGTGGTAGCTGACGAACGTCTCATCGAGAACGTCCGCTACCCCGAGCTCGCCCCGATCGGCGAGTGGATGGCTCCTGCTGGCGACGAGCGCGCGCGGCTCGATGCGAATCGCGCGCGTGCACACCCCCTCTTCCACGCGCGGTGCAACGCAGATCGCGACATCCACCGCGGCGAGCCAGTCCGCGGTCGCGCCGCACGGGAACGGCAGATCTTGAAATGAGACCTCGAGTTCAGGGTAGTCCGCGGCCAGAGCTGCCAACAGCTCGGGGTGGCTCAGCGAGGGCGGGGGCCCGATGAAACCGACGGCGAGCGTCCCGCGAGTGGAGCGAGCGAGCGCCTCGGCCGTGCGGGCGGCGTCGCTCTCGGCGACGCACGCGGCGCGCGCCTTCGCCAGGAAGGCCTTACCGGCAGGGGTGAGCGTGACGCCGCGGGGATGTCGCTCGAACAGCTGGATGCCGACTTCGCCCTCGAGCTGCGTCATCGCGTGCGACAGCGCCGGCTGCGCGATGTGCAGCTTTTGCGCCGCCCGCGTGATCTGCCCCTCCTCGGCGACGGTGACGAAGTAGTAGAGGTGCCCCCGCCTAAACCCCATGGACTCTGGGCCTCATTGAACTTTCCCTCGCAAGTACCCCGTTCTGCGAGAAGAGATGCAACGCGGTCGCGCCGGGGCAGCCGTGCACACCTCGACCAAGGCGGTTTATAGCAACGACGCAAGGATGTGTCGCGCGCCGTGGGGCGCGGACTCGACAGAACTCACCCGCTCTTGCGCGCTTTGCGCGCCTGCTGGCGTTCCTGCTGGCGCTCGGTGACGTTGACGATGAGACGCAGGAACTGCTCCGGTCCGGAGGCCTTGGCCTGCCCGTAGGTGAACGCCTCGATCCAATCCGGCACCTTGCCTTCGCGCGCCATCACGTTGAAGAACTCGCGGCGCATGTCGACGCGCACGCGCGCGTCGCCGGCGGGGCCCTTGGTGACCTTCACGCCCGGCATCTCCAGGCGGAACTGCTGCACGTCGCCGCGGCCGCGCAGCTCCACGCCGACGACCAGCTTGATCGGCTCGAGCGCGGGCACTTCCTCCAGGTAGCGCTTGGTCGCGAGCTCGATCAGCGCTTTGGCGTCCTCGGCCATCGCGGGCTCGTCCCCTTTCTCGCGGGTGTGGTTGGGGACGTCAGATCTTATGCCGCGCCAGCAGCTTGCGCCCGATCACCATGCGCTGGATCTCGGAGGTGCCCTCGCCGATCAGCAGCAGCGGCGCGTCGCGGTACAGGCGCTCGATCTCGTACTCCTTGGAGTAGCCGTAGCCGCCGTGGATGCGCAGGCTTTCTTCCACGCAGAAGCGCCCGGCCTCTGACGCGAACAGCTTGGCCATGCCGGCCTCGAGGTCCGAGCGCTCGCCGGCGTCCTTCAGGCGCGCGGCGCGCAGCGTGAGCAGCCGCGCCGCGTCGACCTGGGTGGCCATGTCAGCGAGCTTGAACTGGATCGCCTGGTGCTCGGCGATCGGCTTGCCGAAGGTCTTGCGCTCCTGCGAGTAGCGCAGCGCGAGCTCGAGCGCGCGCTGGGCGATGCCCACGCCGCGCGCGGCCACGTTCACGCGCCCCACCTCCAGCGCGTCCATCATCTGCGCAAATCCCCTGTTGAGGCCGGCCTGCTCGCCGCCGAGGATGTTCTCGGCGGGGCAGCGGTAGCCGTCGTAGACCAGCTCGGTGGACTCCACGCCCTTGTAGCCCATCTTCTTGATCTTCGGCGGCACGTTGAGGCCCGCGAGCGGGCCGGTGTTTTCGCTGACGCCGGGTTCTTTCTCGGTGATGAAGCACGTGAAGCCCCTGTGGCGCGGCTCGGCGTCGGGGTCGGTCTTGACGAGCACGAACACCAGCGAAGAGAGCAGCCCGTTGGTGACCCACATCTTCTGGCCGTTGATCTCATAGGTACCGTCGTCCTGCTTCTTGGCGGTCGATTTGATCGCCTGAACGTCTGAGCCGAGCTCGGGCTCCGACAGCGAGAACGCGGCGCGGATCTCGCCGGTGGCCATGCGCGGCAGGTACTTCTGCCGCTGCTCCTCGGAGCCGAACTTCATCAGCAGATAGGAGCCGATGAAGTGCGTGTTGACGATCCCCGAGATCGAGATCCAGCCGCGTGAGAGCTCCTCCACGATCATCGCGTAGGTCGTGAGGTCCAGGCCCATGCC
>DASZFR010000122.1:0-15599 GCA_035939635.1 Solirubrobacteraceae bacterium
AGAGAGTGCTCGCTACTCTGCCCCGACCCTATCCTCTCAGGCCGGCATGGATCTTCAACTGCGCGACAGGGTCTACCTCGTCACCGGCGGCAGTCGCGGCCTCGGCTTCGCTGCGGCCGAGGCACTTGTCGGGGAGGGCGCCCGCGTAGTGCTCAGCAATCCTCACGAGGCTTCCGCTGCCGCGGCCGCGGCGCGCCTCACGCAAGGCGCCACGCCTGACGACAGAGTTACTTGGGTTGTCGCTGACAACGCCGACCCCGATACGCCCGATCGGCTAGTCGCCGCCGCCGAGGACCGGTTTGGCCGCTTGGACGGGGCGCTAGTCAGCGTCGGAGGGACGCCATCGGGAACGATCGTGACTACACCCGACGACGCCTGGCGGACGGCGTTCGAGAGCATCTTTCTTGGAGCTATTCGCCTCGCTCGGGTTCTCGGGCCGTATCTGGGCAGCGACAGGCATCGTGGCGCAGGAACCGGGTCTCTGGCGGGTGCAGGTGGATCGGTCGCTTTTGTCCTGGCAGCGTCCGTGCGCGTGCCGCTCGCGGAACTCGCCATCTCAAACGGTCTGTTCCCGGGCCTTGCCGGCGTGGTGAAGATGCTCGCAGAGGAACTTGGTCCTTCCGGCACCCGGGTGAACGGGATCTTGCCAGTCAGAATCGCGACCGAGAGGGTGCGTCAGCTAGACGCCGCGAGTGGCGACCCCGACGAGGTACGGGCCCGCAAGTCCGAGGAGATTCCGCTACGCCGTTACGGCGACCCCGAGGAGTTCGGGCGAGTTGCTGCGTTCCTACTGTCCCCGGCCGCTTCCTACATCACGGGCGCGATGATCCCGGTTGACGGAGGCTCACTGCGCGCGATTTGAGCAAGCCTCGACCGTCGCGCCGGCTGCTTCGCGCGTCGTGTCGCCATCGGGCCCGACGTGCCTGCCGCGCACTACCTCCGGGCGCGGCGGCTAGCAAAGGGCGCACGCCTGCTCGAGTACCGCAATGCATAGGTGTTGTTGCCGATCTGCGTCAGTGCTGATGCTCGTCGAGGACCGGCGACGATCAAGCCCGGTGCGGCTAGGCTCCTGCGATGAGCCCGCGAGGGACGAGGACCGTAGCAACGGCGGCGCTCGCGCTATCCCTCGCTGCTGCAGTTACTTGCTCGGCGGACGTACAGGCCGGCGTCGGGTCGGGACCTGCGTCGTCTCGCGGTGCGATCTCCGGTTTGTCAGGTGCCGTGAGTGCACGCACGGCCGCGGCCGGAAACAGCTACTTGGCGGAGCACTTTGCGTGTAACGAGGGCCCGAGGCGGCCCTGCTACTTCTCCAACCCGAAGGACAGCGTCCGGTGCGTATGGACTCCCACCCCCAACACAGTGACCTGCGAGCTGCTGGCCACCAAGCGCGCCTACCGCTTGCGGCCCACCGGCCGTGCAAAGGTGGTCAGGGTCAAGCTGAGCCGCCGAGGTGAAACACTCCCCACGAATCAGATCGTAAGCTTCCCTGACAAGCTCTCGTGTCACGACACGAAGGCGACGATGACGTGCAACCAGGACGAAGGCTTCGGCGAATTCAAGCTGGCATTCCACGCGTCGCACTCGGCGTGACCGTCGGCCACCGGGCGTAATTCCCGCGCCGATGCCAACCCGACGGCGCCGAACTGTCAGCGCGGGTGAAAAAACGCCTCCTTCCGTGTGAAAGGAGGCGCCGCGGGCAACGCGCCGACCCCCTGGCATCGGACGACGTCCGAGCGCGTCGCGTGAGGCTCTGTTCACTCCTACTTAGCGTGGCCACTGTGGAAGTGTGGCGTGTCGGTGCACGCAGTGCTCCCATCCGAGCGTGAGCGCGGCCGGTGCTCGCGCGTCTGGCGCCAAACGCAGACCGCTGCTTTCCGCCGCGAAACGGCGTCAGATGAGGCTCTTGCCGAGTTCCACCGCCTGCGATCATGGCTGTCGTGATGGCGATCGCGACCGCGCCGATACCGCCCGGCCCGGCCCTGCCGCGCCTTCTTCAGACGCTCGGCTTCATCCTCGTCCCGGCTCGATTCATCGACGCGTGCCGACGGCGCTACGGCGACGTCGTGACGTTCAGCAGCCTCTTCGATTCCGGCTTCGTGATGGTCTTCGAGCCTGAGCTGGTCAAGCAGGTCTTCCGCGGCTCCCCGGAGGTGCTGCGTGCCGGCGAGGCCAACGCCGTGCTCGGCCCGGTGGTGGGGGAGCGCTCCGTGCTGCTGCTCGATGGCGCCGAGCACCTGCGCGAGCGCAAGCTCATGCTGCCGGCCTTTCACGGCGAGCGGATGCGGGCCTACGCCGAGGTGATCCGCGAGGCCGCCGACAAGTCGATCGAGTCCTGGCCGATCGGCGAGTCCTTCACCCTGCTGCCGCAGATGCAGTTGCTGACGCTCGACGTGATCATGCGCGCGGTCTTCGGAGTCGATGCGGGGCCGCGACAGGAGGAGCTCAAGGCGCGCATCCGGGCACTGCTCGACCCGGTGGCCTCGCGCGTCAGCGTGCTCATGCTCGCGCTCTCCCGCGGTCGCTTCGGTGCGGGAGCCGGGCGGCGCTTCGAGGAGAGCCGACGCGTGCTCGACGAGCTGATCTACCAGGAGATCGCCCAGCGCCGCGCCGCCGGTGATCTCCAGGAGCGCGAGGACGTCCTCTCAATGCTGCTGCTCGTGCGCGACGAGGGTGGCCGGTCGATGACCGATCGCGAGCTTCGCGACGAGCTCGTCACCCTCTTGGTCGCCGGTCACGAGACGACCGCGACGGGGCTTGCCTGGGCCTTCGAGCTGCTGCTCCGCACCCCGCGGGTGCTCGAGCGACTCATGGCGGAGCTCGCCGCGGGGGGCGGCGACTACCTCGAGGCAGTGGTCAAGGAGACCCTGCGGCTGCGCCCCGTGATCATGGGTGTCGGCCGCGTGGTCCGCGGAGAGCCCTTCGAGCTGGGTGGCTACCTCATCCCGCCGGGGGTCGAGATCAACCCTTCGATCGCGACGATCCACCGTCGCGAGGACCGCTACCCGGATGCGCGCGCATTTCGCCCCGAACGCTTCCTCGGCCCCGATGCGCCCGACACCTACACCTGGCTGCCGTTCGGCGGCGGCACGCGTCGCTGCCTGGGCGCGAGCTTCGCCATGTTCGAGATGCAGGTCGTCATCCGCCGGGTGTTGGAGACAACTCGCCTGGCGACGGTGGGGCGCAGCCCCGAAAAGGGCGTGCGTCGAGGGATCACATTCGTTCCTGCCGGGGGCGTTCGGGTCCGGCTGGTCGCGTCTTCGGCGGGACCGTCCGCACGCACGGCGATCCGCGCCGACAGGCCTGCTTTGTCGGCCGTAAGCGAGCGTGCGCCGACGGTTCGCTGACACGACTGGACGTCGTCCAACGCGAGCGCCTGGTTCACCGCATTCGTGGCCCAGGAGCGGGCTACCTGACATTGTCCGAGTGGTCGCCTTGGCCGCTTCTCTTAGGTTGACCGGTGCCGTCGCCCCCTACGCGGCGGGTGGGCGCTCGGCGGCTGCGCGAGGCGTCTGATGCGGCGACGTAGTTGCATGATGCGGGCAGTTCCGATGACGGCAACAAGGATCGCGCCCGCGACCGCGGCGACCAGGAACGCGACACCGAGCGGCACGTGGCCACTCGCGCCGAAGTAGTTGATCTTGACGCGCTGCGTGTTCTCGAGGACGAAGACCAGCAGCAGGACGAGTACGACGACGCCCACCAAGAGCCCCTTGTAGGTTGCACCGAGCCGCGTGCGCTCGACGTGCTGTTTTGGAGCCGCCGTCGGCGTCGCGGACGTTTCGTGAGGCTTCTCGGGCGCTGTGTCGGACACCGCTGTAGCCCTACCCGCAGATCGTTTTACCACGCCCGAGCACCTCCTGCAGTCTCGCTTGCATTGGCCCCCGGGTATCTGACCCCCGCCGGCAGCTTCCCTGCTGCGCCCAGAAAGCAGGGCCCGACGCGCGCTTCCTCTGCGCGAGCAGGAGCGGTCGACGTGGCTGTTCGAGTCGGCTCTGAGCGCGATACTTCGCTCGTGAGCTCGGAGGTGCTAATCGACGCCGACTGGATCGCGGCGCATCTCGCTGATCCGGATGTGCGCGTGGTGGAGGTCGACGTCAGCGGCGCGGCGTACAACCAGGGGCACATTCCGGGAGCGATCCTCTGGAACGCGTACACGGACCTGCGCCATCCCGACTACACCCCTATCGACCGGGATGAGCTCGACGGCCTGCTGTCGCGCACCGGTGTGACCGCCGAGACCACCGTGGCCTTCTACGGCTACGCGCCGTTACTCGCCTACTGGCTATTGGACCGGCACGGTCACGGTCGGATCCGGGTCATGAATGGATCGCGGGAGCGCTGGGAGGGCGCGGGCCACTCATGGAGCACCGACGTGCCGGAGCCGCCCTTGACCACTTATGAACGCCAGGGGGATAAGGCCGACCTCATCGTCTCCTGCGACCAGGTGCGGAAGCTGATAGGCGCCCAAGATTCAGTGATCGTCGATGTGCGCTCGCCAGAGGAGTTCACCGGCGAACGCTTCTGGCCGTCGGGGGCCACGGAGGAAGTCGGGCGCGCCGGCCATATCCCGGGAGCCGTCCACGTGTCGGCCGACGTCCTCCGCAAGGATGACGGGACCCCGACCGATCCCGAGAAGCTGCGGCGGGTGTACGAGGAGCACGGCGTGGTGCCCGGGCGCAGGGTGGTCACCTACTGCACAATCGGGAATCGGGCGAGCCAGGTCGCCTACGTGCTGAAGCACGAGCTGGGCTACCCGGACGTGGCCATCTACTACGGCTCCTGGTCCGAGTGGGGACACATGCCGGACACCCCGGTTGAGACCTGAGTCGCTCCCGCTCTGCGGGGAGCAGGAGCCCCGCCGATCGTGGGCGAGACGGGTGCTCGGACGAGCCCCGAGCGTCTCGCCGGCGCACCGCAGACGCGCGCCTCCTTCGCCCTGGCCAAGCGAGCGTCTGGCGCGTCCGAGTACCGACGACTGGTGCTCGCCCAGCCCAGCTTGAGCGATCCGACGCTTACCTGCGCTTACAGGCCGCCGTGACGTAGCACTTCAGCGGAGGTTCGCTGGCGACGTGCGGATAGGTGGCGAACGTTTCGCCGATCTCCTGGTCATAGGTCGCGTCGTCGCTCGCAAAGGTTTCGGAATCGACGCCGGGCATGAACGCTTCGGCGCAGACGGCGCTCGCGATGCGCGACTTCTGTGCCGGCCCGGCGTGCGTGATCGCGTCGAGCGCGAGCGCGTAGCCGATCGGGTCGTAGCTGCCCATCGCGAGGTGTTCGGCGGTGTGGCCCGGGCACACTTCCTGGACTGCGACGTTCGAGATTGCGCCGCCGCCGGTGTGCACGGAGGAGCTGCCTTCTTCGCTGGTGTTGGGCACCACGATCTCGTCGTCCCACGAGTAGATCTCGGTGTAGGAGATGCCCGGGAACGTTTCCTGATAGGAGTTCAGCGCGGCGGTGAACGCGGACGTGTTGCGCTGCTGCCAGACTGCCGGCGCGCAGCCTTCGTGAGCGCACGAAGATTCGGCGGTGATCGTGCCGTGGTTGGAAGCGTCGATGCCGACGTCGTCGTCGACGAGCTTGCGCGTGTCGGGCCAGAAGCGAAGCGCCCAGCGCGGCACCATGCCGCCCTGGCTGTAGCCGATGATCTGCACCTTGCGCGCGTGCTTGTGGCCGTGGAAGCGGCTCATCGTGCGCAGCGCATAGACGACGTATTCGCCGGCGACCTGGATGTCGCCCATCGCTTTGTCAGGCAGTTCGATCGTGCAGTAGGGCAGCGCGAGCGCGTTCAGCGCGGGCTCGTAGTTCCAGGAGAAGTTCTCCTGCGGCGTGAGCGTTGTGCCCGGCACCAGCACGATCGGCTCACGACGGTTGGTACCGACACTCGGCGTGCAGCGCAGGGCGGCGCTCAAGTCTGATTCCGGCACCTGCAGCGCGGGGCCGCGCTTTTCTATGGGGGCGTAAGCCGCTTGTGCGCCCGCGGTGCCTAGGGCGACGATCACGCTGATCGCCGCCGCAGCCGCAGCCAGCTTCGCTGTCACACCAATTCTCTCCTCAGACGCCAACTCGGTGGAAGCATTTCACAGTCCCGGCCCGCTGTTTCGCCCGAGTCGGCTTCAAGCACCATCCGGGCAACCCCGATAAAGCGTTCAAACTGAGCGCGGGATGTAGCGCTCGCCGCTTAGTTCACGCGCCGCGACGAAAGTTCGCCGTCGCCGAGAGTGGTCACCAGCGTGCCCCAGAAGAGCTACCCGCCGATGTAGGACATCTCGGGCGCCCGGCGCGCGGTGCCGGGCCGGGGTCGTGAGCGGCGCCGGAAGCGTTCGGCCGAATAGCGGTCAGAGCGCACTTGCCACGCCCCCGCCACTGCCTCCGCCAGCTCGTGGTCGCTTGCACCGGCGCGCACCAGCGCGCGCAGGTCGGTTCCCTCCGCTGCGTAAAGGCACGTGTGCAGCCGCCCGTCCGCGGACAGCCGCGCGCGCGTGCAGTTCGAGCAGAAGGGGTTGCTCACAGAGTGAATGACGCCGATCTCGCCGCCGCCGTCTGTGTAGCGATAGCGCGTCGCAACCTCGCCAGGAGCCCCGGGCTCGACGCGCTGCAGCGGCCAGCGCGCGTTGATCTCGCTCAGGACGTGCTCCGCGGGGACCACGTCCTGGGCTTGCCAGCCGTTGGTGGTGCCCACGTCCATGTACTCGATGAAGCGCAGCACCACGCCGGGCATGTCGCGGAAGCGCTCGGCCATGTCCAGCACGCAGTGGTCGTTGATTCCGCGGCGCACCACCATGTTGATCTTCACCGGGAAAAGACCCGCGTCGATCGCGGCGCCGATTGCCTCCAGCACCCGCGCCGGCGTCAGCGGCGCATCGCTCATCGCGCGAAACGCGGCTGGATCCAGCGCGTCGAGGCTCACGGTCACGCGGTCCAGCCCCGCGTCCTTGAGCGCCTGCGCCCGGCGCGCGAGCAGCACGCCGTTGGTCGTGAGCGCCAGCTCTGCGACGTGCGGGATGTCGTCCAGCATGCCGATGAGCTGCTCCAGTCGTGGTCGCAGCAACGGCTCGCCTCCAGTGATGCGGATCTTGCGCACGCCGCTGGCGCAGAACGCGTCCGCCAGGCGCGCGATCTCGTCGAAGCTCAGCAGCTCCGCGGCGGGCAGGAACGCAAAGCCGGGGCCGAAGTGCTCGCGCGGCATGCAGTATGGGCAGCGCAGGTTGCATCGGTCGGTGACCGAGATGCGCAGGTCACGAAGCTGCCTGCCGAGTCGATCGTGCATGGACGTGACGCTACCCAGCATGGCACGACGCTACGCCGGGCGCGGGTTCGCTTGAGCGGGGATAGCCTTCGCGCACAATGACGCGCGACGAATGGATCGCCCGCTTCGCTGAGCTGGCGCGCGTACCCGCCCCGACCGCGCAGCAGGTCGACACGCTGCTCGCGCTCGCGGGCGTGGCCGCGCACGCCTCGCAACGCACGGCCGCGCCGCTTGCATGCTGGATAGCCGGGCGCTCGCAGCTGTCGCCTGCGGAGCTTTGCGAGCTGGCCGCCACGATCGGCGGTGAAGGGGCGCCGGAGCGCTGAGCAACGGTAGGGGCGCGCCGCCGGTGCCGCTACAGAAGCCGCCCAGCGCGCTGCAGGTCGTCGTCTGAATCAACGCTGAAGCACAGTCGTGCAGGGTCGCCGAAGCGGCGCAGCTGGCGCTCGCCCGCGATCTGTGGTCGCAGGCTTTCGGCGGCGGCCGTCAGCGACTGTCCGCGGCGCAACGCCTCGTCCAGTGCCGCCCGGTGGTCGGGAAAGTAGCGCGCCAGCAGCGGCTGCAGGTGCCCGTTCGCGCGGGTCACCAGCGCGTTGCGCTGTCCGCCTTCGCCCGTTCCGACGCGCCCGGCCCGCGCTAGCCACGAAAGCAGCGATGCGCTGACGAACGGCATGTCGCACGCGAGCGCCACGCACGCGCAGTCAGGCGAGCGCGCGGCCGCCTCGGCGAGCGCTGCGAGCAGTCCGTGTAGCGGGTGGTACCCGGCCGCACGTTCGTAGATCACGTCGCACTCGAGCGGGGGCAGCGGTGTCTGCGGCTTTGCCACGACCACGGCGTCGAGCGCCGCCTCACGCGCGGCCGCGAGTGGGTGTGCGATCAACGGCAGCTCGCCGAGTGGCACCGTGGGCTTCGCGCCGCCGAGGCGGCTGCCGCGTCCGCCGGCGAGCACCGCCACCAGTACCGTGCCCGTCATGGCGGCAGTGTGGCATTAGAGTCTTTGCATGGCGGCCGGTCTGCTGCCCTTGGAGGATGCGATCGACAGGGTGCTCGCCACCGTCGCGACGCTCGGCGTCGAGGAGGTGCCTCTGGACGCGGCGCTGGGACGCGTGCTCGCCGAGGATGTGACGTCGCGCGAACCGGTTCCCGCGTTTGCCAACTCCGCGATGGACGGGTTTGCCATTCGCTCCGCCGACGTGCGGGACGCGTCGGACGCGGAGCCCGTGTCGTTGCACGTCACGGCCGAGTCCCGCGCCGGTGCGCCCGCCGAGGTCGCCGTGTCAGCCGGGGAGGCAGTGGCGATCTCAACGGGCGCTGCGCTGCCGCGCGGCGCGGACGCGGTGATCCGGCTCGAGGACGTCCAGCGCGAAGACGGGCACGTGCTGCTGCGCCGCGGCGCCCGCAGCGGACAAGACGTACGCGAGGCCGGAGAAGATGTGCGTGCGGGACAGACGGTGCTGTGCGCCGGCGCCCGGCTGGGGGCGGCCGAGCTTGGCGTGCTTGGCACGCTCGGACGCGATCGCGTCGCGTGCGCGCATCGCGCCCGCGCGGCCGTGCTCGTGAGCGGCGATGAGCTCATTGCTCCCGGCCAGCCGCGCCGTGCAGGCGGCGTTCGCGATGCCAACTCCTTCTCGGTACCCGCGCTGGTCACGCTGGAGGGAGCCGAGGTCCGCCGTGTCACACGCGTGGCCGACGATGAACGGGCGACCCGGCGCGCGATCGCCGCCGCCGCCAAGGACGCCGACATCGTGCTGGTCTGCGGCGGCGTGTCCGTCGGGGCGCACGACCACGTACGCCCGAGCCTGCGCGAGCTGGGTGCGCGCCAGGTTTTCTGGGGCGTGGCGCTGAAGCCCGGCCGTCCGACCTGGTTCGGAACGCTGGACCGCGCAGCGGTGTTCGGCCTGCCCGGCAACCCGGTGTCGGCGATGGCGAGCTTCCTGCTGCTGGTTCGCCCGGCCCTCGCGCGCATGAGCCGAGCCGCGCACGCCGATCGGCGCGCGGTGGCGACGCTCAGCGAACAGCTGCGCAAGCCGGCGGGTCGCACGCACGCCGTGCGCTGCCGCCTGCGCCTGGCGCGCGGCGGAGTCGAGGCACAGCCGACCGGCGCGCAGGGCTCGCACATCCTTACCTCGATGGCCCGCGCACACGTGCTGGCACTGCTGCCGCGCGAGGCGACGGTCGTCGAGGCGGGTGAACGTGTCGAGATTGAGCCGATCTCGCCTTGGCTGCTGCCCCCCACATGAGCCCCGATACTCCTCGGACGATGAACGTGCGAGTACGGTTGTTTGCGATCCTGCGCGAGCGCGCTGGGGCCGACTCCGTCGAGCTGCAGCTTCCCGCAGGCGCGCGCGTGTCCGATGCGCTGGAGGCGCTCTCTAGACACGAGCGCCTGCGCGGGGTGCTCGAGCGCCTGCCCGTGCAGCTCGCCGTCAACCGCGAGTACGCCCGGCCCGCCACCACATTGCACGAGGGTGATGAGCTGGCACTGATCCCGCCGGTTAGCGGCGGCGCCGGCGCATCCACCCAGGCCGCACGCGCTCCGCACGTGCGCGTCGGTCGCGCTCCCCTGTCGGCGGCGGCACTTTCGCGCGCGGTGCGCGATCCCCGCGCCGGGGCGGTGGTGACCTTCGAAGGCGTCACGCGCGAAGTGGCGATGCTCGACTACGAGGCCTACGACGCGATGGCCGCGAAGCGCATCGAGCGGATCCTGTGCGATTGCATCGATGCGCACGCGCTGCTGGCCGCGGCCGCCGAGCATCGCACCGGCGCTGTGCCGCTGGGCGAAGCCAGCGTGGTCGTGGCGGTGTCGGCCGCCCATCGCGACGAAGCGTTCGCCGGCGCGCGCGAAGCGATCGACCGGATCAAGGCCGAGGCGCCGATCTGGAAGCGCGAGCTCGACCGCGACGGCGCGGCGCGCTGGGTCCAGGGCTCCCCGCCGCCGGCAATCTCTCGCGCCGCAAGCGACGCGCGCGCTGGCACTGCTCTGAGCGCGCTCTCGTCGGGCGCCGGCTGCGGTTGCAAGCTACCCCCGCAGGCGCTGTTTGAGATCGTCGCGGGCCTTCCGACTCGGCGCGACCCACGGCTCCTGGTAGGCGCGGCGACGGGCGACGACGCCGCCGTGGTGAGCATCGGCGCCGGCCTCGCGCTCGTGCACACCATCGACTTCTTCACCTCTCCGGTCGATGACCCGTACGAGTTCGGCCGCATCGCCGCGGCCAACGCGCTGTCTGACATCTACGCGATGGGCGCCAAGCCGCTCAGCGCGCTGAACGTGGTCGCGTTCCCGCTGCGCGAGCTCGGCGAGGAGGTGCTCCGGGCGGTGCTGCGCGGCGGCGCCGACGTGGTCGCACAAGCCGGAGCGATGCTCGCGGGCGGACATTCGATCGAGGACAGTGAGCCGAAGTACGGCCTTGCGGTCACCGGGCTGGTGTCGCCAGATCGCGTCGTCACGAACGCCGGAGGACGCGACGGCGACGCGCTGGTGCTGTCCAAGCCGCTCGGTGTGGGAGCGATTGTCGGCGCGGCGCGGCGCGGCGCCGTGGACGACGGGTTGCTCGCGTCGGCCGTCGCGACGATGGTCGCGCTCAACGACACGGCGGCAGATGCGGCGCTGGCCGCCGGCGTGCACGCGATGACCGACGTAACGGGTTTCGGCCTGCTCGGCCACCTGCATCACGTGTGCCGCGAGAGCGGGCTCGCCGCCGAGATCGACGCCGCCGCCGTTCCGTCGCTCGAGGGGGTCCAGCCGCTGCTCGGCCAAGAGCACGGGATGTCCGGCGGCAGCCGCCGAAACGCAGCCTGGGCGCAGGGATTTGCCCGCTTCGACGACGACGTTCCTGCGTGGCGCAGGCGCCTGCTCGTCGACGCGACCACCTCCGGCGGTCTGCTGGCGGCCGTGCCCGAGGCGGCTGCCGAGCGCGCGGGCGGTGCGATCATCGGGCGCCTCCTACAGGGAACCGCGGGAACGATCCGCGTACGGTCATCGCGGTGAACGCGGCGCCGCAGCCACACGCAGAGGAGCGGCCCGGGGCCGGTGCCCCGAACGGCCTTCAAAGCCGTCGGCGGCGCGCGCCGCGCGCCGGGAAGGTTCGACTCCTTCGCCGCTCCGCCTCTGCCGGCGTCGTTACCTGTCGATGAGCCACCCTCACGACGACTCGCAGGCGCGTGCTGATTGCGGCGCGGTGGGGGTTGGGTCGGCGTTGCCGCTCACGATCGGCACCGCCGGCCACGTGGACCACGGCAAGACCGCGCTCGTCGCCGCGCTCACTGGCGTCGACTGTGACCGGCTGCCCGAGGAGAAGGCGCGCGGGCTGACGATCGCGCTCGGCTACGCGTCGCTTCCGCTGCCGTCGGGACGCCGGCTGTCGCTGATCGACGTCCCCGGGCACGAGCGCTTCGTGCGCACGATGGTCGCGGGCGCCACGGGGATCGACCTCTTCTTGATGGTGATCGCCGCCGATGACGGTGTGATGCCACAGACGCTCGAGCACGCCCGCGTGCTGCGCGCGCTGGGCGTCGACCGCGGCGTGGTGGCGGTGACCAAGTGCGACCTCGCAAGCCCGCTCAGCGCGCAGCAAGCGGCCGTGGAGCTGCTCCCGGGATGCGTCACAGTTGCGTGCTCGGCCCGTACGCGCGAGGGGCTGGCGCAGTTGCGACGCGCGCTGGACGAGCTCGCGGCGCGCACGCCCAGCCGCGCCGCGGCGCCCGCGCCGGCGCGGCTGCACGTCGACCGCGTTTTCACGGTGGCGGGGCGGGGCACCGTCGTGACCGGCACGCTGTGGTCGGGCGCGATCTCGCGCGGCGACGTGCTGGATGTGCTCCCGGCCGCGCGCCGTGTTCGCGTCCGCGGGCTGCAGGTTCACGACTGCGAGCTGCCGCGGGCCGTTGCCGGGCAGCGGGTAGCGGCGAACCTCACCGGCGCCAGAGCACGAGAGATATCGCGCGGCGACCTGCTGGCGGCGCCGGGTGCCGTGCGCGAGACGCGCGTGCTCGACTGCGCGCTCGCTCTCGAGGGAGCTCGCCCCGGCGAGCGCGTGCAAGTACACCACGGAACGCGTGCGGTGGCCGCGCGTGCGAGTTTTCTCGTGGACGACCTGTGGCAGCTGCGCCTCGAGCAGCCGCTGCTGGCGCTCGATGGTGACCGCGTGGTGGTCCGCCGCATCGCGCCGGGTGACACGCTCGGCGGTGGGGTGGTGCTCGACGCCGGCGCGCGCCGGCACGGAAGCCGCCCGCAGCTGATCGCGCGCCTGCAAGCTCTGCGCGAGGGACGCCCGGTCGCGCCGCAGGCGCCGGCTGCAGCGGGCGCCGCAGGCAGCAGCGAGCGCGCCCGTAGTGAGAAAATGCCGGCGCCGGCGCCGTCCGCCCGCGCGCCTGATGGGCCCTCGCTCGCTGCGCTCGAGCAGCGCCTGCGACACGCGGGCGCGGGTCTTCTATCGGAGGCGCAGATGGAAGGGGAGCGCGCGCAGCTGAAAGCTCTGCGTGCGGCCGGCAGCGCCGTGCGCGTGAGCGGCAGGCTCTATGCGCACGCCGAAGTCGTGGAGCGCATGCGCGCCGACGTCGTGGCGCTCCTGCAACGCGACGGCGCCGCCACGCTCGGGGGCGTGCGTGACGCGCTGGGCGTCTCGCGCAAGTCCGCGCAGGCGTTTTTGGAGCACCTGGACCGCGAGCACGTGACCCGGCGCCTATCCGATGACACGCGCGTGCTGGCACGCAGACCCCAGCCGCAGGGCGCACGCTGATGGGCGAGGGCTCACCCCCGGGGAACCCGCGCGATCAGCTCGGCCGTCGCCTGCGCGCGCTCCCGGCCGTCGACAGGCTGGCCGCCGACGCGCGTGGCGGCGCCGAAGGCCACGGCGACGGCGTACCCGCAAGCGAGGGCGCGGCGATCTCGGCGGCGCGCGCGGTGATCGGCGAACGACGGCGCGAGTTGCAAGCCGGCGTGCAGGACGACGTCGACCTGTGCGCCCGAGTGCGCGCGCGACTGGCGCCTTCGCTGCGCCGCGTGCTCAACGCCACCGGCGTGGTACTGCATACGAACCTCGGGCGCGCGCCGCTGCCGGAGGCGGCCGTGGCGGAGCTGATGGAGACCGCGCGCGGCTACTGCAACCTCGAGATCGACCTCGCCGATGGACGCCGCGGCTCGCGTGAGCAGCACGTCCGCGCGCTGCTGTGCGAGCTCACCGGCGCGCAGGACGCGCTCGCGGTCAACAACGGCGCCGGCGCGGTACTGCTCGCGGTCGCTGCGCTCGGCGCGCGCGGCGGAGCGATCGCGGTGTCGCGCGGGCAGCTCGTCGAGATCGGAGGCGGCTTTCGCATCCCCGAGGTGATCGCGCAGGCGGGCGTGCGCTTGGTGGAGGTCGGCACGACCAACCGCACGCGGCTATCGGACTACGAGCGGGCGATCGAGCAGCAAAGCGTCGGCGCCCTGCTGAGCGTGCACCAATCGAACTTCCGCACGCTCGGTTTCGTCGAGCAAACGCCGCTGGCGCAGATGTGCACACTGGGGGTGCCGGTGATCGACGACGTGGGCTCAGGCGCGATGCTCGACGTCCCTGCGCTGCTGGCCGACGAGCCGCCGGTGGCGCGCTCGGTGGGCGCGGGAGCGGCGCTGGTGTGCTTCAGCGGCGACAAGCTCCTCGGCGGCCCCCAGGCCGGGCTGATGGTGGGTCGCACGGAGGCGGTCGACGCTTGCCGGCGCCACCCGCTCGCGCGCGCTCTGCGCATCGGGCGCCTGCCTCTGGCGGCGCTCGAGGCAACGCTCGCTCTCTACCGCGATCCCGAGCGCGCGCTGGCCGAGGTTCCCGTGCTGGCGATGCTCGGCGTCGCGCCCGACACGCTCGCCGCGCGCGCCGACGGGCTCGCGCGCGCCGCCGGCGGGCATGTTGTCGAGTCGGTCGCGCGCGTCGGCGGCGGCGCCTTGCCGCTGCTGGAGCTCCCGGGTCCGGTCGTCGCGATCGACCCGGGCGCGCGCGGCGCCGACGCGCTGGCCGGCGCGCTGCGCGACGGGGCGCCGCCGCTGATTGCACGCGTGGAGCGCGGTCGCGTGATCCTAGACCCGCGCACCCTCGCCGACGAGGAGCTCGAGTGCGCCGCGGGTCTCGTGCGCGCCGCCGTCGCGCAGCCCTGAGGCGGCGGCTTTCGCGCTCCCTACGAGCGTGCCCGTAGGGTCTCGGCGCGGCGCGAGCCTCCCCGCGCTTGCCCTCGTTCGATGCGCCGGCGCTGTGGTGCGACGGTATAGCCGGGCTCGCGCGCGGACTGAAAGCCGGCCTTGAACACGCTCCAGCGCTCGCACACCGCGCCCGCCGCAGCGCCGCGAGCGCGCCGCGGGTCCGAGCCCGAGCGGGTCGCCGCGCAGCTGGCGCAAAAGCGGCGGCAACGCCCACGGGCTCATCGTCCGCCGGCCGTCCAAGTTGGCCCGCCCGCGCACCTCGCCGCACCCGCAACGACGCCGCGAGTGACCATCGCCGCAGTACAGGCCACGCGGTCTTGGCCTATAACGGTGGTCCGCCTATGCAGCGGTTGAGCCATCTGGATCAGAGCGGGCGCGCGCGAATGGTCGACGTTGCGGCCAAGGACGTTACCGAGCGCATGGCGCGAGCGCGCGCGCGTGTGCGCATGGCGCCTGCGACCGCCCGCGCGGTCTGCGCCGGCGACGGTCCCAAGGGCGAGGTGCTTGGCGTCGCACGCCTTGCGGGCGTGCAGGCGGCCAAGCGTACGGCCGAGCTGATTCCGCTCGCGCACGCAATCGAGCTCACGTTCGTCGACGTGACAGCGTCGGTCGACGAGCAAGAGGGGGTCGTAGAGCTGCACGCCGAAGCTCGCGCGCGCGCGCGCACGGGCGTGGAGATGGAGGCGATGACCGCGTGCGCGGTCGCGGCGCTGACCGTGTACGACATGGTCAAGGGCCTGGAGCGCGGCGTCGTGCTCGAGGCGGTGCAGCTGCTGGAGAAGCGCGGCGGGCGCAACGACTGGCAAGCCGACGGCTGAGGCACGGGAGCGGTGCGCGCGGCGATCGTCACGATCAGCACCTCCAAGGCGGCGGATAAGGGCGACGACGAGAGCGGCCCCCTGCTGGAGGCATTCGCGCGCCAACTCGGCGCGCGGATTGTGGCGCGCGAGCTGCTCGCGGACGACCGCGCCGCGATCGAATCGGCGCTCGCCCGCCTGTGCGGCGGCGAGCGCGTCGATCTCGTTCTCACCACCGGAGGCACGGGGCCCGCGCCCAGCGACGTCACGCCGGAGGCGACGCGCGCGGTGATCGAGCGCGAGATCCCGGGAATCGCCGAGGCGATGCGCCTCGCGTCGCGCCCGCACACCGCGCACTGGATGCTCTCTCGAGGCGTGGCGGGCGTGCGCG
>DASZFR010000123.1:0-8017 GCA_035939635.1 Solirubrobacteraceae bacterium
GCATCTCGCGGTAGCGGAGGCTCAGGCGCCTAGACGCTCAGTCCTTGAACAGCTCATAGCCCACCTTCCTGATTTGGACCTCCTCAGTGCCCTCGGTGATTCGGTAGCGACGATGGTGGCGGTAGATGTGCTCGAACGGCATATGGCGCGTGTAGCCCATCCCGCCGCAGGTCTGCATCGCTCGGTCGGCGGCCTCGCAGGCGAGCCGGTTGGCGCGGTAGTTCGCCATGGCGACGAGGTGCGTGACCTCCATGTGGTGGTGGCGGTCGAGCTCGGCGGCGGTGCGCCGCACCAGCCCGCGCACGAGCTCGCAGTCGGTCCACAACTCCGCGAGCGGAAACTGGATCCCCTGGTTGTGCCACAGCGGCTTCCCCCACACGGTGCGCGCGCGCGCCCATTTGACGGCTTCCTCGATACAGAAGGCCGCGGCGCCGAGGCTCGAGGCGGCCTGGCGGATGCGGTTCTCGTGCACGAAGCGCTGCGCGAGCAAAAGCCCGCGGTCGAGCTCGCCGAGGATCGCGTCGTCGCCGACGCGCACGCCGCGCAGCGACACCTCGGCGTGGTCGGTCGGCATGTTGAACGTCCACCAGTAGAACTCCACGTTGAGGCCCGGAGCCTCGCGCGGGACGATGAACGCGGTGATCCCCAGCGGCTCGCCCGGCGAGCCCGATGTGCGCGCGAATACCAGATCGTGCGTCGCGCGGTGCATGCCCGAGTTGAAGCGCTTGACGCCGTCGATCACCCACTCGTCGCCGTCGCGCGTGGCGGTGGTCTCCAGGTGTGTCGCGTCGGAGCCGTGGTTGGGCTCGGTGAGCCCGAACGCGAGCCCCACCTCGCGGCGCAGGGCGGGCGCCACGAACATCTCCTGCTGTTCGGGCGTGCCGAACTCGTGCGCGAGGATCACCGTGGGGAAGTTGCCGATCATCGAGATCTCGCTCTGGGGGTCGTTGTGCAGGCCGATGCCCCGCCTGTTGAGGTGCTCGCGCACCACCGCCATCGCGAAGTTCGAGCCGCCGCGACCGCCGAGCTCCTCCGGCAGGGCAAAGCGCCACAGGCCCGCGCGGTCCGCGCGCGCCACCATCTCCTCCAGCAGCGCCTCCCACTCGGCGCTCGGCTTGCCGCCGTGCTCGAAGTCGGTTCTGAAGTACTCGCGCCGGTGATCGAAGAAGCGCGCGTTGTCGTTGGCCTGTTCCAGAGGCACGATCTGGTCGTCGATGAACGCGCCGATCTCCTCAATGAGTGCCGAGATCTCCGCGGGCAACTCGCTTTCCAGCAACTGCTCTGTCATCGCCACCCTTTCCTCATGAGCGTGTGCCCCCGCCATGTAGGTAACGGGGATTTGCCACTTCAAGCTTTGCGCGCACCAGCTCGCGCAGGCTCGCACACAGCTGCGCGCGACGGCCCTCGAACGCGCCGTTGCGGATCAGCTCGCACAGCTGCGCCTCGTCGCCGGCGCCGAGCCGCGCGAGCGCCTCGGCGCGCACCAACGCGTGCTGGCTCGCGCCGGCCAGCTCGCGGCCGACCATCGCGATCGCGCGCATCGCCACGCGCAGCTCAAAAGCCGCGCGGCCGTGCACCTCGGGCAGAACCGTCTCCGCGAGCGCGCCGCGCGCCGCGTCGAGTAGCTCGGTCGCTGCGGGACGGTCGTGCACAGAACCGTCGAGCGAGCCTGGCGGCGGTGGGCGGTCATCACCGGCAGGGGGCAGCTCGTCCTCATCGCGGGTAGGCCGAGCGCCGCCCTCCGTGCGCTGGCGCTGCTCCTGCGCCGGGACCGGATCGAGCAGCTCCAGCAGGTCCCACTCGACCTCGCACGCGCGCCGCCCGATCACCGCGAGCTCGACCGAGCGCTGCGCGCCCGAGAGGTGCTTGAAGGCCTGCATCATGCAAATCACGCCCCAACGCAGCGTGCCGGCCAGCTCCCAGCGCGCGAGCTCGGCCGCCTGCACCGCGTGGCCGGCGTGGCGCTCGTAGGCAGCGCGCAGCTGCTCGCGCGTCCCCAGCCCGGCCGCGGGCAGGTCGGGGCGGCTGAAGCGCCAGGCCGGCACACATAGCCAGCCGAGGTCCTCCACGGGGTCGCCCAGATGGCACAGCTCCCAGTCGAGCACCGCGCTCACGCCGTGGTCGGCCACCAGCAGGTTGCCGATGCGAAAGTCGCCGTGCACGAACGTGCGCCGCGCCGGCGCGCGGTCGCGGCCGAGCTGTGCGAAGGCGAGCTCGAACACCGGATGCGGTTCACAGAAGCTGTCGTATGTCGCGCGCAGCTGCGCCAGCGGCTGATCGACCGCGGGAGCGAGCTTCTCCTCGGCGGGCATGCGGTGCACCGCGGCCAGCGCCGCGGCGATGCTGTCGAGCAACTCGCCCGCGGCGGGCACGCCCTCCTGCCCCAGGATCGCTTTGGGGTCAGACGTGCCGGCAACCGCTTGCATCACGATCCACTCGCCCCCCAGCACGTTGTCCTGGGGTCCGTGCTCGACAACCGCCGCCACGGGAACCCCCGCCTGCGCTGCCGCGGAAAGCAGGTCTGCCTGCGAGAGCAGCGCGCGACCGGGCGCGTTCGCCCCCGCGACCTGCAGCACGAGCGGCCCGCGCGCGTCTGTGTCGAACGTGTATGTGGCTCGCGAGGCGCCGCTGCTCAGCCGCTGCAGCTCACCTCGCGGCGCTTCGCCGAGCAGCTCGCCCAGGCGGCGCGCGATCTCCGCGGCGCCCGCGAGCTCGCGCGCCTGAGGGTCGGCAGGCGCGGGCTCGCTCGGCGCGGGGGCGTTGGCGGACATGTGGAGACTCTGTCAGCTTGAACTCAGGAGTTTCGTCGCGCCACCGCGGGTAGCACCTACACTTTTGTGGACATCGCCTGCCCGGCGCGCCCAGTGCGCCGCCGGGACACCCAACCAGGACGAGGGATGCGCCCAAGTTTGCAGTCCAAGCGGCCGTTCGGCCGGCACGGAGGCCCGCGCCCCCGCTTGATAGCGGCGACGGCCGGCGCACTCGCGGCCGGCGCACTCGCGCTCGCGCTCGGCACCGGCGCCGCCGGCGCACAGCGCGGCTCGCACGCCGCGCACAAGGCGCACAAGGTGCGCGCCAACCACCGCTCGCGGGCCTCGATCCCCGCGCAGGCGGGCGAAGGCAGCGAAGCGAGCCAAGCGGCCCCGCTTGGGACGGCTGGAGCGCAGAGCAGCGGCGACGCAGGGCACGCGCTGTTCCGCCTCGACGCAAACAAGCACTTCGACCGCTTCTCCAGCGACGGCGGCTTCATCGTGTCGCACGTGGACGTGGTCAAGGCCTACCCCCCCTTCGGCAACCGATACGTGCAGTACGGCAAGCCGGTGATCGGCTACCACGACCCGGCCACGGAAGGCTACGCGCCACTTGGACAACCGCAGATCGAACGCTTTGTCGCGATCGTAAAGCGCGACATCGCCAACGGCTACGCGGGCGTGTTCGTGGACGACGCCAACTGGTCCTACAACCCGTCGCCCGGGCCCGAGGCAAATCTCGCGAACCTGCTCGAAGCGATCAGAAAAGCTGAGCCCAATGCGCTGATTGAGATCAACAGCCAGTACCACGACATCTGGCCGAAGATGAAGGTGGGCGACGCCAACGTGGCGCGCGCGCTCGCCCAGGTGAACCTCGTGACCAAGGAGTTTGGCGTGGGACCCGACGCCAACATCACAACAGGCCGCGACTACGGCGAATTGCTCGAATACGCAGACGCGCTGCGCGAAAAAGGCGTCCACCTGGTGATGGCCGGCGACGAACACGCGCGCGCGGTTCCGGTGGAGGAATACAACCAAGCAACCTGCCTGCTGGTCAATGACGGCGGCGACTACGTCAACGCGTCGCGCCCGCGCCCGCACCGCTTCTGGAAAGGCTTTGAAGTCGATCTCGGCAGCGCGCTCGGCCCGCGCGAACGCTCGAGCTCCGGGTTGTGGACGCGCAAGTTCTCCGGCGGCGCGGTGTACACGGTGGAGCCCGGCGCGCCCACCCAGACTGTCACTCTCGGCCGGCGCATGCACAGCGCCGAGTGGGGCAACGTGAATTCGATCACGCTGTCTGCCGGGCAGGGTGCAGTGCTCGCGGGCTGAGCGCCGCTCGCCTCTCGGCTCGCCCGCAACGGCGACGCGAGCCGGTGCAGGACCTGTCGCAGTAGCCGAACGTCGAAGTCGCTACGCTCGCACGCGCTCGCCAGCCGGGTCCAGCAGGGGCTCTGCGGACAGCTCGGCGCCGATCCAGCGCCCGAACACGCCAACCTGCACCGCGGCTCCGATCGGCACCTCCGCCGGCAGGTAGGCGTAGGCGATCGAGCGCTGCACGCTGTAGCCGTAGCCGCCGCTCGTGACACGCCCGCGCACGTCGCCGTCGAGGCGCACCGGCTCGTTGCCGAGCGCCACCGCACGCGGGTCCTCGAGCAGCAGGCAGCGCAGCCGCCGCGCCGGGGCCGCGCGCGTGCCGTTTGCCTTCAGCCCGAGCGCGTCGGCGCCGAAGAACGTGGGCTGCTTGCGCACGCAGAATCCCAGCCCGGCCTCAAACGGCGTGTCGTCGGGTGAGATGTCCGCGGCCCACACGCGATAGCCCTTCTCCAGGCGCATCGAGTCGATCGCGCGGTACCCGCCTGCGACTAGGCCGTGCTCGCGCCCGGCTCGCCACAGCGCGCGCCACAGCCCCGCGCCGTACTCGGTCGGGCAGTACAGCTCCCACCCGAGCTCGCCGACGAACGTCACGCGCAGCGCGCGCACGGGCACGTCTGCGACCGCTAGCTCGCGCATCTGCATGTACGCGAAGTCGAGCGGCGCGGAGGCGAGCGGCGCGAGGATGTTGCGCGCGCGCGGCCCCCACAGCGCAAAGCAGGACCAGCGGGCGGTCGCGTCGCTGCAGCGCACGCTGCCGTCGCCGGGTGCGTGGCGGCGGATCCAGCTCAGGTCGTGGTTGCCGAAGGCGGTGCCGGTGACGATCGAGAACTCCTCCTCGCCCACGCGCGTCACGGTGAAGTCGCACTCGATCCCGCCGCGGCGGTTGAGCATCTGCGTGTAGGTGATCGCCCCCACCCCGCGCGCGACGTGGTTGTCGCACAGCCGCTCCAAGAACTGCGCGGCGCCGGGCCCGGACACCTCGAGCTTGGCAAACGACGACTCGTCGAAGAGTCCCGCTCGCTCGCGCGTGGCCAGGTGCTCGGCGGCGATCGCGGGCGACCAGTGGATGCCGGCCCAGCCGTGCGGACGCAGCGACTCGTCGCCGGCGTCGGCGTTCGCGCCGTACCAGTTGACGCGCTCCCAGCCGGACTTCTCGCCGAACACCGCGCCGTGCTCGCGGTGCCACTCATACGCGCTCGACGTGCGCAGCGGCCGGCCGGCCTCGCGCTCGTGGCCCGGGTAGCGGATGTCGTAGTAGGTCTCATACACCTCTTTGGCGCGCTTGAGCGTGTAGCTCGGCGAGCGGTACTGCGCGCCGAAGCGGCGCACGTCCATCTCCCACGTGTCGCGCGAGGGCTCGCCGTCGAGGATCCACTCCGCCATCAGGCGCCCCATGCCGCCGGCGCCCGCGAGGCCGTGCGCGCAGAACCCGGCCGCCACGAACAGGCCGCGCACCTCGGTCTCGCCGAGGCAGAACTCGTTGTCGGGCGTGAACGCCTCGGGGCCGTTGATCAGGCGCGTGACCGTGATCTGGTCCATCGCCGGCACGCGCCGGCGCGAGTTGGTCGCGATCTCCTCAAAGCGCGCCCAGTCCTCTTCCAGCAGGCGACCGTTGAAATCTGCCGGGATCGCATCCAGCAGGCGCGTATCCAGCGCCCAGGGCGCCGAGTGGCGCTCGTAGCCTCCCATCACCAGCCCGGCGCCCTCCTCGCGGAAATAGATCAAAAGGTCGGGGTCGCGCAGCGTCGGCAAATGCTCGCTCGCGCCGCGCTCGCGAAACGGCTGCGTCACCAGGTACTCGTGTGCGAAAGGCACCACCGGTACGCGCACGCCGGCCATGCGCCCCACCTCGGCGGCGAACATGCCGGCGGCGTTGACCACCACCTCGGCCTCGACCACGCCCCGATCGGTGCGCACGCCCACCACGCGTCCATCGCGCACCTCGATGTCGCTGACGCGCGTGTGCGTGAAGACGCGGCAGCCGCCCTCGCGCGCTCCCGCGGCGAGCGCCTGCGTGAGCAGCGACGGATCCAGGTAGCCGTCGGTGGCCAGAAACGAGGCGCAGCGCACCCCCTCCTCGCTCATCAGCCCAAACAGGTCGCACGCCTCGCGCGCGGAGATCAGCTGCAGGTCCAGCCCGAAGGTCTGCGCCCAGCCGACCTGGCGCAACACCTCCTCTTCGCGCTCGGGCGTGCACGCCAGGCGGATGCCGCCGCACTCCACCCAGCCGCAGTCGAGCGCGCGGTAGAGATCGACGGAGTCCATCATCATCTGCGTCAGAGGCAAGCTCGAGCGCAGCTGACCAACGAGGCCCGCGGAGTGAAACGTCGAGCCGCTCGTCAGCTCGCTGCGCTCGAGCAGCACCACGTCGCGCTCGCCGCGCGCGGCGAGGTGGTAGGCGATCGCCGCGCCGCCGACGCCGCCGCCGATGATCACCACCCGCGCGCGGTCGGGCAGCTCAGCCCGGCGCGGCGGCAAGCCACTCCTCGAAGTCGGGCTCCGCCACCGCCGCGTGCAGCCGCTCGAAGTGCGCGCGCGCGTACGCGAAGAAGTCGAAGTCGAGCGTGGAGATGCGCGTCTGCAGGGCGCCCCATGCCGCCTCGCGCACGTCGGACAGCACGCGCATCAGCTTCAGCCCGGCGCGCGTGCCGGCGTCTGGCGGCCGGCCGAGGTAGGCGCTCAGCAGCCGCTGCTCGGCGTCGGCGTCGAACTCGTTGTTGACAGCGACGTTGCCGAGGTCGAACAGCCGGTGGCCCATGCCCGCATACTCCCAGTCCACCAGCAGCAGACGCCCCGCGTCCGGCTCGCAGATGATGTTCCCGGCGAGCAGGTCGTTGTGACACGGACGCGGATCGCGAAGCGGGATAGCGTGCGCGATGCGCCGCGCCACCGCGACGGCCTGCGCGAAGTCCTCGCCCGGCTCGACCCCGCGGGCGCGCAAATGGCGCTCGTAGTCCTCGAGCAGCTCGGGCACCCAGAAGCGATGGCCGAGCTGCACACCGCTGTCGTGGAACGCGCGCAGCGCCTGCGCGATCTCCTCGGCACGGGCGGCGACATCTGCCGGCGCAAGCGCGCGGCACGGCACGTAGCGCGTGACCAGGCAGCCCGGCAGCGAGGCCGCCACGGGCGGCGCGATGCCGAGCTTGGCGGCAGCGTCGCTTGCCCGGCGCTCGGCCTCGCGGTCGATGCCAAGGAGCTGCGTGCGCGCGCCGTGGAGGCGCACCACGAACTGCTCGCCGCCGAGCGCCGCACGGTAGTTGCGGTTGGTGATACCGCCGCGCAGCGGTTGCGGCTCGCCGCTCAGCGGCCCGAGCTCGGGCTCGAGCCGCTGCAGGATGTCGTTCAGCTCACTCACTCGCCTCGCTCGTGCGCCCGGCGCGCGCAGGCAGCCTTATACCGTGGAGTCACTGTGACAGTCGTACCGCGGGCGACCTCTTGAGCGAGCAGACCGAGCTTCAGATCGCAGACCTCGACGTCGCGTCCGCGCGCGGCGCGATCGCCGGCGCCGTGCTGCACACGCCCGTGGTCCGCTGCGCGGATGTGCAGCGGCTCGCGGGGACGGCCACGGTGCTCAAGGCGGAGTGCCTGCAGACGACGGGTTCGTTCAAGCTGCGCGGCGCGCTGAACAAGCTTGCCGCACTGGGCGACGACGCGCGCGCCGGCGTCGTCACGGCGTCCGCCGGCAACCACGGCCGCGCGCTCGCGTACGCGGCGTGCGCTCGCGGCGTGCCCTGCGACGTGTTCATGCCCGCGGACGCCGCCGTCTTGAAGGTGGCCGGCATCGAGGAGCTCGGCGCGCGCGTGCACACCACGGGAACCTCTGTGGACGAGGCACTGGAGCAGGCAAGCGCGTTCGCGCTGCGCACGGGTGCGACGTTCGTGCATCCGTTCGA
>DASZFR010000124.1:0-5996 GCA_035939635.1 Solirubrobacteraceae bacterium
TACAAACTGCCCGCGAAATTCAAGCGTTTCGTGGCGATCCGCGCGATTGGCGAACAGGGGAACATCGGGCTGCCCGCGGTCGCGCCCAAGCACCGCCGCAGACACCACTGACCTAAAGCTGCGCCATCGGGGCGCTAGCGCTGAGCTGGGCCGCGCTCGCCCTCTTTCGCGCGGCTCAGCTCGGCGTGAGAATCACCAGCGGGATCGGCCGCTCGGTTTTGGCCTGGTAGCCGTCGTAGCGGCCGGAGTTGTTCTCGTTGACCAGCCGCCACAGCCGCTCGTAGTCATCCTCGCCGCGCTGCAGAACACGGGCGGTGGCGACGCGGCGCTCGCGTCCGACCTGGACCTCTACGTTTGGCTGCGCGGTGAGGTTCAACAGCCACGCCGGCGGCTTGTCGTCGCCGCCCTTGGACGCCACGACGACGTAGCTGCCGTCGTCGGCGAGGTACACGAGCGCGTTCGTGCGCTGCGCGCCGCTGCGCCGCCCGGTGGTGCGCAGCAAAAGTGTCGGCGTGCCGAGCATGCGGTGACCCACGCGGCCGTCGCTGCGCTCGTAGAGACGCTGATGCACCGCCAGCACCTGACTCAACGCGCTCACGCGCGCCAATCTACTCGCTCGCGGGTCGCCGGGACCGGCGGACTTGCGCTAGCCGCTGCGAGAGCTACGTGGCGAGAGCTTGAAAAAGCCGGTGCCGAAGTCCTGGTTGCAGGTCATCGTGGTCTTGGTGTCCCTGCACGAGAGACTGTTCGGAAAGACGATCTGCTGATAGGTGGGCAGCGTTTCGCCGCGACTCTGCAGCGCGAGGTGGATCGCCTTCGCTTTGCCGGTGGGACGCAGGCGATAGGCCCGCCGGGTGGCGACCAGCACGCAGGCGACGCTGTTGGGCGAAGGCATCCACTCGCACCGGATATTTCCGCTCGGCGTCGAGAAACGGCACACCATTTTGGCGCTGTTGGCTTTGCTGCACGCAAAGTGGCGCGTGCCACTCGAGCTCGCCCAGACTTTCCCCGGCGCAGCGACGAACAGGACGGCGGCCGCCGTGACGACCGCGCCGGCCGCGCCGACAGATGCGGCGCTGGTGCCCGAGACAGTGCGACGCGCGCTCACGTTCGATTCAAACCAACGGCGCGCGCAACCGATTCGGGTTTGCGTCAGCGCACCTCAAACCCCCGCAGCCCGGCGGGCGAGCGCCGGTCCACCTCTAGGCCGGTCACGTGCGCGCTACGCGGTCCATGCCGGCACCACTCGACCACCTCCTGCACCGCCGCGTGCGGGCCCTCGAGCACGATCTCGACGCTGCCGTCGAGGCGGTTTGCGGCCCATCCGGCGACGCCGCGCCGCTGCGCCTCGCGGCGCGCGGAATCGCGAAAGAACACGCCCTGCACGCGGCCGCGCACGTGCAGGCAGACGGCGACGGGCTGATCGGTCACACGCTTGGCGGTCAGCGTACCGGCTGTATGCTGGCGCCGAGGCCGGATGACGCCAAAGCGGGTGCGATGACACCGTCTCGGCCTGGCATCGCCCGGGCGGCGAGCCGGACGCGCGAAGCGCTCGGTCGCCCCGCCGGCGCGCTGGCCGCACTGTGCTGCTGCGCGTGGCTTGCGGTCGCGTTTGCACCGGGCGCGTCCGCCGCGGTGCTGACGGCGGCGCCGTATGAGTACATGGGCTGGGGCAGCCCGCAGCCGCCGGACGAAGTGCTGTCCGCGACCGGTCTGCATGACCTGACGCTCGCTTTCGTCCTCTCGCACAAGCGCTGCAACCCGGAGTGGGACGGCGAACGCCCGCTGCTCGGCGGCACAGACCAGCTGGCGATCGAGCAGATCCGCGCGGCCGGCGGCGATGTGGCGGTTTCCTTTGGCGGCTGGAGCGGGCGCAAGCTTGGCACCGTGTGCCGTACGCCGGCGCAGCTGGCGGGCGCTTACCAGACCGTGATCGGCGCCTACGCGCTGAAGTCGATCGACATCGACATCGAGCACGCCGAGCTCAGCAGCGCCAAGACGCGGACGAAGGTCGCGCAGGCGCTGGCGATCGTGCAGGCGCAGGACCCCGGGCTTGAAATCTCGATCACGATGCCCACCGGTCCGGCGGGGCCGCAGCGCTCAGAACAGAGCCTGATCGCCGACGCGGCCGCCGCCGGCCTGCATCCGTCGGCGTGGACGGTGATGCCATTTGACTTCGGCGTGGCGGAGTCGAACATGGGGCGCACCTCGATCGAAGCCGTCGAAGGGCTTGCGAACGACCTGCAGGCCGCCTACGGCGTGTCGCAGGCCGAAGCGCTGCACCACGCGGGGATCTCCTCCATGAACGGTCACACCGACGAGGCAGACGAGTCGGTGAGCGGCGAAGACTTCGCGACGATGCTGGCGTTCGCGCGCGAAAAGCACCTCGCCCGCCTGACGTTCTGGTCTGTGAACCGCGACCGCGAATGCGCCGGGGCCACGCAGGGCGAAGACGAATGCAGCGGCGTGTCGCAGGCGCCCTACGCCTACAGCGACCTGATCGCGCAGTACTCCGGCTGACGCGCGCCGCGCGTGATGTAGGGTGGGCCGCCACGCGAGGCGAGGGGAAGGGCGAGATGGCCGCGACGCTGAAGTTGGGTGTGAACACGGGCTACTGGGCCGGCGGTCCGCCGCCCGGCGTGACCGAGGTTGTCAACGAAGCGGACCGCCTCGGCGTGGACTCGATCTGGACCGCGGAGGCCTACGGCTCTGACTGCTTGACGCCGCTTGCGTGGTGGGGCGCGTCGACTAAGAACGTCAAGCTGGGCACCGCGATCGTGCAGATGTCGGCGCGCCAGCCGGCGGCGACCGCGATGGCGGCGATGACGATGGACCACCTCTCCGGCGGTCGCTTCATCCTTGGGCTGGGAGTGTCAGGACCGCAGGTGGTGGAGGGCTGGTACGGCATGCCATTTGCCAAGCCGCTCGCGCGCACGCGCGAGTACATCGGCATCCTGCGCGAGATCTGGGCGCGCAAGGGGCCGCTGGTGTTCGAGGGCGAGCACTACCACCTGCCGCTGCCCAACGGCACCGGCCTGGCCAAGCCGCTGAAGTCTTCGATCCACCCGCTGCGCGAGGACATCCCGATCTACCTCGGCGCCGAGGGCCCCAAGAACGTGGCGATGTGCGCCG
This sequence comes from Solirubrobacteraceae bacterium, assembly GCA_035939635.1. Classification (GTDB taxonomy): domain Bacteria; phylum Actinomycetota; class Thermoleophilia; order Solirubrobacterales; family Solirubrobacteraceae; genus Palsa-744. The sequence continues at coordinate 3,133 of DASZFR010000124.1, forward strand.
AGCTGTGCGACGGCTGGCTGGCGATGCTGTTCTCGCCGACGCATCCCGAAGTCCACGAGCAGGCGCTGCAGGACGGCTTTGCCCGGCCGGGGGCGCGGCGCAGCAAAGACGAATTCGAGGTAGCCGCGACGGTGCCGCTGATCGTGTCCGACGACATCGACGGCGCACTCGACGCGCTGCGGCCCTTCTACGCGCTGTATTTCGGCGGCATGGGAGCCAAAGGCACGAACTTCCACGCAAACGTGGCGATCCGCATGGGCTACGAGCGCGAGATCGAGGAGATCCAGGAGCTCTACCTGGGCGGCAAGAAGGACGAGGCAGGCGCAAAGATCCCGCGCAAGCTGATCGAAGAGATGTCGCTGGTGGGGCCCGCGGACAAGATCCGCGACGACCTGCAGGTCTGGCGTGAGTCGATCGTTACCACGCTGCTGGTGTCCGGCGACGCCGCGACGCTGCGTACCGCCGCAGAGCTGGTCCTCGGCTAGGCCGCGTGCGAAGCGCGCGCCTGCTCGCGGCCGCAGGCATCGGCGCCGCCCTGCTCGCCCCGACGCCCACAACGGCGATTACCCAGAAGCCAAAGACGCTGCCGGTGCGCTACCGCATCGTCGGCTGTCGCAGCGAGGGATCGGGCGTGTACTTCCACGGCCCGCCGCGCAAGGAGGTGGCGATCGGCTTCGACGACGGGCCGGCGCCGGACACGCCGGCGTTCGTGAGCATGCTCGAGCGCGAGCGCGCGCAGGCGACGTTCTTTGAGATCGGCGAGCACGTCAGCGCGAGCTACCGCGCGACGCTTCTGCGCGCGCTGCGCGACGGCGACGTGCTCGGCGACCACACGTTCACGCACCCGGACCTCCTGGCCAGCGGCGGCGCCTACGCGCAGCTGTCAGAGACCCAGCGCGCGATCCGCGCGCTGACGGGATACACGCCGTGCGTCTTTCGCCCGCCCTACGGCGCGTACGACCAGTCGGTCGTCGACGCCGCGCGCTCGCTGGGGCTGGCAACGGTGCAGTGGAACGTCGACCCGACCGACTGGGCGCTGCCGGGCACCGCGGCGATCGAAACGCGCGTGCTCGCTCAGGTGCAGCCGGGCTCGATCATCATCTCCCACGACGGCGGCGGTCCGCGCGAGCAGACGCTCGGGGCCTACCCGTCGATCATCGAGAAGCTGCGCGCGCGCGGCTATCGCATCGTGACGATCCCGCAGCTGCTGGGCTTTCGCCCCATCTACGTGCCGTGTGTGCGCCTGTGCGCGGGCATCGGCATCACGCACGCGCGGCTCCCGCGCGACGCGATCCTGCAGCGCGCGCCTTAGCGAAACTCGGGTTCTTGCCAGTCGGGCTGGATGTCGGGCAGGCCGTCGCTGACGCGGTCTGTGAAGCGCGCGGGCCGCTTCTCCAAGAACGACGTGACGCCCTCGACCACGTCGGCGGACTGCCCGCGCGCGAACAGCGCGCGCGAGTCGGCGCGGTGGGCGACCATCGGGTGATCGGCGCCGAGCATGCGCCACAGCATGCGGCGCGACAGCGCCACCGACACCGGCGCGGCGTTGTCGACGATCTCGCGCGCGAGCTCGCGCGCAGCGCCGAGCAGCTCGTGCGGTGGATGAACGCTTCGCAGCAGGCCCGCGGCGAGCGCCTCTTGCGCGTCGAAAACGCGCCCTGTGGCGACCCATTCCATCGCGCGGCTGATGCCGACGATCCGCGGCAGAAACCAGCTCGAGCACGCCTCCGGCACGATGCCGCGGCGCGCGAACACGAAACCCATGCGCGCCTGCTCGGAAGCGAGGCGCACGTCCATCGCCAGCGTCATCGTGGCGCCCACGCCGACGGCGGGACCGTTGATCGCGGCGATCACGGGCTTCAGCGACTTGAACACTCGCAGCGTGAACTGCCCGCCGTTGTCCTCGGGCAATTCGTCGGTGACGCCACGCGCGCGCGCGTTGAAGGTGTCGCCGCCCGCCTCCAGGTCGGCGCCCGCGCAGAAGCCGCGGCCGGCGCCGGTGATGATGATCGCGCCGACCTCGTCGTCTGCGTCGGCGCGGTCGAACGCGTCGATCAGCTCGCGACACATCGTGGCCGTCCACGCGTTGAGGCGCTCCGGGCGGTTGAGTGTGATCGTGAGGATCCGCTCGGAGAGGTCGGTCGCGATCTGCTCCGTGGCGGTGCCCTCCCACGCGGCGGTGGCCATGGCCTGACCCTACCAGCCGCTTCTCAGGCGCCGTCGTACATGAGCACCGAGCGGATGCCGTCCTGCGCGGCCATCAAGTCAAACGCTCGGTTGACGTCCTCGAGGCCCATGCGGTGCGAGATGAAGGGATCGACGTCGAGCTCGCCGCGCAGGTGCAGGTCGACCAGCTCGGGTACCTGGTCGCGGCCCTTGACGCCGCCGAAGGATGAGCCGCACACGCGCCGGCCAGTGATCAGCAGCCGCGGCACGATGTCAAGTGTCTCGCCCTTGCCGGCGACGCCGATCACGGTGCACAACCCCCAGCCCATGCGCGCCGCTTGCACCGCCTCAGCCATCACCGACACCAGCCCGGTGGCCTCGAAGGTGTAGTCGGCGCCGAAGCCACCGGTCTGCTCGAGCACGCGCTCGACCGTGTGCTCTTCGGCGGTCCAGCAGTCGGTGGCGCCCTGCCCGCGCGCGAGCTCCAGGCGCTCGGGCGAGCGGTCGACGCAGATGATTCGCGTGGCCTCCCGCAGGCGACAACCGGCGACCGCGCCGAGTCCGACCATGCCCGCGCCGAACACGACGCACACCGACCCGGGCTCGACCTTGGCGGTGTACATCGCGGCGCCGAGGCCGGTTGACAGGCCGCAGGCAAACAGGCACGCGCGATCCAGCGGCGCCTGCGGATCGATCCG
>DASZFR010000125.1:0-16564 GCA_035939635.1 Solirubrobacteraceae bacterium
AGCTGCGGCAGCGAGGTGGCAGTCGCGGAATTGCACGCGACCACCAGCAGCTTGGTCCTCCGTCGCAGCAGCTCCTCTGCGATCTCGCAGGAGAAGCTCGCGATCTGGCCCGGAGAGCGGTCGCCGTAGGGGAAGCGGCGCGTGTCGCCGAGATACAGAAAGTCCTCGTGCGGTAGGGCCACGAGCAGCTCGTGCAGAACCGTGAGCCCGCCCACCCCGGAGTCAAACACGCCGATCGGGCGCGTGCGCGGATCGGATGCGCTGCGCGTGGCGCTCGGCACCTGGGCCATCATTCCAGAGCGCTACGGTCCACGAGGTCGTGCGGGCGCTGGTGATCTCCAACATGCGTGCCGACGCTTCGCACCCGGAGCGGGGGAGCTTCGTCCGCGACCAGGTCGCGGCGCTGCGGGCGATCGAGGGACTGGAGATCGAGCTGTTCGAGTTCGCGCCCGGCGCGCGCGCGCTTGCGCGCGCTGCCTCGCAGGCACCGCGCCGTCCCGGCAAGTCCGTTGGCGGCGGGCGGCGCTTCGACGTGGTCCACGCGCACTTCGGCCTGACGGGCTGGCCCTCACTGGCGGTGCGCGCGCGCGTGCACGCCCTGACGCTGCACGGCACCGACGTGATGCACCCGCGCACGCGCGTCGCCACGCTGGCGGTGCTTCCGTTCACGCAGCTGGTGGCGGCGGTCTCGTGCGCACTCGCCGATGAGCTGCCGCGCTGGGCGCGCAGGCGCGCGCAGGTCCTCCCCTGCGGCGTGGACGTCGAGCGCTTTCGGCCGCTGGCGCGCGACGCCGCGCGCGCTGAGCTGGGGCTGGCGCGCGACCGAGACTATGTGCTGTTTCCCGCCGATCCCGCGCGCCCGGAGAAGCGCTTTGACCGGGCCCGAGCGCTGTGCAAGCCGCTGGCGGTGGAGCTGCTTACCCTCGGTGGCGTGGCTCCGGCGAACGTGCCGCTTTGGATCAACGCCGCCAACGCGGTCGTCGTGCCGTCCGAGCGCGAGGGGTTCGGCCTGTCGGTCCTCGAGGCGCTCGCCTGCGCGGTACCGGTGCTCGCCACGCCCGTCGGGATCCACCCGCAGGCGCTGGAGGGCGTGCCCGGCTCGCTGTGCGCCCCCTTTGCGCTCACGCCCTGGCGCGCGGCGCTCGAGTCGCACCTGCACGCGGATCGCGACGGCGCCGCATCGGACCAGACGCTCGCCGACCGGCCCGCACTCCCGCATGCCCGCGCGAGCGCCGAGCGGTTTTCGTCGGCGCGCATGGCGCGGCGGGTGGCTGACGCATGGCACGCGGGGCTCCGGCGCGCGGGATAGCATGGACGCGTGGTGGAGCCCACACCTGCCACGACCGTCGAGCCGGCATCAGGCCAGGCAGCACGCGCCGACGGACCCGCCGATGGCGCCGCACAACCGCGGCCGGGTTTTGTCGCGCGCGGGCGCCTGCGCCGCAGGGCGCGCTTTCTGCGCAAGGCGCGCGAGCTCGCGTATCGCGACCTCGGCGGGCTCGTGTTCAGCCTGCACCGCTTCGGCCAGCGAAACGACGCGCTCGTGCTCGCGAAGCTGTCGACGCTGGGGCAGATGGACACAGAGCTGCGGGCGCTGGAATCGGCGCTGCAAGAGCCGCAGCCAATCACGGTCCTGCGTGAGGCAGGAATCACCGCGTGCGCGCGCTGCGCCGCGATCCACTCCACTGAGGACCGCTTCTGCCCCAACTGCGGGCTGCCGCTGAGCCGCCGCGTGGACCTGCCGGTCGCCGGCGCGGCGGCCGCGCCCGGCTCGGCACCGGCGTCACGGCCGGGCGCACCCCTGGTCAGCGCGGTTCGCGCGTGGACCAGCCCGGCTGCGACTCCGGGCGCTGCACCGACGGCGTCGTCTCCCACCGCGCAGGCCCGGCCTGGGATCGATCAAGCGACCAGTGCCAGACCTCCGGTGCCCGCCCAGCCAGAGCGTCCGGCATTTCCGGCGCCGGCGGAGCGCTCAGAAGGCACCGAGGTGTATCGCCGCCCGCCCGCCGCTGGAGGCGCGCCGAGCGAAGGAAAGACCACCGGCGCCCCCGCGGCCTTCGACGGCCGCCCGAGCGCGGAGTCTGAGCGTCCGAGCGCGCCCGACGACGACCAGCCGACGGAGATCATGCGCCCGAGCGGCCCAGCCGGGCCGTGAGCGCGGCTGCACCCCCGTCGCCGGGGCCGGCGAGCTCGATCGGCCCCGAGCCCGCGCCCGGCACGCCCGCCGCGGAGGGATGCCCGCTCTGCGGTGCGCCGCTGGGCACCGCGCAGGACTGGTGCCCACGCTGCGGCGCCGCGGCGCGTACGCGGCTGGCCGCATCTCCCAACTGGCGAGCGCCGCTGGTGGCGCTGGTGCTCGTGACCGTGCTGGCTCTGGCAGTGCTGGCCGCGGCTCTGGTGAAGCTCGCGGGCGACTCGAGCTCAAGCAGCCCGGGCGCGAGCGCACCGTCGCTGCGCGGCGCGAGTGCGCCGCTGCCGACCACGCCGGCAGCAACGACGCCCGCGGCAGGTGCGCCAGGCGCGGCGACGACGGCGCCGCCCGCCTCGAGCGCCGGCGGCGGCGGGTCGGCCGGTGCCCCCGCGGCCGCCGGAGCGGGGGGTGCTTCGGCAGGCGCCGGCATACCCGCGACCAGCGGCAGCGCGGCGGCCGCGCCACCCGGCGCCACCGGTACCGCGGGCGGATCCCCGACGGCGACCCGGTGACCCGGCGGGGCTTCGTCGCCGCCTAGAAGCGCGCCTGCAATGTCGTGGCAGCAGCCGCCGGGCGTCAAGCAAGCTGACGTCGCCGTGGTGGGCGCGGGCGCCGCCGGGCTTTACGCGGCGATCTGCGCGGCGCGTGAGGGCGCACGCGTGGTCTTGATATCCGCCACGCCGCTCGCGCAGACCGCAAGCTACTGGGCGCAGGGCGGGCTCGCCGCGGCGTTCGCGGCGGATGACAGCCCGGCGCTGCACTGCCGCGACACGGAGCTCGCCGGGCGCGAGCTCGTGCGCCACTCCGCCGCGGAGGTGCTCGCGCGAGAGGCGCCCGACTGCGTGCGCGACCTGCAATCGCTCGGCGTGCGCTTCGACGCCGACCGCTACGGTCGCCTCGCGCTCGGCTTGGAGGGGGGCCATTCGATTCGCCGCGTGGTGCACGCCGGGGGAAGCGCCACCGGGCGCAGAGTCGTACGCCAGCTCTCGGCTGTGGTGGCGGCGGACGAGCGGATAGCGGTGCTGGAGCACGAGCGTGCGCGCGCGTTGTGGCGCGTCGAGGGCCGCTGCCGAGGGCTGCTCTGCGACAGCGGCCAGGAGGTCACGTCATCCTCGGTGGTGCTCGCGACCGGCGGCGCGGCTGCCCTGTGGGCACGCACGACAAATCCGCCGGGGTCACAGGGCGTGGGCCTGACGCTCGCCCACGCAGCCGGCGCGCTGCTCGCGGACCTCGAGATGCTCCAGTTTCACCCCACGGCGGTGATCGGCGTGAAAGGGCGCGAAGGCTTCCTCGTCACGGAGGCGATCCGCGGCGAGGGCGCGACGCTGCATGACAGCGACGGTGAGCGCTTCGTCGACGAGCTCGCGCCGCGCGACGTGGTCGCCAGGGCGATCCTTGTCCGCCTGGAGCAGACGGGCGCGCACGCGGTGTATCTCGACATGCGCGGTGTCGACCCCGCGAGTTTTCCCAACGTGGTCGCCGCGCTTCGCGAGGCGGGCCTGGATCCCACCGAACAGCTCATCCCCGTCGCCCCGGCCGCTCACTACATGATGGGCGGAATCCTCACCGACCTCGACGCGCGCTCCACGCTGCCCGGCCTCTACGCGGTGGGAGAGGCCTCGTGCACGGGCCTGCACGGGGCCAACCGGCTGGCCTCCAACTCGCTCAGCGAGTGCTTCGTGTTCGCGCGCCGCGCAGTGCAGCACGCGCTGGCCGAGCCCGGCAGGCCCCCGGCCGGCGCAGCCGGGGCCTCCCGCTCAGAGCTCGAGCAGTTACGCGCGCTGCCCGCGCCCCCGCGCGCCGATCGCGCCACGCGCGAAGCGCTGTGGCGAGACGCCGGCATCGAGCGCACCGCCGAGGGGCTGACCCAGCTGCTGTCGGCGCGCCACCCGCTGATCGCCCTGATCGCCCGCTGCGCGCTCGCGCGCACGGAGAGCCGGGGGGCACATCAGCGTCGCGACTACCCCGAGCAGGACCCGACCTTCGACCACCGCCACGTGGTCGTCACGGCGGAGGGCGAAACCGAGTGGCGGGCCTGGAAGTAGCGATGGCGGGCGCTCAGGGGGCGCTGGTGGTGGCCTGCGGCGGGCGCCAGCGCCCTGCGGGCGGGCAAACGGCGGCCGGCGGCGGGCGAACGCACCCCGCGACCGGCGAACGGCGCCTGCGGCGGGCGAAAGCGCCCTGCGGCGCGGCGCCAACGGCCTGCGTGCCGGGGACAGCGCCCCTGCTGCGCGCGAAAGCCACCCGCGGCGCGAAAGTGCCCCTGCCGCGCTTGTGCGGGTTCGCATATACGCCTGGTTCGCATAAGAAAATCGCGCGATCGGCCAGCTGCGGTCCTTTCGACGCGATGATGTGTTGTGTGGGTGTGAAAGAAGCTCAGGGCGGAGGCGTCTCTAGGACAGGATGGTGGCGGGTGTGCACTAGACCACCCAGCGGGGAGCAACAGGAGTATTTGCGATGTACCAGTTCAGTCGTGCCATCTACCGGGAGCTCGCTCCACACATAGCCGCGCCCGCATCGGGGGCGCCCGTCGCCCGCAACCACGCCGCCGTTCTGCGCGCGTGCGAGGCGGTGGTCACCCGCCTGGCCACCGATCGTCACTACTTCGCACGGCCCGCACGCACGCTGTTCTGGGACATCCGCGGCTTTTTCCCGATGTCTGCGCAGTCTCACGTGCATCAAGTCGTATACCGCTACGTCGAGGCTGCACAGCAGTTCGTGGCGGCCCATCCGCTTGAGGGCTACGCCGCGGTCAGCGGCGCGCCGCCGCAGTGCCGCGCGACCACACGCAAGGGCGCGGCGTGCCAGCGCGTGCCGCTGGCGCACAACGGCTACTGCCCGTCTCACCAGCACCTGGCCGAGACCGAGGACCAGGAGCTCGCCGCCGCGTAGCCGAGCACGCAGCGTAGGCTCTCGGCGTGCTGCTGGGAGTCGACGTCGGAGGGACGTTCACCGACGCGGTGCTCGTGGACCCGGGGGGCGAGGTCCACAGCACCAAGCTGCCGACAACGACCGCGGACGAGTCAGCCGCGGTGCTCGAGGTTGTGGGCGCGGTGCTGTCGAGTGCCGGCGCCCGCTCGGCGCAGGTGCAGCGCTTTGCCCACGGGATGACCGTGGCGACCAACGCGTTGCTGCAAGGACACACGGCGCGCACCGCGCTGATTGCCACCGCCGGCTTCACCGACGTGATCGAGCTTGCTCGCCAGACGCGCCCGCACCTCTATGACCTGTGCCGCGGGCCGGCTGCGCCGCTCGTGCCAAACGAGCTGCGCTTCGGCGCGCCGGAGCGGATCGGACCCGACGGGACGCAGCGCGCGCTACAGCGCGGCGCCGCGCGCGCGCTGGTGCGCGAGGTGGCAGCTGCCGAACCGCGGGCTGTGGCGGTGGCGCTGCTTCACTCCTATCGCGACCCGACCCATGAGCGAATGCTGGGCGAGCTGCTGGCGCAGGAGCTGCAGGGTGTTCACTGCTCACTGTCGTCTGAGCTGGTAGGCACGTTTCGCGAGTACGAGCGCACCGCCACCACGGTCGTGGACGCAGCGCTGTCGCCGCTGCTGGCGAGCTATTTGGGACGGCTGGCCGCGGGGGCGCGCGCCTGCGACTTGCCCGAGCCGCAGGTCATGCAGTCCTCCGGTGGGCTCACCGAGCTCGCGCGCGCGGGCGCCCACGCTGCCCTGACGGTGCTTTCGGGCCCGGCCGGGGGTGTGGGCGGCGCGGCCATGCTGGCGCGGTTGTCGGGCATCGGCGACGCGCTCTGCTTCGACATGGGCGGCACGTCGTGCGACGCGTGCGTAATCGAGGGATTCGAGGTCGCAGAGAGCGCGCAGCGCACGATCGCGGACCGGCCGCTGTCGCTGCCGGCACTCGACATCCACACCGTGGGCGCCGGGGGCGGGTCGATCGCATGGCGTGATTCCGGCGGCGCGCTGCGAGTCGGTCCGCAGTCGGCGGGCGCGCTGCCGGGGCCGGCGTGCTATGGCCGCGGCGGCATGGCGCCGACCGTCACCGACGCCAATCTGCTGCTCGGGCGTCTGCGCGCGGAGTGGCCGCTCGCGGGCGGGGTGCGGTTGCATCGCGAGGCGGCCGAGCGCGCGGTAGGCGAGCTCGCCCGCCAGCTTTCGATCGACACGCTCGCCTGCGCCGAGGGCATCGTGCGCGTGGTCGAGCGCGAGATGCTGGCGGCGCTGCGGCTGCTGACCGTCGAGCGCGGGATCGATCCGCGCGGCTTTGTGCTTCTGCCGTTTGGCGGCGCGGGCCCGCTGCACGCGGTCGCGATGGCAGAGGAGCTCGGGGTCCGGCGGGTCCTGTGCCCGAGCGCATCGGGCGTGCTCAGCGCGCTTGGGCTGGCGGCTTCGGCGCCACGCCGCGACGCCTCACGCTCGGTACTGCTCGGCGGTGCCGAGCTCGAGCCCGAGCGCCTGCGCAGCGAGCGTGATGAGCTGGTGGCGCGCGCCGCAGCGGCATTGGGCGAACGCCCCGAGCGCGCGCGGGTTCGCCACGAGCTGCGTTACCGCGGCCAGTCCTTCGAGCTGGCCATCGACGGCGCCGACGCCGCGCCCGCGCAGCTGCGCGAGGCGTTCGCCGCGGCTCACGAGCGTCGCTACGGCTACCGCGAAGAGGACGGGGAGATCGAACTCGTGACGATGCGGGCGTCCGTGTGGGGTGCGGCTCCCGACCTGCGTCTGCGCGGCTCCAGGGGCGGATCGCCAGAAAGTCTCACGGCCGACGTGGTGCTCGCCGGCGAGCCGGTGCAGACCACCGTGCTGCGCGGCGCTCCGCGCCCCGGGCAGCGGCTGCGTGGACCCATGCTCTGCGCGCTTCCGGAGTCCTCCCTGTTGATTGCGCCGGGGTGGCGCGGGCAGGTGGACGAGTACGGCAGCTGCCACCTGGAGCGCGAGCGGTGAGCGAGCTCGACGCGATTGAGCTGCGCCTCATCGCAGGCACGTTGCACGCGGCGTGCGAGGAGATGGGCGCCGTGCTCGTCGGCGCGGCGCACTCGGCCAACATCAAGGAGCGGCGCGACGCGTCCACGGCGCTGTTCAACGCGCGCGGGGAGATGGTGATGCAGGCCGAGCACATCCCGGTGCACCTCGGCGCGATGCCCGCCGCCGTCGCGGCGGTGCGCGGCCGCGACCACACGCCGGGGGTCTCGTGGATCCTCAACGATCCGTTCGCGGGAGGCACACACCTGCCCGACATCACCGTGATCACGCCGGTGTTCGCTGACGGAACGGGCCCGATCGGCTTTGCGGCCAGCAGGGCACACCACGCCGACGTCGGCGCGGCGACACCTGGATCGATGCCCGCCGACAGCCGCACCCTCGCCGAGGAGGGGGTCGTGATCGCACCGCAGCCGCTGCACGATGGCGTGATCGACGCGCTGGCCGCGCGTATGCGCCAGCCGCGCCAAAGACGCGCGGACCTGCGCGCCCAGCTGGCGGCCAACCGCGCCGGCGCGCTGCGCATGGGCGAGCTGGCACGCCGCCTCGGCGTCGCGAAGCTGGCGGCTGCCGGCGACGCGGTGCTCGATTACGCCGAGCGCCGCACGCGCGCCTGCCTCGGTGCGCTGCCGGATGGCGAGCGCGGCGGCTGCGACGTGCTCGAGTCCGCCGACGGCCGGGATCTCGCGCTGCGATTGCGGGCCACGGTTCGCGGCGAGCGGCTCGAGCTCGACTTCACCGGTAGCGCTCCCCAGCACGACGGCAACCTCAACTGCCCTCTCGCCGTCACGCTCTCCGCGTGCATGTTCGCGGTCAAGGTGCTCACCGACCCCGACATCCCAGCGTCAGCGGGCGCGTACCGCCCGCTCGACGTGCGCGCCCCCGAAGGCACGCTGCTCAACGCGCGCCCCGGCGCCGCGGTGGCGGCGGGCAACGTGGAGACCTCCTCGCGCGTGGCGGACCTGGTGCTGAGCTGCTTCGGCCGCGCCCAGGGCCAGGGCACGATGAACAACCTCACGCTGGGCGACGACCGGCTCTCCTACTACGAGACCATCGGCGGCGGACAGGGCGCGTGCGCCCACGCCGACGGGCCGAGCGCGGTGCACGTTGCGATGAGCAACACGCTGAACACCCCGATCGAGGCGCTGGAGCGCGAATTTCCCATTCGCGTCACCGAATACGCGCTCCGGCGCGGATCCGGCGGCGCCGGCGCGCACCGCGGCGGCGACGGCGTCGTGCGCGAGCTCGAAGCCCTCCGCGAGCTGCGCTTCTCGCTGATCTCAGAGCGCCGCCGCCACCGCCCGCACGGCGCCGCCGGGGGTCTCCCCGGCGAGCTCGGCTACGACCAGCTCGACGGCGAGCCGCTCCCGGGCAAGGCCGCCGGCACGCTGGCCGCGGGCCAGCGCCTGCGCATTCACACCCCGGGCGGCGGCGGATTTGGGCCACCCCCGCCGCCGCGGTAGAAGCCCGCAAATTGCTTGCGAATCGCAAATACCCGCCGATTTGCAGGGTATTTGGGGTTTTCGCACCTTTTTCGTATCTTTAACGCCGCCTGCGGCCGGCCGTGGTGGGGGACGCAGGGCGTACCGTGAAGCTGTCCCTCAGTTCCGGAGCGCTTATGCCAGTTGCTTTCAAAGAATGGGCGGTCACTGTCCGCGCCTTGGCGGAAGGCGAGCAGCTTCTTACCTTTCGCAGGGGCGTGCTGCGCGAGCCGGGACGGCCGATCAGGCTTGCGCACGAACGCTTCTTTCTGTACCCCACCTTCGACCACGAGTCCGGCGACCTCGTGCGCGAGTCACACCAGCCGGAGTTGCGGCGCGCGCTGGAGGAGGGCGTGTGGAGCGACGGCGAGCCGATGCTGGGCGCGTTCGTATCGGGCGCGCCGGTGCAGCAGCCGGACCGCGTGCGCATCCGCGCGTGGGCCGAGGTGGCGGACCATTTCACCATCTCTGATCCCCGCTGCGTGGACTCGCTGTCGCCGTTCTACGTGTGGACGCCCGATTACGCCGAACGGCGGCTGGGCTGGCGGCGCCATCAGCCGCTGCACGTGTTGCTGCTGCGCACACACCGCATCCCGCGACCGGTGACCGTGAAGGTGCGCGACGAGTACAACGCCGCGCACCCGTGGGTCGAGCTGCAGCGCGACCTGCCCTTCGAGGGCACGCCCGTGCTCTCCGACGCCGAGTTCGAGCGGGCCTCGGAAGAGATCAGGGCGATCGCCAGCGACGCCGGCCAGCCGGTTTTCGCCTAGAGCGCCCGACGCTCAGCCCGGTTCGCGCGGGCCCGCGTCGGCCTGCGGCTGCCACGCCAGCGCTTCCCGAGCCGCCTGTGCCCCCGATTCGGGCACGAGCACGTCGCGCGTACCCACGAGCGGCGCATACCCGCCGATCGCGCCTCTGAGCACGCACGGGATGCCCTCCTCGAGCAAGAGCCCCGCGATGAACTCGGCCTCGACCTGGTTGCGGGCGCTCGTCACCACCACCGTCGGTCCCTCCGTGTACTGGGCCTTGATCTTGCGCGCGCGTCGCCGCCGCGCGCTGGCGGGCTGCTCGCTCCCGAGGCTTTGAACCAGCGGCATGCCGCAGCGCGCGCAGAAGCGGTCGCTGGGCGGCTGGCGGTGTCCGCACGCCGGGCACACGAGCTCGGCCTCGTTCCCCCGAGGTCCGCGCGCATGGCGTTGCACGCCTACCCCCCGCTCCCGGCTGCGTCGTCGTGCAGGCCGACCTCGCGCACCTGCCCGGACTCGATCAGATAGGAGCGCACCTCAGGCTGCTCGCCTCCGGCCAGGCCCACGATGATCCACTCCACGCCGGGCCAGTTGACCGCGAAGTTGATGTCGGTCTGCGACGGGTACGGAGCCGTGCGGGTGTGCGAGTGATAGATCGCGCCTAGCTCGCCGCCGCCACGCTCGATCTCGTCCATCGCAGCCAGCAGTTCCCTGCCGTCCACCTCGAAGCGCAGCGGGCTGGCGGCGACGTTGACCGCGCGCAGCACGCGCGTCGCGCGCGCCTCGCCGTCGAGCGCGCCGGCGCCGTCGACCGCGACGACGCCGCAGCACTCGTTGGGCGCCTCGTCGCGGGCGTGCGCGATCAGCTCTCCGAGCAGCGCGCGGGAGATGAGCAAGCCCTCACCACCACACGGTCGAGTCGAGGTTCTCGATCTCCTCCACCGGCAGGGTGTAGATACCGCTCGAGAGGTACTTCCAGCCGTCGTCGGCGACCACGAACACCACGTTTCCCTCCTCGAGCTCACCGGCGATACGCACCGCGATGCTCGCGATGGCCCCGCTGGAGACGCCGGCGAAGATGCCCTCCTCATCCAACAACCTGCGTGTCCACACGATCGCGTCGCGGTTTGTCACGAAGATCTTTCGGTCCAGCAGCGCCAGGTCGATGATCGGCGGGATGAAGCCGTCGTCCAGCGAGCGAAGACCCTGCACGGGCTCGCCCTGCATCGGCTCGGCGGCGACGATCTTCACCGCGTCGCCAAAGGTCTCCTTCAGCCGCCTGCCGTTGCCCATCAGCGTGCCGCCGGTGCCCAGGCCGGCGACGAACGCCGAGACCTCGTCGAGCTCCTCCAGGATCTCCAGCGCGGTCCCGTTGTAGTGCGCGTTGGGGTTGGCCGCGTTGCCGTACTGGTAGGGCATGTAGCAAGAGCTGTCGGCCTCGGCCAGCTCGAGCGCCATCGCGACCGCGCCATTTGAGCCTTGCGAACCCGGCGAGTAGACGATCTCGGCTCCGTACATGCGCAGCAGCTGCGTGCGCTCCGGCGTGACGTTCTCCGGCATGACGGCCTTCAGGCGGTATCCCTTCAGGGAGCAGATCATCGCCAGCGAGATCCCCGTGTTGCCCGACGTGGGTTCGAGAATGGTCTGCCCCGGCTCGATCGCGCCCTTCTCCTCGGCGTCCTCGATCAGCGCGCGCGCCACCCTGTCCTTGACCGACCCCGTGGGATTGCGCGACTCGAGCTTGGCCCACAGGCGCACGCCGGGCTTGGGCGCGAGGCGCGGCAGCTCGACCAGCGGCGTGTTGCCGATCGACTGCACGATGTCCCCATACCGACCGCCGCAGGGCCGGTTGCTCAGCCGCTCCGCCGCCATTACTTCAGATTGTATAGCAGCGCTGTCAGGGCGTGACGGTCAGCGACACGCGGCGTCGCCGCGCGATACTGACGAGCGGATGGGCGACACCGAGGAGATCGTGCAAGCGGCGCTCGCGACCGTGGCGGGTGGGGACGAATGAATGTCTGAGGCCAACGTGGAGATCGTGCGCACCATCTACCGGCTGTGGGACGAAAAGCGTTCGACTGCGCACCTGATCGACCCGCAGCTCGAGTACGTCAACCCGCCCTACGCGGTGGAGTCAGGAACGCGCCGCGACCGCCGCGCCCTGGGGAGCATTCGCGACGTGTATCCCGACTTTCGAGTCGAGCCGGAACGCTTCGTCGACGCGGGCGAGGATGTCGTGGTGATAGGGATCGCCCGTGGCAGCACTCAGAGCGGGGCACAGGCGCTCTGGCGTCAGGGGTACGTGTGGACCTTGCGCGACGGCGTTGCGATCCGATTTCGCTGGTTCAACCAACCACAGGAGGCGCTGAAAGCGGTGGGCCTGGACGAGTAGCTCGTGCGTGGAGGGCCGGGTCGGGCGAGCGCCAGGAGCGGTGCCGTGCCGGCGGTCACGCCCGGCCTGGCGAGTGTCGCCGAAGCGCCCGGCGCTATCGTGGCCGTGATGTTGCCCGTGCTGCCGCTGGCCGCCGCGAGCGGAAAGGCCGTGATCGCGATCGCGGTGATCGGCGCGCTGATCCTGATCGCGATCGTGCTGCGCAGCGAGTCCTGAGATCGCCACCGGCGCGCAGGCTTGAGCCGGGCGCTTCGCCCCCTGTGCGGCGACGCGGCGGTGTTCGCCGACGGCGACGTTAAGCGCGCCCGCCGGCCATCGCCGGCAGGATCACCAGAACGTCGTCTGGCCCAACGGCGGTGTCGAGCCCGCCGAGTACGCGCACGTCCTCGTCGTTGAGGTACACGTTGACGTAACGGTTGAGCTCGCCCTCGGCGGAGAACAGCTGGGGCTGGGTGGCGGGGTGGCTGGCGGCGAGGTCGCGCAGCACCTCGCCGACGTTGTCGCCTTGGGCGCTGAGCAGCTTCTCGCCACCCACCGAGGGTCGCAGCACGGGCGGGATCTTGATCGTTGGCATCGTGCGAATGATTAGCACGCGAGCGCGGCGCGCGCTCGTCGCGGGCCGCGGCCAGACGCGGCGGTCAGCTCAGCCGGCCGCGGCGCAGAAGGCCTCGTAGTCGGGGAACACGCCGAGCTCGTCGTCGGAGATCTCAGACGGCTCGCGCGAGCAGATCGGGCAGTCGGGGTCGCGGTGCACGCGGACCTCGGTCAGCGTGGCGCCGAGCGCGTCGTAGAGCAAAAGGCGTCCGATCGCCGGCTCGCCGATGCCCGCGACCAGCTTGATCACCTCGGTCGCCTGCAGCAGCCCCATCGTGCCCGGCAGCACGCCGAGCACCCCGTTCGCGCCGCAGGACGGGGCCAGCTCCGCGGGCGGGGGCTCTCGGAACAGGCAGCGGTAGCACGGGCCCTCGTAGGGCTTGAAGACCGACAGCTGGCCGTCGAAGCCGAGGATCGAGGCCGAAACCACGGGGATCTTCAGGCGCACGGTGGCGTCGTTGAGCAGGTATCGCGTCGGAAAGTTGTCGACGCCGTCGACGATCACGTCCCACCCGTCGATGATCTCCATGATGTTGGAGGAGTCCAGGCGCGTCTTGTGCTTGACCACCTTCACGTCCGGGTTAAGCGCGTGGATCGACTGCTCGGCGGAGTCCACCTTGGGCACGCCGATGCGCTCGCTGTTGTGGATCACCTGACGCTGCAGGTTGGACAGGTCGACGTCGTCGTCGTCGACGATCCCCAGCGTGCCCACGCCCGCGGCGGCCAGATACAGCGCCGTCGGTGAGCCGAGGCCGCCGGCTCCGAGCAGAAGCACCTTTGCGTCGAGCAATTTCTGCTGGCCCTCCACGCCGATCTCGGGGATCAACAGGTGGCGCGAGTAGCGCTCGCGCTGCTCCGCGGACATCGCGCGCGGCACCTGCACCTCATAGCCGCGGTCCTTCCAGAGGGTGATCCCGCCGGTCATGGAGCGCACGTGCTCGTAGCCGAGCTCCTGGCCCAGCGTGCGCGCGGCGTACGCGGAGCGGTTGCCCGACGCGCAGTAGAGGATCACCTGCATGGTGCGGTCGGGCACGGCGGACTCGATGCGCGACTCCAGGTGGCTGCGC
Organism: Solirubrobacteraceae bacterium; assembly: GCA_035939635.1. Classification (GTDB taxonomy): domain Bacteria; phylum Actinomycetota; class Thermoleophilia; order Solirubrobacterales; family Solirubrobacteraceae; genus Palsa-744. The sequence continues at coordinate 13,412 of DASZFR010000125.1, forward strand.
GGCACGTGCTTGGCGCCGGGGAGATGCCCGGCGGCGAACTCCTCGCTCTCGCGCACGTCCACGATCGCTACGCCCTCGTCCATCAACTCTTTGACCTCGGAGGGGTCCACCTCCTCGATCTGGCTCTTGACCTCGCGCAACAGCTCCGCGGAAGACGGGCTCATCGACAAACCCCCAAATAGCAGTCGGCTTTCACAACTTCAAAAAGTATAGCGCTGTCCGTGTGGCGGCAGGACGTGCGCGCGGCTACCTTGAGCCACGGTGAGCGCAGCTCTGCCCCGGCACCGCAACACCCGCGCCGGGCGGGCCGGCTGCGGCGTACGCGGATGAGCGGGCGCCGGCGCTCGCGCCCAATTCTGATCGCCGCAGTCGCGCTGGCGCTCGCGCTCGCGGCGGCCCTCGGGCTGGTGATTTTCGGCGCGGGCGGGTCGGGCAGCTCTGGAACGGCGGGATCGGCCGCGGAAGGCCTCGCCGGCGCCACCGGCTTCGCCGGCGCCCAGCTGCCGCAACCGCCGCAGGCATACGACTTCACGCTCACCGACCCGGCCGGGCAGGCGGTGTCCCTCGCGTCCCTGCGCGGCAAGGTCGTCGTGCTCGCGTTCGTGTCGTCGGCGTGCGGGCGCACCTGCGTGCTGATCGCACAGCAGATACGCGGCGCGCTGGACGAACTCCCCTCCCCCGTGCCGGCGCTGCTGGTGAGCGTCGATCCGCCAGCCGACACGCCCGCGCGCAGGCGTGCCTTTCTGGGGTCCGTGTCGTTGAGCGGGCGCGCGCGGTTTCTGTCCGGGCCCGTGGGGCGGCTCGCGCCGATCTGGCGCGCCTATCGCGTGGCGCCGCTCAGCGCCGGCGTGGCGGCGTTCGAACGCTCGATACCGGTGCTGCTGATCGATCGCGACGGCCGTGAGCGGGTGCTGTTCGGGCTGGAACAGCTGACTCCCGAAGGCCTCGCTCACGACATTCGCAAGCTCGCCGCGCGGTGAGCGCTCGCGAGCTCGCCTCGGACAACGGCCCGCCGCTCGCCGCGGCCGGCGCAGCTGTGCACTAGCGTCAGCGGGGGTGGCCACGCCCTGGGACGCACACACCTACGACGCCACCAGTGCGCCGCAACAGGCGTGGGCCGCCGCCGTCGTGGCTCGGCTGGAGGGGATCGCCGGCGATGCCACGGTGCTGGACGTCGGTTGCGGCACCGGCCGCGTCACCGAGGCGCTTCTCGAGCTCGTGCCGCGGGGCCGCGTGCTGGCGATCGACGCCTCCGCCGACATGGTCGAGCTGGCGCGTAGACGACTTGGCGATCGCGCCGACGTGTGGTGTGACGATGCGCTCGCGCTGGAGCTTCGCGAGCCGGTGGACGCGATCTTCTCGACGGCGACGCTGCACTGGGTCCCAGACCACGACCGGCTGTGGACGCGGCTTGCCCGGGCGCTCAAACCGGGCGGCGTACTCGAGGTGCAGTGCGGCGGCGAGGGCAACATCGAACGGGTGCGCGAGGTCATCGACGCGGTGGCGCGCGATGTCGCTCCCGCGCTCGTCGGCTTCTGTCCGTGGGCGTTCGCGGGCCCCAGCGCGACCGCGCGGCGGCTGCGGGCTGCCGGCTTCTCGAGGCAGCGGTGCTGGCTTGAAAAGCGCCCGACGTATCCCGACGACGTGAGCGCGTTCGTGCGCACCTCGATTCTCGCTGCCCACCTGGAGCGCCTCCCGCGCGAGCGCCGGGCCGGCTTCGCCGACGCCGTCGCGGCGCGCGTGCGCCTGCCGCTTGACTACGTGCGTTTGAACGTGTCGGCGCGGCGCGCGTGAGCCCGGCCGCCGCGCTCGCTGCTGATAACCTACCGCCCAGGTAGGTATTCCAGGCGATGATGTTTTCGACCAAGGCCGAGTACGGCGTGCGCGTGATGGTTGAGCTCGCGCGATCTCCCGACGGCGAGCCGGTGCCACTCGCCGAGATAGCGACGCGCGGCGGGCTGCCGCTGGCCTATCTGGAGCACCTCGCGGCGCGGCTGCGCAAGGCCGGCCTGGTCGACTCGCGCCGCGGCTCGCGCGGCGGCTACATGCTCGCGCGCTCTCCGCTTGAGATCACCACGGCCGAGATCGTCGAGGCGCTCGAGGGCTCGATCGCGCCGATCGAGTGCATCTCGGCGCGCCCGGACGGGTCGATCGTGTGCACGCGGGAGTCCGATCCCGCGCACGTGTGCCCGACGAAGCTGCTGTGGACGCGGGTACGCGGCGCGATCGTGCGCACGCTCGAGCAGACCACGCTCGCGGACCTCTTGCTCGGCCCGGCGCCGGGCGAACGGCCGTCACTCGGCGCGCTCTCCGAACGCGGTCCGATCGCGCCGGCGTCGATCGGCGCGCTCGAGGCCGATGAGCCCAAGCCGCGGTCGCTGGCGTCGGGCGCCTGAGCGCGATGGCCGACCTCGAGATTCGCGACCTGCACGTCTCCATCGAGGACCAGGAGATCCTTCGCGGCGTCAACCTCGACGTCTCGCGCGGTGAGATCCACGCGCTGATGGGGCCCAACGGCTCGGGCAAGTCCACGCTTGCCAGCACGCTGCTCGGGCATCCCGCTTACGAGATCACGCAGGGCTCGATCACCTTCAAGGGCGAGGACATCACCGAGGCCGAGCCGCACGACCGCGCGAAGTCCGGCCTGTTCCTCGCCTTCCAGTACCCCGTCGCGATCCCCGGCGTGTCGGTGGCGAACTTCCTGCGCATGGCGATCAACGCCAAACGCGACGATCCGATCGGCGTGAAGGAGTTTCGCGCGCAGCTGCAGCACGCGATCGACCTGCTCGACGTCGACCGCGCGTTCACCTCGCGCCACCTCAACGATGGCTTTTCGGGCGGCGAGAAGAAGCGCGCCGAGATCTTGCAGATGGCGATGCTCCTGCCCGACGTCGCGATCCTCGACGAGACTGACTCGGGGCTTGACATCGACGCGCTGCGCACTGTCGCATCGGGCGTCAAGCGCCTGCACGATGAGACGGGCCTGGGCGCGCTCATCATCACGCACTACCAGCGCATCCTGCACTACGTCGAACCGGGCTTCGTGCACATCATGCTCGACGGGCGCATCGTGCTCGAGGGCGGCGTAGAGCTCGTGGAGCGGCTCGAGCGCGAGGGCTACGACGAGATTCGCCAGCAGTACGGCGCCGGCGA
>DASZFR010000126.1:0-9283 GCA_035939635.1 Solirubrobacteraceae bacterium
CGAGGTGAACGTGATCCGGGGGTGGGCTGCGCTGTCGAAGAAGTCCGGCGACAGCAGGTGCGCCTTGAGGTTGTCGTCCTTCGCCTGGATCGAGTCCACGGCCACAAAGCCCTCGAGCCGCGGCGCGCCGTCATCGCCGACGGCGAGCTGGCCGTCGTACTCGTCGAAGCTGCCGCGATAGGTCGATACGACCATGTGCTTGATCGCGAAGCCCACGTGCGAGTGCACGCGGTCGATCTTCCAGTTGCCGGTGGAGATCGGTGTTGTCGTTGCTGTGCTCATGTCTGCTTCCTCTCTTGTGTTGAGCTCTTGGTGGGAACAATTCGGACCTCAGTCCGCTTCTCTGCCGAGAGCATAGCACACAATCGGACCTCAGTCCGGTTAGGTATCATGTGGATATGAGCACACGTCTGGACCTGCCGCTCCTGGACGGCGACGCGCACGAGCGCGCCGACGCCGCGCGCAACCGCGAGCGGATCTTGTGCTCCGCGGCGCGGCTGTTCAGCGAGCGCGGCGTGGACTGCGTGTCGATGGACGATGTCGCCGACGCAGCCGGGGTCGGCAAGGGCACGGTCTTTCGCCGCTTCGGATCGCGCGCGGCGCTCGCGCAAGCGGTGCTCAGCGAGCAGGAGCGCGAGTTTCAGGAAGCGATCATCCGCGGGCATCCGCCGCTCGGTCCCGGCGCTTCGCCGCGCGAGCGCCTGATCGCGTTCGGCGAAGGCCTGCTCGAGCACCTGGAGCGCCACGCGCTGCTTGTCGCCGCCGCCCAGCTCGGCGGAGCGCGCTTCGTGTCGGCGCCATACGGCTTCTACCGGATGCACGTCACGCTGCTGCTGCGCGAGGCCGACCCCACCTGTGACGCCGAGCTGCTCGCCGAGATGCTGCTCGCGTCGCTCACCGCCGAGCTGTTCGTCTACCTGCGCCACGCTCGCTCGCTGCCGCTGCAGCGCCTGGAGGCGAGCTGGCGCCAGCTCGTTGAACGCACAGTTCCAACCACATACGGGCCGCGCGTGTGAGCCAGGTGCGGGGTTCGCAGCCGGCGCCGCGGCTGCTCGTGGTGAGCCACCCCGCGGTCGTCACCGTCAACCAGGAGATCTACCGCGAGCTCGCGCGGCGCGGCTGGCGGCTCACGCTGGTGGTTCCCCGTCGCTGGCGCCACGACTACGCGCCGCGGCCGATCGCGCCGCAGGCGCTCGCCGGGCTTCAGGAAAGCCTGCTGTCGCTGCCGGTCGCACTGCCCGGACGCCAGCAGCGCCACTTCTACCTGGCCAGCTGCGCAGCGGTTTGTAAGCGCGTGCAACCCGACGTTGCGTTCGTGGAGGAGGAGCCGTTTGCCCTGTCCGCGGCGCAATGGGGGCACGCGCTGCACAGGCTTGGAATCCCCTTCGGCGTGCAGGCCTACGAGAACATCGACCGGCAGCTGCCGCTGCCCGTGCGGCGACTGCGCGCCCGCGTGCTGCGCGACGCGGCGTTCGTGGCCGCGCGTTCTGAGACCGCAGCCGGCCTCGTGCGCGGATGGGGGGCGCGCGGTGAGGTTCGCATCGCGCCACCGGCTATTCCACGCTGGGAGAATCCGAGCACGCCGGCCCAGTCGCGCAATCGCGCCGAGCGCCCGTTCCACGTCGGCTACGCAGGACGCCTGGTGGAGAGCAAGGGGCTCGACGATCTGCTCGCCGCCGTACGCATGCTCGCGGCACCAGTGGCGCTCACGCTGATCGGCGACGGCGCGCTGCGCGAGCGGCTCGAGGGCCAGCCGGTCCCCGGCGGCGCCGTCGAGGTACGCACCGGCCTACGCCACGAGGAGATGCCCTCGGCCTACGCGCCGCTGGACGTGCTCGTGCTGCCCTCGCGTACCACCCCCAGGTGGAAGGAGCAGTTCGGGCGCGCGCTGATCGAGGCGCTCGCATGCGGCGTTCCGGTGATCGGCTCTGACTCGGGCGAGATCCCATGGTTGATCGGGCTCACCGGCGGCGGGCTCGTGTTCGCCGAGGGCGACGCGCGCGAGCTCGCGCGGCAGCTCGAGCGCCTACGCGGCGAACCGGCGCTCGCCGCCGAGCTGGCAGCGACGGGCAAAGAGGCAGCGCAGCGGCTGTTCAGCGTCGGCGCCAGCACCGATGCGCTCGAGTCGTTGCTGCTCGACGCGGTGCAGCGCGGCGCGCGCGACCGGCCTGACGAGGTGAGCGCGCCCGCCGCCGCTGAGGGAAGCGCAGAGCGCGTCACCTAGCTCAGATTTGAACTCGTCCGCCGCGGTTAGCGCCAGAAGCCTCCCACGCCCTGTAGGGGGCTACGCGACGAGCTCTACGCCCACGAGGTCGGCGGCAGACAGCTGGCCCGGGGTCTCGCGCGCGAGCACCGCCTCAAGCGCCTTGATCGCCACCGACAGCTGGCCTGAATCGGGCTCGCGTGTGGTCAGCAGCTGCAGCTTCAGGCCGGGCCACATCAGCGCGCGCACCCAACGCCGGCGGCGGTTCTTGCCCGCGAACTTGATCAGCTCAAACGACACGCCCGCGATGATCGGGATGCCAAGGATGCGCGTGGCGAAGAGCCAGTACCACGCAGGCAGGCCGATCGGCGCGAACACGAAAATCGCCACGATCATCACCACGAGCAGGAAGCTCGTGCCGCACCGCGGATGCAGCCGCGAGAAGCGCGCGCAGTTGCCGGGCGTGAGCTCGAGGCCGGCCTCATAGCACGAGATCGTCTTGTGCTCAGCCCCGTGGTACTCGAAGACGCGGCGCAGATCGCGCACGCGCGACAGCGCGAGCAGATAGCCGAGGAAGATCGCAGTGCGCAGGGTTCCCTCCACCAGCCAGAACAGCCAGGAGGACCCGAGCTGGTCCTTGATCAGGCTGGTCAAGCCGACCGGGATGAGAAAGAACAGCACCACCGCCAGAGCCAGCGCCACCACGATCGTTCCTGCCCACATGCCGCGCGGGATCTCCTGCTGTCCCTCATCCTCGTCGGCGGGAAGCTGCGCGTTGGCCGCCAGCTCCAGCGCGCGAAAGCCGATCGCGAGCGAGCTCGCGAGCGCCACCACGCCGCGCACCACCGGCACACGCAACAGGCGATGGCGCTGCTGGGCCGAGCGCAGCTCAAAGGTGCGCACCTCGATCTCGCCCGGCGCGCTGTGCCCCGCGCTCTGGACTCCGTCGATGCGCACGCCGTTGGGCTGCTCGACCGCCGCGGCGGCCGCCGACCGGGCGCCGTTTGGCTGCTCGGGCTCGGCGAGCGCCGCCGGCTGAGCGCCGGCTGGCAGCTCGGGCGTCGCGGCCGCCGCCGCCTGCGCGCCGTTTGGCTGCTCGGGCTCGGCGAGCGCCGCCGGCTGAGCGCCGTTTGGCTGCTCGGGCGCCGGGGGCTTGCGCACGGCAACGGCCCAGTGGCGCACGCCGCGCATCATCACGCCCTCGATCACCGCCTGGCCGCCGACGGGCGCGTCGCGCTGCGCGTTCAGGTAGCCGTCGTGGTCGCGCGACGCCGCCGGCTGCGCCTGCGAGCCGTCGCGCGCGACCGCGGCTGAAGACACGGTCGCGGTAGAGGGCACGTCGTTACTTTGGCGAGCGCGCTTGTGCCGTCTGCAGGCGACCTTTGGCCACCCTGCGCTGGAAGCGCTCCACCCGTCCTCCCGTGTCGACCAGCTTCTGGCGCCCGGTGTAGAAGGGGTGGCAGTTCGAGCACACCTCCACGCGGAGCTCGTCGCTCGTGGCGCGCGTGAGGAATTCGTTGCCGCACGTGCAGTGCACGCGCGCGGTGACGTATTTGGGATGGATGCCGCTCTTCATGGTCTCTCAATTCTAGACGCTGGCCGCAGGCCCGCCCGCGCGCGCCTTGCGGCGGCGTGGCAAATCGCGACCGCCGGGCGCTTGAGTCGCGGCGCGCGCCCGAACGCCGCGACCGGATCGGCCTCAGGCGGGGGGCTGCGCCGGCGCCGCCGGCTGCACGCACGGCGCGGTGAGCAGCTGCGCGCGCTTGATCACGCGCCCCTTCGCGCCCAGCCAGCGGAAGCGCACGAGCGCCCGGTACTCGAGCGGCGAGGAGAGATTCGTGACCTGCTTGAGGTACTTGTAGATCTTGATCTTCGGGTCAGAGAAGCGCCACGCGGGGGCGTTGACGAGGTGAAAGCCCGTCGCGGCTCGCACCTGCGCCTGCACCTCGATGCGCATCGCCATGCGCAGGGCCCCGGGCACCGCGGTCATTTCGCCCGAGAAAGTCGCCGAGCGTTCCGACTGCACCACCGACGTGACGCACTGCTCGAGCGTGGCTGACTCGAGTGCGGGCGTCGTCGCGGGGGGACGCGCGCCCGCCGCGAATGCCGGCGCCGCGAGCAGACTCGCGATCGTCAGCGCGCACGCGCGCAGCACGGCTCGCGACCGCGCGCTGTGTATGTGGCTGCGCCTGCCCGCCTGCATGGCATCCCTGTAACACGCATTTTGCACGCAGGTTTCGCAACGCGCTCCCCGGTAGCGCGGCGGGCGCCGGTCCGCGCGGAGAGTTTTTGGCTGCGCCTGGCCGGAGGACGGCGAGTGCGCGCCGCGCGGGCGCCGCTACAGCAGCTGGTACAGCGGCCCGTCGCCGCCCTCGGGCGTGGTCAGACGCCCGCCCTTGGCGGTGATCGCGCCGCACTGCACGCAGTTTGTGTAGTTGACGATCACGTCCACGTCGCCGTGCTCGGGCGCGTCGTCGGGGATCTCATACACGCCGGCCGGACACATCCAGCGCCACGTCTCGGCGACCTCTCGTGCAACGCGTTTGCGCACGCGGATGTGGTTGGGCGCGTCGTCGCGCGTGGCGTTGCCCGTGATGAACACCGACGAGAGCTTGTCGAAGGTGTACTTGCCGTCGGGCCTGACGTAGACGTCCTTGGTGTCGCCGATGAACATCGGCGTCTCGTCCTGGCGGTGCCAGTCGGCGCGGCCGGGCAGCTTGCCCTTTGAGATCTGCTGCAAGCCGCTGAGCGCGCCCCCGAACAGCAGGCCTTTCTGCAGCGGCTGGCGCGCGTTGCGAACCTCCCACAGCTCCTTGCCAACGGAGGATTCCTCGATCGCCTGCTCGTAGGCTTCAAAGCTCGTCTCGCCGCGCGCAAGCGCGGCATGGATGGTCTCGGCGGCGAGCATCCCCGACTTGATGCAGTGGTGCACGCCCTTGAGCGCCATCGTGTCGACCATGCCGCCGGAGTCGCCGACGAGCACCGCGCCCGGCATCGACAGCTTGGGCATCGACCAGTAACCGCCGCCAGGGAGCGCCTTCGCGCCCCACGCCACGCGCTCGCCTCCCTCGAGGATCCTGCGCACGAAGGGGTGCGTCTTGAAGGTCTGCAGCAGGTCGTGTGCGGACGTGGTGGCGTCGGCGTACTCGAGCTCGACCACGAAGCCGATCGACACCAGGTGTTCGCCGCTTGCGTTGGTCATCGGGTACAGCCAAGTGCCGCCGATCTGGCCGTACTTGGACGACACCTTCAGCGGCCACGGACCCATCGTGTGAATGAGGCGGTCCAGCGGCTTTGGAACCTTCCACACCTCCTTCACACCGAGCTCCCACACCTGCGGTTCGCGATCCTTGCCGAGGTCGAACTCGCGGATCGCGGCGCCGGTCAGATGCCCCCAGCAGCCCTCGGCGAGCACGGTCGCGCGCGCCTTGATGTCGGTGCCCGGCTCGAAGTTGGACAGCGGCTCTCCGTCCTTGCCGCGGCCCTTGTCGCCGGAGCGCACCCCCACCACCCGGCTGTCCTCGACGATCAGCTGCGTCGCCGCGGTCTCGGTCAGGATGTATGCGCCCGCGTCCTCGACCTGTTTCTGCTGATAGCGCGCGAGCGCAGAGACCGAGATCACCTCGTTGCCGTGGTTCTTGAACGGCGGCGGCGTCGGTATGCGGATCGCGTGCTTGGCCGTAGGCGTGAGGTACACCGCCTCCTTGGTGACCTCGCCGAAAGCGAATCCCTCCGCGCGCCACTGCTCGCGCGTCATGTCGGGAAACAGTTCCTTCAGCGGCTCGGGGCGCATCACCGCGCCCGACAGGTTGTGCCCGCCGCAGGTCTTGGCCTTCTCGATCACCGCCACCGGCACTTCGCCGAGGCGCTCGAGCGTCTCGGGGTCGTCGGCGAGCAGCTGCAGCAAACGGTTCGCGCACGCGAGCCCCGCCGTGCCGCCGCCGACGATCGCCACGCCGACCTCGATCAGCTCGTCCTCGGGGTCGAGGCCGCGCTTGACGAATTCCTGCGGCGAGTCCACCGGCGGCGGGAACGCCGCCGGGGCAACCGCGCCGTTGCGCGACGACATCAGCCCGCCTTCTTGGCCTTCACGGCCTCGGTGAGCTTGGGCAGGATCTTGTTCAGGTCGCCCACGATGCCCAGGTCTGAGAATTCGAAGATGGGCGCGTTTGCGTCCTTGTTGATCGCCACGATGTTCTCCGAGGACTGCATGCCGACCTTGTGCTGGATCGCGCCGGAGATGCCCGCCGCGAGATACAGCTTCGGCGCGACCGTCTTGCCGGTCTGGCCGATCTGCGCGGCGTAGGGGTACCAGCCCGCGTCCACCACCGCGCGCGTCGCGGCCACCGCGGCGCTGCCGCCGAACGCCTGCGCGAGGTCCTCGGCGAGCTTGAAGTTCTCCGCCTTGCCCAGCCCGCGGCCGCCGGCGATGAGCACGTCGGCGCCCTCGATGTCCACGTCCGCGCCGCGCTGTTCGCCACGCACGAGCATCGTCGCCTGCGTCGACTGCGGGCTCAGCTGGAACTCGAGCCTTTGCACGGCGGCCTCGCCCGAGCCGGTCTGACGCGCCTCGAAGGCGTTCAGGCGGCTGATCACGATTCCCACCGGCGAGCGGTATTTGATTTCCGAGATCGCCGAGTCGCCGAGAATCGGGCGCTCGGCGATCAGCTCGCCGCCCTCGGCGCGCACCGCGGTGACCTCCATCACCACGCCCGCACCCAAGCGCGCGGCCAGCCCCGCGCCGATCTCAAAGCCCAGCAACCCGCCGCCGAACAGCGCATAGCCATAGCCGCCGTCGGTGATGGCCGTTGCCATCGCGTCGACGACCGGCTGCGCCAGCCCCTCGGGGCCCTCCGCGACGAGCACCTTGGTCGCGCCGTAGCTGCCCAGCGAGGCGGCGAGCTCGTCGGGTATGCCCTCGCCGAGCATGATCACGTGCGCCTCGCCGCCGATCTCGGCCGCCAAGCGCGCGCCCTCGCTGACCGCGCCGAGCGAGTTTTTGTTGATCGCGCCCTCGTAGTGCAGGGCGTAGATGAGGATGTCCGCCATTTCAGCTCACTTCCTTTCCGCGCCCCTACAGGAGCTTGCGCTCCTCCAGCCAGGCAATGATCTTTTCCACGGTCTCGCCGGTGTCCTCGTCCTCGATGATCTCCCCCGACGCCTTGGCCGGCGGCGGTTTGGCGGCGACCCAGTGCGCCGCGGAGTTGTCGCCGCCGACTTTGGACGCGTCGATCTGCGCGTCGGCGGCGCTGAGCGTCTCGAGCGGCTTCTTCTTGGCGCCCATGATCGCCTTGAGCGACGGGTAGCGCGGCTCGTTGATGGCGTCGCCCACCGAGATCACGGCCGGCAGCTTGACCTGCACCGTGTCATAGCCGTACTCGGCCTGGCGCTCGCAGCGCAGCGCGTCGCCCTCCACGTCCATCTTGATCACCTGCGTCAGCGACGGCATGCTCAGGTGGTCGGCCACCACCGCGCCGATCGTGTAGCACTCGCCGTCGTCGGACTGCTGGCCGAGCAGCACCAGATCGGGGCTCTCGCGGCGCAGCGCCTGCGCCAGCGCGTAGCCGGTGGCGGCGACGTCTGAGCCCGCGAGCGCCTGGTCTGTCAGGTGCAGCGAGCGGTCGGCCCCCAGCGACACAGCCTTGTGCAGAGCACGCACCGCGCTCTCGGGACCCATCGTCACCGCGACGATCTCTGAAACGTCGCTCGCGCCCCCCTCGCGTATCTGCATCGCCGCCTCGATGGCGTGCGTGTCGTAGGGGTTGAGGTTCTTCTCGCCGCTGCGATCCATGCGCCCCGTGTTGGGATCGAGGCGCTTTTCGACCGCCGCGTCGGGGACCTCCTTCACCAGCACGCATATCTTCATCTGTGGCGCAGCTCCTTTGAATCTGTTGGCGCGATCCTAGCCGTTTCGGCGGTTGACTGACGAGTCAATCAACGCGCGCGGCGGTCGCTGAGCGGATGAAATCGACGATTGCCTGGGTGGGCGCGCCGGGGGTGAACACCTCCGCCACCCCCAGCTGCTTGAGCTCCGGAATGTCTTCCGCGGGAATCGTGCCCCCCACCGTCACCACCACGTCGTCGACGCCCTGCTCGCGCAGCAACTGCACCACGCGCGGCACGAGCGTCATGTGCGCGCCGGAGAGGATCGACAGCCCCACCGCGTCGGCGTCCTCCTGGATCACGGTCTCGACGATCTGCTCAGGCGTCTGGTGAAGCCCGGTGTAGATCACCTCCATCCCCGCGTCGCGCAGCGCGCGCGCGATGATCTTCGCGCCGCGGTCGTGCCCGTCCAGGCCAGGCTTTGCCACGACCACGCGGATCTTGCCGGCGGTTGCGGGCGCGTCGGGCATCACCCTCGCCTCACTGCCCTGCGCGCCTGCGCAGAGCGCGCCGCGGGGGCCAGCGCGCGCAGGCCCGTCGGCGGCGGCGAGCCGCGTTCGCGCCCCACCTTGCCCAGCGAGGCCAGCGCCGCCCCGGCGGCGAGCGCGGCGAGCACCTTCAGGCGCCGCCCGAGACGGTCCAGGTGCAGGATCTCCCAACCTTGCGCGAGCGCGATGCGGCGCAGCTCGGCGTCGGGGTTGACCACCACCGGATTGCCCACAGCGCGCAGCATCGGCAGGTCGGACTCCGAGTCCGAGTAGGCATAGGACGCCGCCAGGTCGATTCCCTCACGCTCGGCCAGCTCGCGCATGGAGATCACCTTGCCCTCGCGGTAGTTGAAGGGCCCGGCGGGGCGGCCGGTGTAGCGCCCGTCCACGATCTCCGAGCGCGACCCGAGCCCGCCGTCGAACGCGAGCACGTGTGCGAGCAGGTCGGCCATCTCCTGCGAGGCGGCCGTGATGATGTACACGGGCACGCCCGCGTCCTGGTGGGCATAGGCTCGCGCGAGCATCTGCGGGTAAAGCCGCGGCAGCACGCCGGCGAGTACGCGCGGCGACAGCCGCTGCAGGTCGCGTACGCGCACGCCGGCGATCATTTGACCCACGCGCTTGCGCACGTCGTCGGCGCGCTCGTCGGTGGAGCCGCGCAGGCGAAAGCGCAGGTTCTCATAGGCGTCGCGCGCCAGCCGCCCGCGCG
>DASZFR010000127.1:0-1905 GCA_035939635.1 Solirubrobacteraceae bacterium
CGAAGTGCAGCTCCTCAGCGACCGCGACGAAATAGCGCAACTGCCGAAGCTCAATCGGAGACTCCACCGCGGCGGATATTGACCCTCGCCAGGCCCAAGCGCCAGTAGCGGGTGTTGAGCGACTACGTCGTGTGGTCGCCGGAGAAATCCTGGGTGACCCTGGCGCGTTTGCCTACTTGAGCGACCGGTTCGCCGGCGACCCCGCCCCGAACACCTGCCGGTCCACGTAGGCCCACGCGCGGCCGACCACGAGCAGTAGGCCGACAAGACCCCGCTACAGCATGACGGCAAGCCCGCGCTCAGCACAGGCCGGAAGGCCGACCCGCTTCACGTTTACCGCCGAGCGTCGCCTGAACGGCCACGTCCAGGCCATAGCCGGCGCGAGCGTCCAATTCGACGGCCACGACGCCCAAACGGGCGGCTCGGGCCACGCAATGATCACCGCGACCCTCCCCCCCACGCCACGGCGCCAAACGCCACGCCTGATTATCAAGCGGCGCATCGTCGCGACGGCGACATCACGGTCAAATGAGCGCGCTGCCTTTCCTCTCAAACGCCGCGTGAGCTGTCTCAGTTGACGGCCTGGCCGGCTCGGCGGTTCGCCGGATGCGCGGGCGCCGGTGGTCCGAGTCGGATCCGCTCGCGAGCTGCGTCGAGAGGGCCTCGGAACCAGCCAAGTTTCTCGATCCACCATGTCAGGCCAACCGCTTCGAACGGCGCGAGTAGTCCTGGATCGACGCCGGACGATTGACCTTCGATCACAACATCGAACGGCGTATCGGAGGAGCTGCGCTGGCTGAGCGTGTACTTCACTGCCGCTGCCAGCTGCGCCGGATCTGGCGTCTCCGCATGAGCGACGCCGTCGAAGGTGGCAAAGACCCCGTCCCACCGCGCGGCGCGACGAAATGGCGGCCGGGCGGGCCAGCGCCCCGCGACCCAGATCGGGATACGCGGCCGCTGCAACGGGCGAGGCCGGAAGACGGTTTCGTCAACCGTGTAATGGCGACCGTGGTGAACGAAGACCTCGCCGCTCCACAATCCAACCAGGATTGCCAGGCCCTCATCTAGTTTCTCCGCACGCACGCGTGGATCGGGATCCTCGCCGAAGGCAGCGAACTCCTCGTGCGCCTGCGACCCCAAACCCGCACCAACGACAAGGCGACCACCCGAGAGCACGTCGAGCGACGCCGTTTCGCGCGCGAGCTTCCACGGTCGACGCCGAGCAAGCGCGCTGACCAGTACCCCGACACGCACTCGAGAAGTAGCCGCGGCGATCGCAGCTACCACGACGTAGGGATCCGTCACCGGCCACCCGCGCTCGCGGTAAGCGACGTGATCCCACACGAAGACACCGGCCCACCCAGCGGCCTCGGCCTCTTCGGCGAGAGCGACCAGAACTCTCGGATCGCCGTACTCCCCGACGTTGGGCAACCCGATCGCGCAGTGCACGGTCATCCGTATCGCGGCAGACCGCAGATCACCACCGGGTTGTCGCGCGAGGCCGCATGCTCACGGCACACCGGCGCCGCGGCCCCCCGCCCAAGCAGGAGCAGAGACTGAACGTCGGTCGGTGCCAAAGCCGCGCTCCGCTTCAACGCAAAGTGCCAGCTGGCAGCACGAACCTGAGCGGAGGCCGGGCGGGTGCATCAGAGCCGCCGCTGAGCCGCGAGCCGTGTAGCCCGCGCCTCGAAACGGAGCCAACGGCTGACTCGGGTTCACCGGCATGACTGATGATCCACGCGATGACCGCGGGGGAATCGCCGCCCTCGGCGAGGATCGCGGCCCGTTCGATGACATCGCCCCCGGACGCATGAGGCCGCGCCAGCCGCGTCACCAAGGCGAGAATCGCGTCGTCCTCCACCATTCACACCGTACTCCGATCGCGAAATCTCCCCACGCCGATCG
>DASZFR010000128.1:0-14301 GCA_035939635.1 Solirubrobacteraceae bacterium
GAGTCGCCGTATCCAGCCCGGGATCGATCAGCTCGCGTGCCTGTTGCTCGGTCAGCGGCTGCAGTTCTAGCCTGACGCCCGAGCCCACCCGCGCCGCGCTCTCCAGAGCGGTGGCCACCTGGCGGGGGGCGTGGCGAGTGGCGACGGCCCCGAGCAAAGGTCCGCGGAAGCGGCGGAGCAGGTGCGCGATCACCTCGAGCGACGCAGGGTCGGCCCAGTGCGCGTCGTCAAGTGAGAGCAGCACCGGTTGGCGCGCGGCCAGTCTCTCCAGCAGCGCGCGAATCGCGTAGTGGATGCGGTAGCGCTCGGCCTCCGGGCGGCGCTTCGTCTTCGCGGTCGCGTGGGCTGACAGCGACGGCAAGATCGACGCCAGCTCGGCCAGCGCGTCCTCGTCCAGCGCACGAATCACGCTCGGCTCGAGCGTGCCGGCGTAGTCGTTGAGCGCGTCGACGATCAGCCCGAACGGGATGTTGCGCTCGAACTCAGCAGCGCGGCCGTCGAGCACCAGACAGCCGCGCCCAACAGCGCGCCGGGCGAGCTCGGCCAGCAGCGCAGACTTTCCGACTCCGGGCTCTCCGACTACCTCGACGAGGTAGGGCGCACCCGACGACACCCGGTCGATCGCTCGCTCGAGCTCGTCCATCTCCCGTGCGCGTCCGACCAGCTGGGTCGATTGCTGTCGTCGTGAGGTCGGCACTCCTATCCCCCGTCGTCCTTAGCCTAACGCGCGGGCGTGCCGCGGTCGAGCTTGTCCGAGCAGCTGACGCTGGAGGGCGCGTACGACGGATTGCAGGGCCGAGTTGCAGGGTCTCCCCGATACCCAAACCGGCCTGCCGCGGGCAGCCTTGCTCGCCTCGGGTGGGCCACCGGCCTGCCGTGGCGGATGAAAGGACATCACATGCATCACGACGACCAATACGCGCGCTGCCGACAGCCAGCGCGCGGTCGACCAGCGCGACCGGTCTCAGGTTCGGTTCGCAGCTCATTCAGACCGATCGGAGCAGCGCTCTCGGCGCTCACGGCGTCCGCGCTGGCAGCCATCGCGGTGTTGGTGATCGGCGCTGCGCCGGCCGTGGCCGCGGTCACGCACGGCAAGCATCACGCCAAGCGGACTGCCCGGCGGTCAGATCATGCGGGCCCCGGAGCGGCGACCGGCCTCGGGCCGCTCAGCGGCCTTTTGCCGCGTGACCATCTGACCGAGGAGAGCGCGATTCAGATCAACCTCAGCAACGAGACTGCGCGCCTGCCGCTGTACAAGGGTGTGGCGCCAAACCCCAAAGAACCGAGCAAGACCGAGACCGTGTGGTACGTCCTGCTAGACGCCTCGGACTCCGGCCTGGCGCACGACCTCGGCGTCAACTACGCGCCCAAGCTGGCGAACATCGCCATTGGCGACCCGGCCGCGGTGCAGACCGTCACGCTCGACTCCCCCTCACCCGAACAGAACCGCTTCGGGACCGCGCTTGTGCACTTCCAGGGCGCACCCGACTTCAGCCCCGAACGGATCGCCGAACCGGGCCCGACAGGATTCCCGCTGAAGCGCTTCCAACCGGGCTCCGTGGCGGGCCCGGGCTACAGCCCGTTCATCAAAATCGCGGGCTCGGACGTGACCTACAACGCCCCGATCGTCGCGGTCGGAGAAGGCCCGTTCGACGTGAGCCATCACACCAACACCGCCGACCGCGTGCTGAACGTGCACATCGCGCCGCCTGCGCCGCAGGGACAGTACTTCGACAACTACGTCGACATCCTGTTCGTGAAGGGCTTCGACGCCGGCCAGCCGATCCTCTACCTCAGCACGGATGCCGGCCAGCCGCTCACCGCGGTGCTAGAGCGCTCGACATACGTGCCGGCGCTAAACGAAGCGTCCTACAACGGCGGCGACGACTTCCTCGGCTCCGCGCGCGAGCGTCTGTTCGGCTTCGTCAACGGCCAGACAGGCTTGGACAACCCGCAGGCCCAGGGTTTTCGCAACCTGATCGTTACGGGCCACGGCTCAGAAGACGCGTCGCTGGCCAACACCGGGCTGATCGAAGCGCTACGCCATGGCGGGGACCTGCTGAACGTGTTCGGCGACTTCCCCACGCTCAAGGACCCACGGCACGCCGACGCGTACAGCCCGCTGTGGGACGCGCAGCTGGGGCTGTGGTCCCAGAAGGCCATCAAGGAGGGGCTGGACAAGCGCCAGATCGACGAGAACCAGGTGTTCAATCTCGCCGACAGAAGGCCCGACCTGCTCACCGGCGTCAATCCCGCGACGGGCGAACCGGCTCCATACGGCGCGTCTGGGGTTGACATCAACTGCGCGGTGCTCGGGTTTACCGAGCAGCCGCCCACCGAAAACCTCGAACCCCCTGCCGAAAACTCGCAGTTCCCGCCGCGATAGACGGCAAGTAGGCACCGTTATCCGCCGCCCCGCGCTCATCGCGCGGGTCGGCGGGTCGCCCCTGGAGGTCGCTGAGACGCTTCGCAAGCTCCCGCCGAACGAACGCTCCGCTCGCCAGCAGGAGGGCGTCGCCGCCATCGGCTCGCCACCGTCTCAGCGAGCAATCGCTTCGCCTGCGGGAAGGATCAGCCCACACTCGGCGTCCTAGCTACTACAAGCAGTAATAGCTAGCTTTTTCGAGCCGACGTCAAACGATTCAGGAGCTCAACGAACGCAATGAGACCGTCAGTCAGCGACCCATCCTCATACGCGTCCAGTGCCGTGCGTTGGAGCCTGCGACCCGCGCGCCGCAACGACCGTCGACTCGAGCCATCTTGGAGGTGACGCGGCATGAAGATCACAGGCATCCGGCGACACCGGCCACGGAGCGTCACGGCGTCCGGTTCCCACGGGCCGATCGTGCGCCCGAAGGTGAACGAGCCGGCGATCAGTCCGCGCGTGAGGGCGCAGATCACGAGGCTGGTGGTGGACGTCGGCAACCGCGCGAGCGCGTGGCGAGGCGCCGCGAACGACGCGGAACTCGCCTACCGCCGCTGGAAGACCGCAGCGCTTCAGGAGAGAGGCGACGCGGCGGCGGCTTATCTGGCAGCGATCGAGCGCGAGGAGAAGGCCGCCGCCGAGTACAGCCGGGCCCTCGATGCCTGCTGCAGCACGGTTCCGTGAGCGCCACCTGCGGCCACGCGCCTGTCGGGGGACGAACGGACCCGTGCGGCGAAGCGCGAGACCGGTAGCAGCGCGGCTTCCCAGCCAGCTAGCGGATGGCACAGCGCCTACGCCAAGGCTCGTACTATACTGCGTCGTACCGTGGTACGCAAAAGACGCCCGCGTATCCCTCCGCCGCTGCACGAACTCGAGGCTGAGGTAATGAACGAGGCTTGGCGCCACGAGCGCCTGAGTGTGCGCGAACTGATGGAGCGTCTGAACCGCCGGGCGCAGAAGCCACGCGCGTACACGACGTACATGACCGTCATGGCGCGGCTCGACCGCAAGGGCCTGCTGAGCAGGCAACGGGAGGGCAAGACGGACTTCTACAGCCCAACCTTCAGCAGGGATGAGTATCGCTCGCTGCGCGCTCAAGCCGAGGTCAAGGGCCTCGTGCGGCAGTTCGGTGACGTGGCGCTCGCCCAGTTCGCGAGGCAGATGGACGAGCTGGAGCCCAAGCATCTCGAAGAGCTTCGCCGCCTCGCCCGAGAAGACAGCGACTAAAGCCTCGGGCTGGCCCGCAAACGGTCCAGGGCCAAACGGCCGCGGTTCAACTTGGCCGGACCTCCGGCCGTCACGCGCGGCAGTGCTTCTACGAGACGGCGTAGGAGATCGATTTGGAAGATCTGCTACGCTCCGTCGTAGATGTGTGCCGATGAAGGTTCATCCCAGCAGGCACAGCCCCTAGGAGCACCAGAGGAGGAGAACTGCGCCGGGTCGAGCGGGCCGTCTGTTAGGCGCTCTCGGGCGGTCTGGCCGGCACTGCTGGTGGCGTTCGCGCTCGCCCTCGTGTCGCTCCCCACGATCGCCGGATTGCCGCTGGCCCCTCTCTCGGGCTGCGGGCGCTGGATCGCGCTGGCCGTGGCTCTCGAGCTCATTTCGCTCGCGGGCTTTGTGGCGGTGTTCAAGCTCGTGTTCTGCCCGCGCCTGGGTTGGCGACGCGTGCTCCCCGCCGCTCTTCGGGGCATCGGCGCCAGCGCCGCTCTTCCGGCCGGAGGCCTCATCGGACCGGCGATCGGCGCCTATTCGCGACGCTCCGCCGGACCGTCGCCGGCGCGCATCGCCCGCTCGGCGGTCGCGTTTGTAGCCCTCACCAACGCTCCGAGCGTGGCGGTGCTCGCGGCGCTGGGCCTGGCGATGGGGGCGGGCCTCTTCTCCGGTCCGCACGACGCGGCCGTGACGCTCGTCCCCGGCGGCCTCGCCCTCGCGTTGCTTGCCGCCGGCGCGTTCGTCCGCGCACCCACGGGGTCGGCAACCACGAGCCGGTCAGGGAGCCCGCGCAGGCTCGGACGAGTCGTGGTGGTGACGCTCGGCTCGCTACGAGGAGGAATGAGCGAAGCACGCGCGCTCCTACTCAGCCGAGACTGGAAGCTCCTCGGCGCGCTCGCCTATTACGCGTTCGACAACGCTGTGCTCTGGGCCGCCTTCCACGCGTACGGCCACGCGCCCGCGGTCGGGGTCCTGGCAATGGGGTATCTCGTCGGCTCGCTCGGCGCAGCGCTGCCAATTCCGGCCGGGATTGGCGCGGTCGAGGGCGGGCTGATCGGGGGCCTCGTCTTGTACGGTGCGCCCGCGGCAGCAGCAACTGCGGCGGTTCTGCTCTATCGCGGGGTTTCGATCCTGACCGCGGTGCCGCTGGGCACGCTGGCGTGGGCGCCGATGCCGTTTGCGAGGCTCCGGCCGGTCAGACGACGCCCGCGGCGGCTCGGCCGGACGCGCGCTTTAGGCGGTCCGAGCCGCCGCCGTCGTCTCAGCACATCTTCTTGAGCGACCCGCGTGCTCGACAGGGCCGCCCGAGACCGAACCCGGCATCATGGGTGCGGCAATGATGGCGAGGCAAAAAGACGAGGAGGCAATGGCGCCCGCGGCCCTCGCCGACCCCAAGGGGTCCGCCTTTCTTCGCAAGGCGGACCCGGTCATGGGACGTCTGATCGACGCCCGCCCGGATTTCCGTCCGCGGGCGTGGACGGAAGAGCTCCCTCCGCTCGACGCGTTCGGGACGCTCATTTTCCAGGTTGCAGGCCAGCAGCTTTCCGTCAGCTCGACCCGCGCGATCCTGTCCCATCTCGAGCAGCGCTTCGGAGGGCGTCTCCCAACACCTGCTGAGCTGCTCGCCGCTGACCCACACGTCCTGCGCGAAAGCGGCTTTTCGACTCGCAAGGGCGCCACGCTGCGGGCGATCGCCGAGCGATTCGCCGACGGGCGCCTCAGTGACGAGGGGCTGGCCGCGATGAGCGACGAGGATGTCGAGGCGGTGCTGACCGAAGTGCCGGGAATCGGGCCGTGGACCGCGCACGGCTTCCTGCTCGTGGCCCTCGACCGGCCCGATGTCTTCCTCCCCGGCGACCTCGCGCTCCGGCGCGCGGTCAAACGGGCGTACGACTTGGACGACCTGCCGACCGAAGAGGAGATGAACCAGCTGGCGGAGCGCTGGCGGCCGTACCGGAGTCTCGCCACGGCCTATCTGTTCGCATCCGAGTACGAGGAGCCAACGCAATGAGCACATGCCCTTCTCGGGCGGGTTGGTCGAACGCGCCACCGGGGCTCGATAGACGGATCGAAGGTCTATGATCGGCGCGAGCGTGCGCTGACACAGCCTCGGACAAGCTGTCGCCGCGAGCGCTCACGCCGGGCGAGGGAACGCCTGGTTGATTTCACCCCGGATGGAGAAGTCGCTCCATGTCAGAGCAACTCGTTGGAACCGTTGAACAGCTTGGACCCGGCTCGGTCCGGGGTATAGGGAGCTGGGCGGTGCTCAACGCCAACGGTGAGCGGTTCGCTGTCTCGCGGCGCTGCCGACACCTTCGCGCCGATCTGGCGAACGGCGAGATCGACGCTGACGGTTGCCTTGTCTGCCCGTGCCACAAAGCCCGCTATGACCCCGCGACGGGCCGAATGGTCATCGGGCCACAAGCGGGATTCGAGAAAGTGCCAGGGCTCGACGCCGCGTATATCCAGCTGACGAAGCTGTGGCCGCTGCGTCGCGCTGAGATCGTCGAGCGCGACGGCAAGGTCTACCTGCGAACCTGACTGCGCTCTGAGAGGTACCGGGCGCCGTGCGGGACGCGGGTAGGCTCGATTGGATGAAGGCGAGTGCCGTACTTGCTGGAACCGATCCGGTCGCGCCGCTGCTGAAGACGAAGCTCGAAGTCCCCGGCTCTCGCCGCCTCGTTATCCGCGAGAACCTGATCGAGTCGGTGTCGGAGGGTCAGGCGTTCCCACTGACACTCGTCTACGGCCCAGCCGGGAGCGGAAAGACGATGCTCGTGGCGCAGTGGCGGGCGTCGGCGCACCACGACTTGCCGGTGGCTTGGCTGTCATTGGATGCCGGCGACAACGACCCGGCACGATTCTGGACCTACGTCGTCGAGGCCCTGCGTTCGCTGCTGCCGGGGTTCGGCGAAACGGTGCTCGCGATGCTGCGCGCCCCCGGCGCCGCCCTCGTCGACGACGCCCTGATGCAGCTGGTCAACGAGCTCGTCGACGTCGCCGGCCCATCAGTCCTGGTGCTGGACGACTACCACGCGATCGAGAACGAGCGGATCCACGAAGGCATGGCGTCCCTGCTCGAACATCTCCCGAGCACGCTTCGCGTCGTCATCACATCACGGGTGGAGCCCCCGCTGGGAATAGGCACACTGCGCGCGCGGGGGCAGCTCAACGAGATCGACGCCGCTCAACTGCGCTTCTCACTTCCCGAAGCCGAGTCGCTTCTCAACGCGGTCCACGACCTCGCGCTTCCCGCCGAGATGGTCGGGCGCCTGCACGAGCGAACGGAGGGCTGGGCGGCCGGCCTCTACCTCGCGGTGCTGTCGATGCGCGGGCGCCAGGACGTGCGCGGCTTCATCGAGTCGTTCGCGGGCAGCGACCGACGGGTCGTTGACTATCTCGGCGTCGAGGTGCTCGCCGAGCAGCCCGACGAGGAGCTTGCCTTCCTGCTCGACACGGGCGTGCTCGACAGGTTGTGCGCTCCTCTGTGCGACGCCGTAACCGGCGCCCGAAACGCGCGGGCGATGTTGGACCGGATCGAGCGCTCCAACTACTTCTTGATTCCGCTCGATCCAAGCCATGACTGGTATCGCTATCACCACCTGTTCGGCGAGCTGCTCCGCCACGAGCTCGAGCGAAGACGGCCAGGGTCCATAGCCGAGCTTCATCGCCGAGCCGGCCGCTGGTTCCTCGACGCCGAGCTCGTGTCCGAGGCAATCGAACACCTCACGGAGGCCGGCGACCTCGACGACGTATCCGACCTGATCACGAGTCACTGGCTGTCGTTCACCAACGTGGGCCAGCGAGCAACGGCCGCGCGGTGGCTCGAAGCGCTGCCCCGAGACCACGTTCTGAGCGACGGCCGCCTGTGCCTGGCCCAAGCGAGGACGGCGGCCGTGGTGGGCAATCGAGACGAGATCCTCGAGTGGGTGGATCTCGCCGAGAAGGCGCCGAAATACAACCCGAACGACGACGCGTGGCTTTCAGAACAGGCCACCGTCTTCCGGGCCACGGCGTGGGAGATGCTCGGCGACATGCGGGAAACCCAGCAGCTCGCGGCTCGCCTTGCACCGCTCGACGGGAGCTCCTTCTGGCACGCGCTCGCGGCATCCAACCTGGGCGCGGCGGCGCGCTGGCTCGACGAAGACGCCGCGGCGGTGAGCCTCTTCGATACAGCGCTGCGGCTCAACCGCGAACAGATCGCGATGGTGTCCGTGTTCGCGCTCGGTCAACTCGCCGTTATCGTCGCCGACGGTGGAGACTGGCGCGCGTGTGCCGCCCACGCCGAGGCGGGCTTCGATGTCGTGCGCGCGCGTGGTCTGCAGGAGTACTGCCAGTGCAGCTTGCTGCACGTCGCTCGCGGGCGGCTGCTGCGCCACGATCGACGCCTGAGCGACGCACGCCAGGAGTTTGAGCGAGGGCTCGCGCTTGCGCGGCGTGGCGAAGGGGTCGTGGGGCTGGCCTACGTCCTTGTCACGCTCGCCGAGCTGCTCCGGGAGCTGGGCGAGCGCCGCCAGGCGCGCGAGCTTGTGTTCGAGGCGCATGAGCTTCTTTCGAGTGCGCCCGAACCGGGCACGCTCGTGCCGCGCCTGGTTGCACAGGCGCAAAAACGGCTGCGGTTGGTCGTGCATCCGACTGGAGCGCGATCGGCGGTGACCGATGAGCTGACGGCGCGCGAGCAGGCGGTGCTGCATCTCCTTCCGAGCGGTCTGTCTGCAACGGAGATCGGAAGCGAGCTGGGCGTGACGCGCGACACGATCAAGACGCACACCAAGAGCATCTACCGCAAGCTCGGCGCGTCAAGCCGGCGTGACGCCGTGGCCCGCGCGCGAGAGCTGGAACTGCTCTAACCGCCCGCCCTCGCCCCCTGGGGTGAGTTCAGTCGGGGTGAGGACGACTCACCCCGGTCAGCCGCATCCTCGGAGCAAGCGTTGAAGCACTCACGAAGGAGCTGAACTGATGACACCCGCCAACATCGATCCCGCGCTCGGGCGCAACCACTCGTTTGCCGCAGCCGGCGGCCATGAGGGTGCAGTGGTCTTTCCCAACTTGCGTCTGTTCGTGATCACGTGCCTCGATCCGCGCGTCGACCCTGCGCACTTTCTCGGCCTCGGCCTCGGCGACGCGATGGTCGTTCGCAACGTCGGCGGGCTCGTCACGCGAGAGGTGATCAACGACGTCGCCTACATCGCCCAGATCGCCGAAAATATCGTGCCCGACGGCCCGCTGTTCGAGGTCGCTGTGATCCACCACACCCAGTGCGGAAGCGCTGCGCTCGCCGATGACGCGTTCCGCCGTCGCTACGCCGAGCGGATCGGCGTGGAAGAGTCGACCCTGCGCGAGCACGCCGTGCTCGACCCCGCCGCCACCGTCACGCGCGACGTCGGGCGACTACGCGGCTCGCCTGCGATCTCATCGCGCGTCGCGGTGTCCGGCCACGTCTACGACGTGACGAGCGGCTTGGTGGAGACGGTCCTCCCCGCCGATGCCTCGATCCTCACCCAAGAGCCAGCGAGGGTCTAGCCATGTTCGGGAAACTCGCCAGATTCGCGTACTCAAATCGCCGCCGCGTGCTGTTCGCCGCGGTGATCGGCGCGGTGCTCGCGGCTGCCGTCGGGGGCGGCGTCGCCAAGCACCTCAGCCCGTATGGCGCCGAGGACCCTTCCACGCAGTCGGTGCAGGCGAAGAGCCGATACCAGGCCGCCGCCGGGCGCCAGATCGACCCCGGCGTGATCGCGCTCGTGCGCGACGGCAGCGTCCAAACCGCGAGCGCTGCCCGCCGCGTGCGCGAAGTGGAGCAACAGCTGCGCTTCAGCCGCGACGTCGCCGGCGTGTCCAGCTACTACGACAGCCACGACCCGGCGATGGTCTCCGCCGACGGCCGCACGACTTACGTCGTCGCCTACTTCAAGCCGAGGTCGGATAAGACGATCGAAGACGATGCCAAACGCCTCGAAAGTCGGTTCGCGGCCCAGCACGACGTAAAGCTCGGCGGCCCGGCCATCGCCGGGGCGCAAGCCAACACTCAGGTAGGCAGCGACCTTGCCAAAGCGGAGCTGCTGGCGTTCCCGTTCATCTTCTTGCTCTCGCTGCTGTTCTTCCGCTCGCTCGTCGCCGCCCTCGTGCCGCCGCTGCTGGGTGGCCTGGCGATCGTGGCGACCTTCTTCGCGCTGCGCGTCGTCTCTGAGTTCGTCGATCTGTCGGTGTTCGCGCTCAATCTCACGACCGGTCTCGGGCTCGGACTCGCTATCGACTACAGCTTGTTCACGGTCTCGCGTTACCGCGAGGAGTCGGCCGTGCGCGGCTTCGGCCTCGACGCGCTGCGGCGCACCCTCGAGACGTCCGGCCGCACGATTGCGTTCAGCTCGGTGACGGTCGCCGCGGCGGTGGCGTCGCTCGCGATCTTTCCGCAGCGATTCCTCTACTCGATGGGGATCGCCGGTGCGTTGGTCGCGTTGATCGCAGCCGGTCTGGCGCTGACGGTACTGCCGGCCCTGCTGGCCGCGCTGGGGCCACGGATCAACGCGCTCGCACCGAGACGGCTCCAGCTGGCCGCCGACCGCGACGCGCGACCGGCGCACGCCGGCTTCTGGTACCGCCTGTCGCAGTTCGTCATGCGCCGTCCCGGCCGCGTCGCGGCGATCACAGCGGCGACGCTGATCGCGCTCGGTCTCCCGTTCACGTCGATCAAATTCCTGCCGGTCAGCGCAACCGTGCTGCCGACGAGCGCGAGCGCGCATCAGGTGGATAACGCGCTGCGTACGCAATTTCCGCCGGGACGCACGGCACCGCTTGAGGTCGTGATCGGCGCGCCAGCGGGATCGCCGCAGGTGAGTGCTTTTGCCGCACGGGTCCGTACGCTGGCGGACGTCTCGGCGGTCACACCCGCACAGCCGGCCGGACCGGACCTGTCGCTGCTCGAGGTCGCGCCGTCCGCGTCCACATACAGCGCCACCACGAAGCACCTGGTCCACGAAGTGCGGGCGTTGGCGGCCCCGGTCTACATCGGAGTCGCCGGCGAAACCGCGGCGTTCGTGGACCTCGAGCACAGCCTCGGAGCGCATCTCCCGCTCGTGTTGGGGCTCGTGATCGCATCGACGCTGATCGTTCTGTTTTTGATGACCGGCTCGGTCGTACTGCCGATCAAGGGCGTTCTGATGAACGCGCTGGGCCTGAGCGCGGTGTTCGGCATCCTCGTGCTGATCTTCCAGCAGGGCAACCTGCAGGGTCTGCTGGCTTACCAGGGCGACGGCGCGCTCGACGCGACCCAGCCGATCCTGTTGTTCGCGATCGGCTTCGGGCTCGCGACCGACTACGGCGTGTTCCTGCTGTCGCGGATCAAGGAGGCGCGCGACGCCGGCCTGGCCAACAGCGAGGCGGTCGCCGTGGGACTCGAGCGCACGGGACGGATCGTGACCGCCGCCGCGCTCCTGTTTGCAGTCGCGGTCGGCGCTTTCGCGACCTCGAGGCTGGTGTTCATCAAGGAGCTCGGACTCGGCACGGCGCTCGCGGTGTTGATCGACGCGTCCCTGATCCGCGCGTTGCTGGTGCCCGCGCTGATGGAGCTGCTCGGCCCGTGGAACTGGTGGGCGCCGGCGCCCCTGCGGCGGCTGCGGGGCCGACGATCGGCCGATCGCCGTCGCGCTCAGCCCGCCGTGGAGATCGCGGATTGACCTGCGGCGCGGGGTTCCAACGCACAGAAGGAGGCTCCTATGAAGACCACGCGTGTCAGCGACGACCTGAGATCGGCGCCCGTCGCGCTTCACTCGGGGAATATCCTCGCCGCGCAGGCGCCGGTCGGCGTGATCTGAGACCGAGAGGAGGCGAAGCGCATGGCACAGCCGTCAAGCGAGGCTTTCGTGCTGGGAGGGGTTCGCACTCCCGTTGGCCGCTACGGCGGCTCGCTATCGCATATCCGGCTCGATGATTTGCTCGGCGAGACGATGGCGTGGGCTTGCGAGCGCGTGGGGGTTCCGCTGGAGCGGATCGAGGACATCAGCGCCGGCTGCGTGAACGTCGCGCACGAGGGGATGGGCGACGTCGCGCGCTGGGCGGCGCTCGCGGCGGGTTTTCCGGACTCGGTACCGGCGATCACCGTGAACCGCTTCTGCGCGTCCTCGCTGTCGGGCGCGATCAGCATCGCGCACGCCATCCGCAGCGGCGAGCTGTCGGTCGGGTTGGCAGGCGGCGTGGAGTCGATGTCGCGCTCGGGCTGGGCATTCATGAAGGGCGAAGCGCCCTTCATGCCCCGCGGGCCAATCTTTTTGCTCGACACGATGTGGGCGGGGGCCGGCGGCCCACCGAACCCGAATCTGCTCGCGCGCGACGCCTACGTCGAGATGATCCGCACGGCGCAGAACGTCGCGGATCGCTACGAGCTGACGCGCGCGGAGATCGACGCGTTCGCGCTTCGCTCGCACCGGCTCGCCGCCGCCGCACGCGACTCGGGCCGCCTCGCGCAGGAGATCCATGCGGTCGAGATCTCCGCCACGCGTAAGCAGCCCGCGCGCCTCTTCGAGCACGACGAGTCGATCCGCGGCGACACGAACGCGGAGCAGCTCGCCGCGCTGCCGGCGCAACCGAACACGACGCAGATGACCGCGGGCAACTCCTCGCCGCTGAACGACGGTGCCAGCGCGCTGGTGTTGGCCAGCGCCGCCGCCGCAGAGGAGCTCGGCGCCGAGCCGCTTGCGCGCGTGCTCTCCTCGGCGACGTGCGCCGTCGACCCTCAGGTAATGGGAATCGCGCCGGCGTTTGCCATTCCCAAGGCATTGGCGCGCGCCGGCGTGGCTCCCGCGGACATCGACGTGTGGGAGGTCCACGAGGCGTACGCCGCGGTCGCGCTCGCGATCCTGCGCGAGCTACCCCGCCAGCTCGACGGCTTTGAAGTGCCCGACGAGCGCCTGAATCCGAACGGCGGCGCCGTCGCGATCGGCCATCCATTCGGATCGTCGGGCACCCGCTACGTGCTCACGCTCGCGACCGAGCTGCGTCTGCGCGGTGCCCGCTACGGCGTCCTTGGTGTGTGCGTGGGCTCAGGACAGGGAGTCGCGCTCGTGCTCGAGAACCCGCGGGCGGCGTGACAACGGGGTGAAAATTTAGGCCGCGTAGCGCGCTTGCCCAACCTTCGCGCCCGTTGAGCGTTATACGCGACAAGGAGTGAAGAGCGGCTTCAGCGGTGCGACATCACCAGAGCCGAGGCCGTTGCGACGCCGACGCGGAAGGGACGACAGTGACTGCGATGAGAGGGACAAGGACGGGAACCGCGAAGCACCAAGCGATACCTCTCTACGGCTGATTGGCCCCCACCAAGCGTGTGCGGCGAGCCGCTGGGTTGTTACTGCTCGCCCTGGCCATCGCCGCGACCGTTTCGTTGCGGATGGCGACGGCCGGTGGCGCGTCGCCACCGATCGAACACGTCGTGGTGATCCTGCAGGAGAACCACACCTTTGACAACGTGCTCGGGCAGCTATGCATTCACGACAAACGAGCCAAATGCTCGGCCGCGGCGAGCGGCAAAAACGAAAAAGGCGAAACGATCCCGCTCTCCAAAGCCGCTGACGTCGTCGTGGGGGTGGCCCACGGCCAAGCGTCCCAGCTCGCTGCGATAGACGGGGGCAAAATGGATGGCTGGGAGAAGGTCGGGGGCTGCCAGGAAAACCAGTGCTACACCGCCTACAAGCCCCGCCAGATCCCATCGCTTGCCAAACTCGCCCGCGAAGGCGCGATCTCTGACCACTTCTTCTCCCGCGACATCGTCCCCTCGTGGGGGGCGCATTTCGATTTCTTCGCTCAGACGCTCGACGGGTTCGTGGGCAACAACCCGACCCACGTTTCCGAAGCGCCCCCGGCCGGGCCGGGCTGGGGATGCGATTCCAATCTCAACGCTCAGTGGCTCAACCCGTCGACCGAAAAACTTGAAAGCGAGCCGTCCTGCGTGCCGAACAAAGCCGGAGAAGGTCCGTGGCGCAAATCACCTGTGCCGTACGTGCCGACCGTCGCCGACCGCCTTGAAGAAGCAGGACGGACATGGGGGATCTACGGCGCCGTCAAGACCGCAGGCAAAGCCCAGAGCGGCTACGTGTGGTCGACGTGCCCGACATTCGCCGAGTGCCTGCTGGGGTCTCAGAAAGAAGACATGCACGAAGCGTCACAGTTCATGAGCGACGCCAAAGCCGGCAAACTTCCGAACTTCTCGGTCGTGACTCCGTCCACGGATTCAGAAGGAGCCACGAGCCAGCACAACGGCACGTCGATGCTCGTCGGCGACAACTACATCGGTAAAGCGGTCGCGGCGGTGAAGGAAGGGTCCGACGCGGCGACCACGACGATCTTCATCTACTACGACGACTGTGGCTGCTTCTACGACCACGTAAAACCGCCGGCTGGCCTCGGCATCCGACTGCCTCTCGTGATCGTAAGCCCGTACGCGAAGCCGGGCTTCACCGACAACAACGTCGCCACCAACTCGTCGATCCTTGCGTACATGGAGACCGTGCTGCACGTAAATCCAGTAACCGAAGAGGACAGGACCGCGTACAACTTCAGCGAAAGCTTTAGCGCCGAAGCGCACGCTTCGAGCTTCGCCTTTCACCCCGGCAGGGTGCCACGCCACTCGCGCGGCATCGCAGAGCCCGAAGACGAATCGGGTACGTAGGGCCCGG
>DASZFR010000129.1:0-18570 GCA_035939635.1 Solirubrobacteraceae bacterium
GCTTCGTCACAGTCGAGGTCAAGATCACCCGTGGCGATCTGACCCCCGAGCAGTTCCGCGGCCTGGCGGCAATTATGCGCGAGCACTCCGGCCCCTACGCGCGCACGACCGTGCAACAGAACTTCGTGCTGCGCTGGGTGCGCGAGGAGAGCGCATACGACGTGTGGCGCGCGCTGTCCGAGCTGGGCCTGGGCGAGCCCGGCTCACGGGAGATCACAGACGTGGTGTCGTGCCCCGGCACCGACTCGTGCAAGCTTGGCATCACGAGCTCGATGGGACTCAACGAGGCGGTGCAGCAGCGCATCGAGCAGATGGACATCCAGGATGAGCTCACGCGCCAGATCCACATCAAGATGAGCGGCTGCCCCAACGGCTGCGCCCAGCACCACGTGGCGACGATCGGCTTCTACGGCGCCTCGATCAAAGTCGGCCAGCACACGATCCCGGCCTACATCCCGCACGTGGGCGGGCGCTACGAAGGCGGCGACGTGGCCTTCGGCGAGCGCCTCAAGCTGCGCCTACCGGCCAAGCGCGTGCCCGACGCGATCGAGCGCTGGATCCGCCACTACGAAAACGAGCGCGACGAAGGCGAGCCATTTGACGCGTTCGCGCGCCGCGTGGGCACCGGCGAGCTCGAGCGCATCGTCAAGGATCTGTCGATGCCCGTCGATTTCGGCCTGGAGACGATGAACGACTTCATCGACTGGAACCGCAGCGCGCCGTTCCAGGTTGAAAGGGGCGAGGGCGAGTGCGCCGTATAGGCAAACTGTGCACAGAAAAGGCAAGAAAATGACGCCTCCGAACAGCAGCGCAACGCAACCTCAAATGACCGCCGTCGATCTCGCGCTCGGCATGACACACACGCTGCGCGAGGCGGCGCGCCACCGCGACCGCGCGGTGCTCCTATGCTCCTTCCAGAAGGAGGAGTCGGTGCTGATCGACGAGCTGCTGCGCCTGGACCAGGGCACCGGCCGCGCGGTGCGCGTGGTCACGATCGACACCGGCGTGCTTTTCGAGGAGACGATGCAGACCTGGCGCGCGTTTGAGGAGCGCTTCGGCGTACAGATCGAGGTGTTCGACGCGAGCAGTCCGGGCGCGCCCTGGAGCGGCCCGGACAACTGCTGCTCGGCGGCGAAGGTGGCGGCGCTCGAGCGCGCGCTGGACGGCGCGCAGGCGTGGATCACCGGCATTCGCCGCGAGCAGGGCCCCACGCGCGCGGCCACTGAGCTGATCGAGCGCGACGACAACCGCGACCTGTGGAAGTACAACCCGCTCGCGCACTGGACCGCCAAGGACGTGTGGCGGCGCATCCACGAGCGCGACCTGCCCTATCACCCGTTACACGACCAGGGCTATGAGTCGATCGGCTGCGCGCCGTGCACGCAGCCTGGCGCCGGCCGCGAGGGCCGCTGGGCCGGCACCGACAAGACGGAGTGCGGCCTGCACGAACCAGCCGGGCCATGAGCGTGGCCACGCCCCCGCCGCGGGCGGTCCGCAAGCCGGCGCGACCGCAGCTCAGCCACCTGCGCGCGCTGGAGTCCGAGGCGATCCACGTGATGCGCGAGGTGGCCGCGGAATTCGAGCGCCCCGTGCTGCTGTTCAGCGGCGGCAAGGACTCGATCGTGCTGCTGCGGCTGGCCGAGAAGGCCTTTCGGCCGGGACCGTTCCCGTTCCCGCTGATGCACGTGGACACCGGGCACAACTTCCCCGAGGTGATGGAGTTTCGCGACCGCCGCATCGCAGAGCTGGGCGAGCGCCTGCTCGTGGCCCGCGTGCAGGACTCGATCGACGCCGGACGTGTGGTCGAGCAGACGGGCCCGCGCGCCTCGCGCAACCAGCTGCAGACGGTGACGCTGCTGGACGCGATCGCCGAGCACGGCTTCGACGCGGCCTTCGGCGGCGCGCGCCGCGACGAGGAGCGCGCGCGCGCGAAGGAGCGCGTGTTCTCCTTCCGCGACGACTTCGGCCAGTGGGACCCAAAGCGCCAGCGCCCGGAGCTGTGGAACCTCTACAACGGGCGCATCCACAAGGGCGAGCACGTGCGCGTGTTTCCGATCTCCAACTGGACCGAGCTCGACGTGTGGGAGTACATCGACTCCGAGCGCCTGGAGGTGCCCTCGATCTACTTCGCGCACGAGCGCCCGGTGTTCCGCCGCGACGGGATGATCTACGCGTGGCGCGAGGGCGCCGAGCTGATCGACGGCGAGGAGGTGTTCAGCGAGATGGTGCGCTACCGCACCGTCGGCGACATGAGCTGCACCGGCGGGGTGCGCTCGCAGGCCGCCACGCTCGCCGAGGTGGTGGCCGAGATCGCCGCCACGCGCGTGACCGAGCGAGGCGAGACGCGCGCCGATGACCGCGTGTCGGAGGCGGCGATGGAGGACCGCAAGAAGGCGGGCTACTTCTAGTGGCCGCCACAGAGATGCTTATGGGCGCGCGCTTGCGCGCGCGCCGGGATGGTCGCGCGCGGCACGGCGGTGCGCGGTGACGCTCGACCTGCTGCGCTTCACCACCGCCGGCGCGGTGGACGACGGCAAGAGCACGCTCATCGGCCGTCTGCTGTACGACTCCGAGCAGGTCTTCGACGACCAGCTCGAGCACGTGGCGCTGGCGAGCGAGCGCCGCGGCGGCGCTGGATCACTGGACCTCGCGCTGCTCACCGACGGGCTGCGTGCGGAGCGCGAGCAGGGCATCACGATCGACGTTGCCTACCGCTACTTCGCCACCCCGGCGCGGCGCTTCATCATCGCCGACTGCCCGGGCCACCAGCAGTACACCCGCAACATGGTCACCGGCGCCTCCACCGCCGACGTGGCGGTGGTGCTGATCGACGCGCGCAAGGGCGTGCAGGAGCAGTCAAAGCGCCACGCCTTTCTGTCGGCGCTGCTCGGCATCCCCCACCTCGTGGTGGCGATCAACAAGATGGACCTCGTCGACTACTCCGCGCAGCGCTTCGCCGAGCTGGCCGGCGAGTTCGACGCCTTCGCCGACAACCTCTGGCCCGGCCGCGGGCCCGCCCAGGCCGCGCGCCGGATCACGCACGTGCCGATCTCCGCACTGCACGGCGACAACGTGGTCGCGCGCTCTGAGCGCATGGACTGGTACGAGGGTCCCACGCTGCTGCACTTCCTGGAGACCGTGGACGTCGCCTACGACCACCCCTACGACAGGCCCGCGCGCTTCCCCGTGCAGTGGGTGATCCGCCCCGCCGCCGAGGGGGGGCCCGCCGACTACCGTGCCTACGCCGGTCAGCTCTCAAGCGGCGCGCTCGCGCGCGGCGACGAGGTGGTCGTGCTGCCCGGCGGCGGCCGCACGCAGATCGCGGCGATCGATAGCTACGACGGCGAGCTCGACGAGGCGGTGGCGCCGATGTCGTTCGCGCTGCGCCTGGCCGACGAGCTCGACGTCTCGCGCGGCGAGCTCATCTGCCGGCCCGACGAGACCGCCACGGTGGCGCGCGAGCTGCACGCGGACGTGTGCTGGATGACCGAGCAGCCGCTGCAGGCGCGGGGCCGCTACGTGATCAAGCAGACCACGCGCTGCGCGAGCGCGGTGGTGGACGAGATCGAAGACCGCGTCGACGTGCACACGCTCGCTCGGGTGCCCGACGCGACACAGCTGCAGCTCAACGACATCGGCCGCGTGCGCCTGCGCACCAGCGTGCCGCTGGCGTTTGACCCCTACACCGCGAACCGCCGCACTGGCAGCTTCATCATGATCGACGCCGACACGAACGAGACCGTCGGCGCCGGGTTGATTAACTAAGCGCGATGTTCACGAAGGTACTGGTCGCAAACCGCGGCGAGATCGCGGTGCGCATCATGCGCGCGCTGCAGGAGCTGGGGGTGGCCAGCGTGGCGGTGTACTCCGAGCTCGACCGCGACGCGCCCCACGTAGAGCGCGCGGACGAGGCGTTCAACCTCGGCGACGGGCCGGCGGCGGACAACTACCTCAACGTGGAGAAGATCCTCGACGTCGCCGCCCGCCTCGGCGCCGAGGCGATCCACCCCGGATACGGCTTTCTGGCCGAGAACGCCCCCTTCGCGGCCGCATGCGAGCGCGCCGGAGTGGTTTTCATCGGGCCGCCCGCGAGCGCGATAGAAGCGATGGGCTCAAAGACGCGCGCGCGGGCGCTGATGCGCGACGCGGGCGTTCCGATCGTGCCCGGCACCACCGAGCCGGTCGGCTCCGTCGAGCAGGCGCTCGAGCTCGCTCGCGACGAGATCGGCTTTCCGGTCGCAGTAAAGGCCGCGGGCGGCGGCGGCGGTAAGGGCTTTCGCGTGGCGCTGTCCGAGGACGAGCTGCAGGGCGCCTTCGAGGGCGCAAGCCGCGAGGGCGAGAAGTTCTTCTCCGACGCCACCGTGTACCTCGAGCGCTACCTGCCCGACCCGCGCCACGTGGAGGTGCAGGTGCTCGCCGACCGTCACGGCAACGTGATCCACCTCGGCGAGCGCGACTGCTCGATCCAGCGACGCCACCAGAAGCTGATCGAGGAGTCCCCCGCGCCGGAGTGGATCGTGTCGCCGCAGCTGCGCCAGCGCATCGGCCAGATCGGGGTGGAGGCCGCACGCGCCGTCGACTACGTCGGCGCCGGCACGATCGAGGGCCTGCTCGTGCCGCGCGACAGCTCGGCCGATGGCGCCGGCCCCGTCGAAGGGGCGGAGTACTTCTTCTTGGAGATGAACACGCGCGTGCAGGTGGAGCACTGCGTCACCGAGATGACCACCGGCGTGGACATCGTCAAGGAAGGCATACGCGCCGCCGCCGGCGAGCCGCTCGCGCACACCCAGGAGCAGATCGCGCTGCGCGGCCACGCGATCGAGTGCCGCATAAACGCGGAGGACGCATCCAGGAACTTCGCCCCGGCGCCCGGGAGCATCACCACCTACACGGAGCCCGCCGGCCCCGGCGTGCGCGTCGACTCCGGCGTGCGCGCCGGAAGCGACGTGTCGCCGATGTATGACCCGATGGTCGCGAAGCTGATCGTGTGGGACGAGGACCGCGCGCAGGCCACACAACGAATGCTGCGCGCGCTCTCCGAATACGAGATCGGCTCGCTCAGGACGCTGATCCCCTTCCACAAGGCGCTGCTCGCCACCGAGCAGTGGGCGCGCGGCGAGACCTGCCGCGACCTGCTCGAAGACAAGAAGTGGCTAAAGCAGCTCGCGCCGGCCCCCGCCCCCGCCGCGGAGGCGCAGGACGGGCCCGAGACGCTCGAGCTGAGCTACACCGTCGAGGTGTCCGGCAAGCGCTTTGACGTGCGCGTGGTGGGGCCGCCGCCGACCGGCGCCCCCGCCGCGGCAAACGGAGCGCCGGCCGCGCGCGCGCCGCGCGCGCCCAAGCGCAGCGCGGCGGCGAAAACCGCCACCGCGGTGGGCTCGGATACGCTCACCTCGCCGCTACAGGGCAACATGTGGAAGGTGCTGGTCAAGCAAGGCGACACCGTGCAGGAGGGGCAGCTGCTGTGCATCATCGAGGCGATGAAGATGGAGAACGAGATCACCGCCCACAAGTCGGGCACGATCTCTGACCTGCCCATCACGGAGGGCTCGCCGATCCAGGCGGGCGCACCGATCGCGACGATCGTCACCTAGTAGCTACTCACGGGCAGGCGGCCAGCACGGGCAGGCGGCGAGCGCGGGCAGGCGGCTAGCGCGGGCGGGCGACTAGCGCGGGGAGCTCAGCTAGCTTGCGCCCAGCACCTTTGCGGCCTCACGCAGGTTGGGCACCTC
This sequence comes from Solirubrobacteraceae bacterium, assembly GCA_035939635.1. Lineage (GTDB taxonomy): Bacteria > Actinomycetota > Thermoleophilia > Solirubrobacterales > Solirubrobacteraceae > Palsa-744. Next base: position 5,733 of record DASZFR010000129.1, read on the forward strand.
GACGGTGGGCTTTTTCTGCGACGGTTCGAGCTTCTGTTTTGCGCGGTTGACCCAGATCACGGGCACGCGCTGTTTGATGCAGGGCAGCACGTCGTGGTAGTAGCTGGAGGCCACGTGCACCCACCCGCGCTTGCCGCCGATGCGGCGCGCGCACTCGGTGAAGTGCGCCGGCTCGGGCTTGTACGAGCGCACCTGCTGCGCGGTGACCACGAGGTCGAAGTCGACCGGAATGTGGCGGCGCGTCTGGCCCAGCAGCTTGTCGTCGATGTTCGACAGAAGGCCCAGTTTGTGTTTCTTGGCCAGCTTGACCAGCTGCGGGTTGGTCTCGCGAAACGGTTTCCAGCGCTGCACCGAGTCGGGCAAGAAGCCCGACCGCGAGGGCTCCAGACGCCAGTTGAGGCGTTTGGCGATCTCGATCGCGGTGCGCCGCAGCACCTCGGCATAGAGCTCGTAGGATCCGCTCTCGATTTCGCGCTCGATCTCGTGGAACAGCGCGATCAGCTCGGCGCGGTCGATCTCGACGTCGTCACGCGCAGCCTCCGCGCTGAACGCGTCATAGATGCCGGTCTCCCAGTCGATCAGCGTGCCGTACACGTCGAACGTGACCCAGGTGATGTTCTTGGGGATGGGCATCCGGCGCGCATTATGCCCTGCCAGCGCGCCGCGCCCCGGATCGGGCCATGCGGGCGCTTGACCTGCGATCGGGCGATGTGCACGCGGCGCAGCGGCTTTCGGCTAGAGTCACGCGCCGGCATGGACCTGTTGGAGTACCAGGGCAAGCAGCTGTTCGCGCGCCACGGCCTCAAAGTGTCCTCCGGCGAGGCGGTGCGCAGCGTCGACGAGGCGATCGCCGCGGCGCAGAAGATCGGCTATCCGGTGGTGCTGAAGGCGCAGGTGCTGACCGGGGGGCGCGGCAAGGCCGGCGGGGTCAAGCTCGCCGCCGACGAAGCCGAGGTGCGCGAGCAAGCGGCCAACATCCTCGGGATGAGCATCCGCGGCCACGGGGTGCACACGCTGTGGGTGGAGCGCGCCTCGGACATCGCCGGCGAGTACTACGCGGCGGTGCTGCTCGACCGCTCCGCGAAGCTGCCGCTCGTGATCTTCTCGAGCGAAGGCGGCGTGGAGATCGAGCAGGTGGCCGAGCAGCACCCTGAGCGGCTCGTGCGCGAGCACGTCGATCCGCTGCAGGGGCTGTCGATGGGGCAGGCGAAAAACATCGCCAGGGAGGGCGGCGCCGACGCCGACGTGGTCGAGGGCGTCGCGGCGGCGCTGGTGGCGCTGTATGAGGTGTGGAGCGCCGAGGACGCGACGCTCGCGGAGATCAACCCGCTGATCGTCACGCCGCAGCGCGAGGTGCGGGCGCTGGACGCGAAGGTGTCGCTGGACGGCAACGCGCTGTTTCGCCACCCCGAGAACGCCGCGCTGTCAGACCGCGAGAACCAGGACGAGATCGAGCGCCGCGCCGCAGAACAGGGCGTGCAGTACGTGGCGCTCGACGGCGACATCGGCATCCTCGGCAACGGCGCGGGGCTGGTGATGTCCACGCTGGACGTGGTCGCGCAGGCGGGCGGCTCGCCCGCGAACTTCCTCGACGCCGGCGGCGGCTCGGACGCGCAGAAGATCAAGCAGGCGGTCGAGCTGATCCTCTCAAACGACGCGGTGAAGGCGGTGCTGATCAACATCTTCGGCGGCATCACCCGCTGCGACGAGGTCGCCCGGGGGCTGATCGCGGCGTTCGGCGAGATCAAACCGCATATTCCGTTCGTGGTCCGCCTGGACGGCACCAACGACGTCGAGGGGCGCAGGCTGCTGGCCGAGGCGCAGCTGCCAAACGTGCACAGCGCGCGCACGATGAACGAAGCCGCCGAGATGGTGGTCGCGCTCGCGGCGGGCCGCGCCGTGGAGGCTGCTGCGTGAGGCGCCTCTGATGTCGGTACTGGTCGACGAGAGCACGCGCCTGGCGGTGGCCGGCATGACCGGCCGCGAGGGGTCTTTTCACACGCTCAACAACCGCCGTTACGGCACCGACGTGGTGGCGGGCGTCACGCCTGGCAAGGGCGGGCAGGATCTCGAGGGCATCCCCGTGTTCGACAGCTGGGCCGACGCCGTCGAGCAGACCCAGCCCAACACCGCGATGATCTTCGTGCCGCCGCGGTTCGCCGCCGACTCGATCCTGGAGGCCGCACGGGCCGGCGTGGCGCTGATCGTGGCGATCACCGAGGGGATCCCTGCGCAGGACGAGCTGCGCGTGTACAACCTGCTGCGCCGCGACCACCCGCAGACGCGGCTGGTAGGCCCGAACTGCCCCGGCATCCTCTCGCCGGGCAAGGCCAACGTGGGAATCATCCCGGCGTCGTTTTTCAAACAGGGCAACGTGGGTGTGGTGTCGCGCTCGGGCACGCTCACCTACCAGATCGGCAACGAGATCGCCCAGGCGGGCTTCGGCTGCAGCACGATCGTGGGTATCGGCGGCGACCCCGTGCCAGGGTCCTCCTTCGTCGACATCCTCGAGCTGTTCGCGATCGACCAGCAGACCGAGCTCGTGGTGATGGCCGGCGAGATCGGCGGCTCGGCCGAGGAGGAGGCGGCCGAGTACATCGCCTCGAACATGAGCAAGCCGGTGGTCGCCTACATCGCCGGCTTCACCGCCCCCGAGGGCAAGCAGATGGGCCACGCGGGGGCGATCGTGTCGGGCACGAGCGGCACCGCCGCGGCCAAGGCGCAGGCGCTCGAAGCCAAGGGAGTGCGCGTGGGACGCACGCCGACCGAGGTGGCGCAGATCGCCGTGCAGGAGCTCGGCGGCAACGCGATCGCGGCCGCGTGAGCGCGCTGCACGGCAATCCGCGCTCGCTACGCTAGCCACCGTGGAACGGGAGCTCGCAACCACGCTCGGCGAGCTGGAGCGAAAGCTCCAGGAGCTCGAGCGCACCCTGGTCGAGATCGGCAGCCGCACCCAGCCAGGCGACGACGGACTGGCCGCGCGCCCCGATGACGCCGAGAGCACCCGCCTGATCGACGAGTCCATGGAGGGCCGCGCCTTTCAAGCGCCGCCACGCGCCGCGGCGCAGCCGGCGCCGGCGTCGCGGCGGACCACTGCCGGCGCGCCCGCCGGGCCCCCGACCGCCGCCGAGCTGATGCGCTTTCGCGACCGGCTCGAACGCTCCGCGCGCGAGCTCACGCACGACTACGACGAGCTGCTCGGCCGCCTGCGCACCCCCGACCCGGCGCCGGCGAGCCCACCGATCTCCTTCGCGCGGGGCGCCCCGTCGCTTGACATCATCGACCTGGACGGCCTGCGCGACGCGGCGCAGCGCGCCTTCGAGGACGACCCGGCGGGAGTCACGGCGTATGGCACCTCCATCGGCTACCCGCGGCTGCGCGCGTGGATCGCCGACCGTCACGGCGTCGAGCCGGAGCGCGTGCTGGTGACCAACGGCTCGATGCAGGCCGATGCGTTCTTGTTCGAGGCGCTCGTGCGGGCGGGCGACGAAGTGGTGATCGAGCGCCCCACCTACGACCGCACGCTGCTGTCGCTGCGCAAACGCGGCGCGCGCCTGCAGGCCATCGACTTGACCCCCGACGGACTCGACACCGAGGCGCTCGCGCGCCTACTGGGCGACCGCCGCGGCTCGCGTCCGAAGCTCGCGCACGTGATCCCCAACTTCCAGAACCCCGCCGGCCACACGCTGTCTGAGCCCCGCCGCGAGGCGCTGCTGGCGCTGGCGGCGCAGTACAACTTCATCGTCTTCGAGGACGACCCCTACGTGGCGCTGCGCTTCAGCGGCGAATCGCTTCCGACGATGCTCTCGATGGACCCCGAGCGGGTGGTGTACGCGTCTTCGTTCTCGAAGACCGTGTGTCCCGGCGTTCGCGTCGGCTACCTGGTGGGGCCGATCGAGACGATCACCGCGATCGCGGAGCTCGCCACCTCCACGTACATCTCCCCGAGCATGGTCGCGCAGGCGATCGTGTACGAGTTCTGCGCCTCCGGCGCGATCGAGCGCTCGATCGAAACCGTGCGCGCCGCGCTGGCCGAGCGCGCGAGCACGCTCGCGCAGGCGCTGCGACGCCACCTCCCCGAGGCGGAGTTCGTGTCGCCCGAAGGCGGCTACTTCCTCTGGGTCACGCTGCCGCGCGGCACCGACGTGGCGGCACTGCAGCGCGCCGCGAGCGAGCTCGGGGTGTCGTTCGTGAAGGGCAGCGACTTCATGCTCGAGGGCGGCGACAACTCGCTGCGTCTCGCCTACGCGGGCGTCACGCCCGCGCAGATCGAGGAGGGCGTGCGTCGCCTCGCCTCGGCTTACCGCTCGCTGACGTAGTCGTCAGCGGCCGTAGCGCTGGCCCAGCACCAGGCGCTCGGGCAGCGCGGTGCGCGGCGGCGGCGAGGGGTCGGCGCTGACCGAGACGGTCTCGGCAACGCTGGGCGTGAGCGCGCTGCGCGCGCCGTCGGCGCCCTGCAGCACCACCTCGTCGTCGTCGCTTGAGGCGACCGTGCCCTCAAAGCCCACGTACAGCCCGGCGGCCTTGAGGTAACGCAGCAGCTGCTCGGCCTCGTTCTCGAAACGCAGCACGCGCACCGACGCACCCACCGCCACGTCGGCGAGCGGCACGCCCGCCAGGCGCTTGCCCGCGGCGATCGGGTGCCCGTGCGGACAGGTCTCGGCGCCGCCGATCGCGGCGTGCATGCGCTCCTCGAGCACCGGCGACATCGCGTGCTCCAGCCGCTCGGCCTCCTCGTGCACCTCATCCCAGGGGACGCCGAGCACGTCGGTGAGGAACCGCTCGATCATGCGGTGGCGGCGCACGATCACCTCCGCGCGCTCCGCGCCGCTGGGAGTGAACGCGATCGTCTTTTCGCGGTCGCGCGTGATGTATCCGTCGCGCTCCAGGCGCCCCACCATCTCGTGCACGGTTGGCGCCGACAGCTGCATCGCGCGCGCAATGTTCGCCCCGGTCATCGGCAAGCCCGCCTCTTGCAGCCAGTAGAGACTCTGCAGGTACTCCTCCTCTCCCACTGTCGCGGCGCGCGCGCCCACGTCTTGATGCTAGTGCCCGCTACGAGTCGAGCTGGTCGTAGGTGCACTCGCGCGGGTCCTTGTCCTCGCGCCAGCGCCGCAGCCTCGCGCCGTGGCGGATGCGCCCGGCGGACACGTGGTCGAAGTCGATCTCGATCACCAGCTCGGGGCGCAGAGCGATCCACTCGAGCTCGCGCCCTGAGCTCCAGCGGCTGGGATCGCCGCTGCCGCGCTCGCCGGTCTCATAGGGGGCGAGAAAGCCCACCAGCCTGCGCTTCTCGCTCGCGGTGAGTCCCGAGCAGTGGCCCACCACGCGCAGCTGGTCGCCGTCGTAGAGACCCAGGATCAGGGCGCCCACCGTGTCGGGCTCCTTGCCCGGTCGCCAGCCCACGACGACGGCGTCGATCGTGCGCACGCGCTTGACCTTGGCCATGCCCTTGCGTTCGCCGGGCCGGTACGGCGCCGAGATCTCCTTGGCGATCGCTCCCTCGGCCTGCTTCAGCCACTTGCGCGCCTCCTTGGCGCTCGCGGTGGACGGCATCAGCTCGATCGGCGCGCAGGAGAAACCGTCGCTCGCCAGGAGCCGTTCGAGAGCCGCGCGGCGCCGCGTGAACGGCTGGTCGAGCAGCGCCTCGTCGCCCTCGGCGAGCAGGTCGAAGGCCACGAACACCGCCGGCGTCTCGGCCGCGAGGCGCGCCACGCGGGATGCCGCCGGGTGGATGCGCTGGCCCAGCGCGTCGAAGTCCTCGCGCCCGTCGGCGCCGCGCACCACGATCTCGCCGTCGAGCACGTAGCGGCCCGGCGGGAACTCGAGCTCGGGAAAGTAGCGCCTGAAGGGTTTGCCGCCGCGCGACTGCAGGTAGGTGTCCTCGCCGTCCACGAACGCCAAGCAGCGGAAGCCGTCGAGCTTGATCTCGTACGCGTACTGGTCGCCCTCGGGCAGCTCCTTGCGCGACAGTGCGAGCTGCGGCTTCACCGGCGGGCTCAACGCCAGCGTCATCGGCGCGCTCGGCTCGGCTGTACGCGGCGCGGCTCGCCTTTCTGCTTGCGAAAGTGCGGCGGCCACGGCGCGTCGCCGAGGCCTTCGCGCTCGTCGCGATCGGCGAGCTCGAGCAATGGCTCCAGGCTCAGCGGCCGCTCGTCGATGTTCGCCGACGGGTCGCCGCGCTCGCGCAGGCGCGCGGGCACGGTTTGGATGGTCAGCTCCGCGGGCTCCACGTCGCCGACCTCCTCCCACTCAAGCGGACACGACACGCGCGCGTCGGGCACCGCCCGCACCGAGTAGGCGGAGGCGACCGTACGGTCGCGCGCGTTCTGGTTGTAGTCGATGAACACGCCCACGCGTTCCTCCTTCCACCACTTGCTCGTCGCGCGCCCCGGCATGCGCCGCTCCACCTCGCGAGCGAGCGCGAGCGCCGCGCGGCGCACCTCCTGAAAGCCGTGCTCGGGCTTCACGCGCACATACACGTGGATCCCGCGCGAGCCCGAGGTCTTGGGAAACCCGCGCAGGCCGTGCTCGTCGAGCACGTCGCGCACGCCGAGCGCCACCTCGCGCACCATCGCGAAGGGAGCCTCCGGCGTCGGGTCCAGATCCACGCGCAGCTCGTCGGGGTGGTCGAGGTCCGAGCGGCGCACCGGCCACGGGTTCCAGTCGATCACGCCCAAGTTCACACCCCACACCAGATGCGCGACGTCGTTTGGCACGAGCTCGCGGGCGTGGCGGCCGCTGGGAAAGGTCACCGTCGCGGTCTGCAGCCACTCCGGGGCGCTGTCGGGCACGCGCTTCTGAAAGAACGGCTCGCCGTCCACGCCCTCCACCCAGCGCTTCATCACGGTGGGGCGCTCGCGCAGGCCGCGCACCACCGCCTGCTCGCACTCGACGTGGTAGCGCACGAGGTCCATCTTGGTCACGCGGCGCTCGGGGAAGAACAGCTTGTCCGGATTGCTCACGCGGACCTCGTGGCCGCACAGCTCGAGCGTCTCGTATTTGGCCTTGGCCGCAGCCACTTGCTGGAAGGATGACCGATCGTGGCCCGCATCTGGATGATCCCGCAGCGCGCGCTGGTCGCGAGCACCGCCTTCGGCGCGCGCCTTGACGCCGAGAGTGTTGCCGTGGCGCTCGCTCGGGGGCTGCACGCCGGCGGCCTGGAGTGGCCCGACGTATGCGCGCTTGCGCCTGCGCCGGGCGAGGCGCTCGGCGAACTGCTGCGCGCGGTCCATTTCGACGCGCGCATGCGCGACGCGCGCGCGCTGGTGATCGCCGACCGGGCGCTCGCCGAGCCCTCCCTCGCGCACACCGTGGCGTTCGAGCTCGCCACCCGCGCGCGCCAATCCGGCGTGCCGGCGTACGCGGTCGCCGCGCAGAACACGCTCAACTCCTTCGATGAGCGAGTGCTCGACCTGCAATCGGTAGCGCACGCGAAAACCGCCGCGGCGCTGACGGCCGCGGGGCGGCGCCTCGCCGTGCTGATCGCCGTCGGCCTCCCGCGCTGATCGCCTACGCCTGCGCGAGCGAGCGCGCGAGCTCGTAGGTGATCGCGGCCGCGCCGGCGACCGTGTCGTAGTCCAGGTTCTGCGGGATGTCGCTGGGCAGGTGGTAGTTGGCGGGCGGGCCCCAGTCGGCCACCGACACCAGCGTCGCGATCGGATAGCCCGCGCGGCTGGGGATCACGCTGTCGGTCGAGGCGCGCGCGTGGTAGCCCCGGCGCAGCGACACGCCCAGGCGCTCGGCGCACGCGACCAAGCGCTCGCGCAGCCACGGCCCCGCGTACTCCTCCATCCAGATCGGGCCCTCGCCCTCGAGCATCGCCAGGTGCGGCGAGCCGACCGTGTCGAGGTTCACGAACGACGTCTGGCCGGGCGCCAGCTCGCCGCGGTGGCGAGCGATGAACGCCCGCACGCCGTCCTGCAGCGTCTCCTCCGCGCCGCAGGAGACCAGCAGCACGCGCAGCCCCGCCACCGGGCGCTCGCGCAGCATCTGCGCCAGCGCGACCAGGCAGGCCACGCCAGACAGGTTGTCGTTCGCGCCCGGAACAGTCTCGCTGCGCCAGACGTCGGCGGCGGCGACCGTCGCCAAGGCGCCTGCCGCGAGCCCCGCCCACGCGAGCCCGCGCCGGCGCGTGACCGCGGTCGCGAGCGCGGTCAGCGGCGCCACCAGGCCGAGCCACCACTGCGGCGGCGAGGTCCTGATCGATTCGATCCACTCGGGAAACAGCTCGTGGAGCTTTTTCTGCAGGCTCTGGTCGAAGATGAAGCCGGTCTGCGGGGCGTCATGGTGGGCGAGCACCACCAGCGTGCGCGGCGCGGGTTCGCCGATGCGCGCCACGACGTTGACCGTCTCGCGCCTGCGACGCACAGCGCGGCGCAGCAGGCGCGGGCCGTTCTGCGCCTCGTCCACGATCCCCGCCGTGCTCAGCGCGGCCGCCGCCGCGGCCGGCGTCCGCCGCCCGCCGAGCGCGAGCAACGCCGCAGCCACCCCGAGCGCCCCCAGCCCGGTCGAGGTGGGCGCGAAGGTCCCCCACGACGGCTCGCGCTCGATCGCCACCTCCGCCGCGCCCGCGCCGCGCACGCGCTCGGCGAGCCATCGCGCCGCCTCGCGCTCACCGGGCGAGCAGGGCGTGCGCTCCAGCGGCGCGAGCGCCTCCACGACTTCCCGCAGCGGCGCATGAAGACCGCTGCCGCGCGCAGCAGGGGAGCCGCCCGACTCACGCTCCAACCCACCGCCGTCGGGGACGCTGCGCGCTGCAGCCATCAAAAAGCGGCTCACAAGAAGCAGCGCCCCTCGCCGCGGTACGTGGGCACCTCGTCGACGATGCGATCGCCCTCGAGCAGGTGCAGCGTGGTGAAGCGCTCGCACAGCTCGCCGGCCTTGGCGTGGCGGAAGAACACGTGGGCGCCGACCGCGAGCGCGTCCGCCGCTGCGCCGAGCAGCGGCGTCTGTACCTCGCCCGCGCCCTCGAGGCCGTCGAGCGCAAGCCCCGCAGGCAGGTACGGCTGGGGCAGGCGCGCGCTGTCGGCGGAGCCGGAGGCGAGGTACCCGCCGCCCAGCACGGTGACCACCCCGCGCCCGGGGCGGCGCACGACTGGCAGCGCAAACAACGCCGAGGGCCGCGGCGCGAACGCGCGGTAGGAGTCAAACAGCGCCGGCGCATACAGGCCCGAGCCGCCGGCGAGCTCGGTCACGCATCGCTCCGCGGTCGTCTGGTGCAGGCTGCCGGTGCCACCGCCGTTGACGAAGCGCAGCGGCACGCGGCCGCGCGCGGCGAGCTCGGCCGCCACCGCGGCGACCACCTCGGCGCGCCGCGTCGCGAGCTCGCGCGCCGAGCGCGCCTGCATCCGGCGGATCGCCGCCGCCCGCAGCGGGCGCCCGGGCGGGCGGTCGCCGAGCCCCGCGATTTGCGCCTCATAAGCCATGATCCCCACGAGCTGGAGACCCTCGCTCGCGAGCAACTCGCGCGCGAAGGCCCCCGCCTGCGCGGGCGTGTGCAGCGGCGAGCGCTTCGCGCCCACACGCACGCGTCCGCCCAGCGCGCGCCAGCCCGCGTCTACGTCGATGCACACCTGCACCGCGGCCGCGGCGGCTCCGCCGTCACGGCGCGCCCGCCCTATCAGCGCCAGCTGCTCGCCGCCGTCCACCATCACGCACACGTGCTCGCGCGCCGCGCTCCGCGCGAGCTCGCGCAGCGCTTCCAGGTCGGCGCTCGGATATGCCACGACTAGATCGCGCGTGCCGCACTCGCACAGCCACAGTGCCTCGGGCAGCGTGTAGGCGAGCGTGCCGCTGAAGCCCGGGCGCACGAGGATCCGCCGCTGCAGCTCGCGGCAGCGCACCGACTTGCTCGCGAGGCGGATCGGCTTGCCCGCCGCCCGCCGTTCCATGTCCGCCGCGTTTGCCCACATCGCGTCGAGGTCCACCAGCGCAAACGGCGCCTGAAGCCCGTCCGTGGCCCGCGCCAGGCGCTCGTACTCGGACTGTGGCTCGCCCGCCGGGCGCTCGACGCGCGCGGTCTCGGTAGCGACGTTCATCCGGCGTCCCCGCCGACGGGGCCGAGCACGCGCTCGACGAACGCGTTTGCAAAGCGGCCGTGCGGGTCAACGCGCGCGCGCACCGCCTGAAAGCTGTCCCAGTGCGGGTAGCGCCTGCGCAGCGTGGCTGCCGTCTGGAAGTGGCGCTTGCCCCAGTGCGGGCGGCCGTCGAGCTCGTCCATTACGCACTCCACCGCTCGAAAGTATCGCTCCCACTCCATGCCGCGATACATGTGCACCGCCACGAATCCGCTGTCGCGCCCCTGCGCGGTGCTCAGCAGCGCGTCGTCGGCCGCCACGGTGCGCACCTCGATCGGGAACGGCACCGCGAGCCGCTCGCGCTCGATCAGCTCCAGCACCCTGCGCACCGCCTCACCGGTCGCCGCGCGCGGCAGCGCGTACTCCATCTCGGTGAAGCGCACCAGTCGCGGGCTGGCGAAGATCTCAGACGAGCGGTCGGTGCGCTCGCGACGCCCGGCCAGCCGCGTGACCGTGCGGTTCAGGCGCGGGATCTGGCGCGGCCAGCGCCGCCCCGCGTGGCAGAACAGCTCAAACGCGCGGTTCGTGAGCAGCACGTCGTTCAGGTACGCCGAAACCCTCCCCGGCGGCCGCGGCGGGCGCTCGACGCGGTTGTTGGCGCGCGTCAGCGCCACGCGCGCGTGCGGGAACACGAAGAACTCGAAGTGGTCGTTGCGCTCGCAGAGCTCGTCGAAGCGTTCGAGCACTTCCTCAAGCGGCGCCGGAGCGTCCACCCCGTGCAGCGTGAACGCGGGCACGCAGCGAAGTGTCACCTCCGCGATCACGCCCAGCGCACCCACGCCCACGCGCGCCGCGCGCCACAGCTCGGCGTCCTGCTGAAGCGAGCACGACAACAGCGACCCGTCCGCCAGCACCAGCGTCAGCTCGTGCACCTGCGCGGACAGGTTGCGCAGCCGCAGGCCCGTGCCGTGCGTGGCGGTGGAGATCGCGCCCGAGATCGTCTGGACGTCGATGTCCCCCACGTTTTCCAGCGCGAGCCCGTGCTCGTGCAGCTCGCTGCTGAGCCGCTTGATCGTGATCCCGCCCTGCACGCGCACGAGGCCCGACGCGCGGTCGACGTCGAGCACGCCGCCCATCTGCTCCAGCGAGACCAGCATCCCGTCGCTGCACGCGACGTCGCTGAAGGAGTGCCCGCTCCCCACCGCGCGCACCGCAAGGCCGGCGTCCGCCGCGCGCGCCACCGCCTCCCGTAGCTCGTTGACGCCGGCGGGGTGCTCCCACGCGACCGGCGCGCAGCTCTGATCGCCCGTCCAGTTGCTGAAGCGCTTCGCCGGCCGCGCGGGCGCGGCCAGCGTTTGTGTACCGCTAGGCTCGCTCATCTGATGTCCGCGCCCGAGCCTACTGCGAGCACGGGGTCCCGCGCCGCACGCGCTCGCTCGCTCCCAACCCCCTCCTTCCGGCGCGCCGTCGTGATCGGTGCGGGCTCTTTCGGCACCGCGCTCGCGGTGCTGCTCGCCCGCGCGGGCATGCGCGCCACGCTGCTGGCGCGCAGCGCCGAGAAGGCGCAGCGGCTCGCCAGCGAGGGCGAGAACCGCGAGTACCTCCCCGGCGTCGTGCTGCCGGCGGGGCTGCGCGTGGAGGCGGCGTCCGGCGGCGTGGAGCGCGCCGACTATGTGTTCCTGGCGGTCCCGTCACAGGCGCTCGGCGAGGTCGTCGCAGGGCTGGAGCAGCTGGACTCGCGCGCTGCGGTGGTGTCGCTCGCAAAGGGCCTTGTGGGGCCGGACGGGCGACCTCCCACGAGCATGCTCGCCGAGCTCTACGGCCCCGCGCGCGTGGCGTGCCTCGGCGGCCCCGCGCACGCGCGCGAGATGGTCAGGGAGGGTGCGGCGCTGGTGGCAGCGTCACGTGACGAAGGGCTCGCGCGCTCGCTGGCCGCGGTGTTCAACCGCGCGGGCGTCGTCTGCGAGCAGTCCGACGACCCAGTCGGGGTGGAGCTCGCGGGGGCGGCCAAGAACGCCGCCGCGCTCGCCGCCGGCGCCACCGAAGCCCAGGGGCTCAACGCCGCCGGCGCCGCCGCCGGGCACATCTTCGCCGAGGTCTGGAGCTACGCGCAGGACCTGGGCGCGCGCCCGGAGTCGATGATCGGGCTGGCCGGCACCGGCGATCTCGTCGCCACCGCGCTCGCGCGCGAGAGCCGCAACCGCCGCGCGGGTGAGCTGCTCGCTGCGGGCGTGCCCGTGGGCGAGATCCCACAGCGCGTCGGCCAGGCCGTGGAGGCGCTCGAGTCGGTACCGCTGCTGGCGCGCAGCATCGAGCGCGCGGGCGTACACGCGCCGGTCACGGGCGCGCTGGGACGCCTCATCGCCGGCGAGCTGCCGCTCGATCAGTGGGTCGCGCTCGTGCGCGCCACCGTGCCGGCGCCCGCGCGCTGGCGGCGCGCAAAACCCGGGGTGTGGCTGCGCACGTGGTGGCTGCTGAGCGGCCGGCGCCGGCGCCGCGGCTAGCGCCGCCGCGGCTAGCCCATCAGCGAGCTCACCACCGCCTCGTACACGCCCGAGCCGTAGCCCGCTTCGGCCACGCGCGCGTTGTCCGCGCCCGCGAGCGCGTCGCGCATCGTGGGGTCGCGCGCCAGCGCGTTGGCCACCAGCCAGAAGGTGCCCACCTCGGCGGCGCACGTGAGGTCCTCGCGCGAGTCGCCCACAGCGATGCACTCCTCGCGCTCGTAGCCGCGCGCGCGGCGGTGCACCGCCACCGCCGCCACCTTCGACGCGCCGGCGGGCACGAGGTGATAGCCGCGCACCTGCGGCAGCTCGGCGAGC